>JAAELC010000385.1 GCA_024227135.1 Gammaproteobacteria bacterium
GGACGTCGTCTGCGTTGCAGATTCAGTTGCATAATCTATGATATGCGCTTTCATCTGCGCCTTGAATCTGAGCTGATACCCTGCGCATTACGGGACGATACATAGTTTCCGAGGCCCTTAGTTGGCTTGGCTCGTCCTTTAACAGTGAAACCAGAAAGCGACTTAACCTTCAACAGGTTCCAGATACTCTTCAAGCGGGTTCTCGAAATCGAAACCGAACAACCCCGGGTTTTCTCCGATGACGCTCGCTGAGAAGATATAGAAGACGTAATCATAAGTCTCCTTGGGAATCTTGTGTTGTTTCAACAAGTTCCAGAAATTCCTGTCCCGAGGGTTCTCGGGCATCTTCTTAATTCGCTTCTTGATGTTGGTAGGTCCCCAGTTGTAAGAGGCCATTACCAGTAACCCGGAAGCTTGAGCGTCGGTTTCGTAGATGTCACGAAGAAAACGGGCAGCAGCCCGGGTGGATTTGAGCAGACTGAATCGCTCATCCTCTGGATCGAATACAGCCTGATCCACCAGAGGGCCGGTTTTCAGGCCATAGTCTCTGGCTGTGCCCGGGATAAACTGCCAGATCCCTTTGGCGATACCGAAACGGGTTGGTGGGCCGATGGCCCGGAGATCGAGGTTGCTTTCCTGGAGTGCCAGGTACATGAACTGGGGTGGAATATCGTTGTCTGTCATGGCCCTGTAGATCAGGGGTGCGTAACGTTTTTCGTGGAGTTTGAACATTGCTTTCTTGAAGCGACTCGATGCCTGCCATTTGATGATATAACGCTGCACCTCCTGCACGAATCCCTCTGGCATATTCAATTCACATTCGCCGAACAGCCGGGCCATGCGGGTTATGATGCGCTCTTCTTCGCTCATGGTGGCATCCAGAATGGACGATTCTTCGAGATACTGGTCGTATTGTTCCTCCATCATCGACAATTGCTGGCGTTTGTTTTCAATTTCTGCCAGCAGTCGTCTTTCTCCGGTTTCCTGGACTAGTCTTTCGATCTGGGAAATCTGCAGGCTCATGGCCTTCATGTTGTAAAAAATATCGACAGCCAGTTTCCGGGTTTGCTGCAGTTTATTGAACTGGTAAACGCCGACACCCACACTAGCGACCAGGAGTAGTGCTACAAAGCCGATAATGCCGCGGTAGCGTCTTGACTGCTTCTTTTTAACCTGCTGGAAGGCACGCCTTACCATGATGGTATGTTCACCGGCTTCCCGGTCCGACGAATCGTCAAAATAGTGCTTAGCTATCTCGTCAATGGAGTGGGGTGGGGTGGGGTGGGGTGGATGCCTGTCATCCGTATCAGATTTTTCCGGGGCCAATGCTTTTTCTACCACGGCCTGCAGCTGGACCAGGGGCCCGTAATGACCTAGTTGAATAGAAGCTTGTGCAGGCAGGCGGGCCTCTGATACTGCCACACCATTCAGCAGTGTTTCAGCATCAGAGTCAATATTGCGCACGCACCAGCCCGCATCGTCAAAGTAGATTTCTGCATGCAGAGAACTGACCGAGTTACCGGTCAGGGTGATGTCGCATACATCCGCGCTGCCGAGGGTGAACCGATCTGAGAATTTCTGGATAGGTCTTGTGGCGCCATCGGAATGGGTGGTGACCAGGATGGGTGTGATCAGAATCGGTCCAGGTCTCTGCTTCGACGGTTGGGACGATTGGTCAGCGGGTTCCGTCTTCGGCGGTGGTGGGGGGGCTTTTAAAGATTGTGGTGCGACCACATTGGCCGGTTTGCCCGGGGATTCCCGCTCCACCCGGATGATGGGGCCCTCAGATCCGAACTGCAATGTGGCTTTGGCGGGCAGAAAGGCCTGGGAGACGAGGTGTCCGTTCAGATAGGTTCCGTTACTGCTCCCCAGGTCTTTGATTCGCCACTGAGTACCAACGGGATACAACTCGGCGTGGCGGCGGCTGACGAGATCCAGATTCAACTGCAGCTGATTTGACTCGTCTCTGCCGATTCGGGTCAACGAGTTAAATGTCGCAGTTCTTGGTCGGCCGTCCGCAAGGGCATAAGTAATCCGTATTGAGGGTGGAGGTCGCCGGCCACTTATTCCTAAGGGCTGCCTGACGATAGTTTTCTCTTCAAGCGTCACCCGTCGTTACCTAGCATGATTACCTTGATCTGTTGGTCTAAAGTCGTCTATCTGGCTCTTAAGATACCCCAAAATCCTACTGACTGCGATGTTCTCCGGTCTGATACGGATTCCTGTTCGCCTGAGAAATGGTCACTATTCAACTGTTGAAAGTTCATTTCTCATTGTAACTACTCACCCCGCACGGGCAATCTGTTGCGGAAGACGCCGTAAAACCCTCCCTGCAGGCTTGGCTTTGGCATCCATGCCAAAGACACTTCCTCCACAGACCGCCCATGGGGGTAATCTCTGGGGGGTGAGCAGTTACTTCTCATTAATACTTTTCAATGCTGCGGTGAAACCAAGCAGAGAGAAAGGTATCACGATACGTTGATTTGCCCCATCGTGAACGGTAATGAATCCCTGTCGACCCGCTTTCATCTGCCTGATCTGGGATTTACTCAGGGGCAACCGTGTCTTGCATCCTGACTGAATGCAGTGTTGTATGGGAAACTGGATAGTCTTGCCACTGTCGATGCGCAGAGCTAATCCGGGTGGCAGGTAGATCCCCAGGGGAAGAGTGAACACAGCCATTACCTGTTTTTTTCCACTGGGATAACCCACTACGACGTTCAGCAGCTGACGATTGCCTTCCTTCAGCATGAGATTCTGTTCCATGAAACAGAGCTCAACATCGGACTCCGATTGCCTGTCGCACCGCACTAACCAGTCTCTGAAGCTTTCTTCGGTGACAGGGTCTGCTGCTAGACTGCCTGCGAGAAAAAATAGACAGAGCAGGCTCAGAAATAGTCTGGCGCCGGAAAAGCGTTTCCAACGGGATGTCTCGCCGGCAAATAAGTTTGATTTCATGGGGGTATTGGAGTCAGGGATTCGGGGATTGTCAGCTGCAATTTGTAGTAGGATTGAATAATACGGTAATTTCAGCAGGAGAATCCATAAGGAGGAAGGTATGGCAGGTAAGAAAGTTTGGTTGACCTGGTTGGCGACCGGGGAGGATGCCCCGGAACCCAAGGAGGCAATGGGGCTGCTGGCTCAAAATGGTCTCCAGGTATCGGGTGCGGCGTGGATGGATGACCTGGACAAGGTTGCCTGGGTGGAACTTGTTGAAATGCTGCGGAGCTGTGAAAACTCGGACCTCTGGGTTATTGCCGGGCGCAGCAGAGATTTCGATTTGGAAAACACGCGCTACGGATTATCCATGGTCGCTGCGTCTCTGCGTTCACTGCGAGATCCAGCCATACCGTTGCTCTTTCTCGGGCTCGATTATCGGCCCCAGGCGGATGGGTTCCCCACGCTCTTGAGACATGCTCAGTTCATGAGTTCGACAGATCCTACCTGGAGTGCCAAAGTGGTGGCTGCCGGTTATACGGCGAAGGGGCAGGGTGAGTCGGCGTTCCGTTTTAATGTACTGGCTCATCCGGTGCTGGGGCAATGGTTCGAGGTGGGGCCGGTGAACGATGACGTGGCGGATGGTATGATGTTCGGTGTAAGCGAAGGAGCTGAGATCACCCATCATGGGGTTGGTGTCAGGGGAGAGCTTCCGGAGCGCTGTGTGCTGGAATATCCTATGATGGGCATCAAGGCTGAGGTTGGTTCGACTGAATATACCGCTTGCGCGGTACTGAATCGTCTGAATTCGGAAACATCCTATTATCTGAAAGTTTCCGGCTATCCTGCGCGCGTGATGTTTGGCGGACATCCGGATGGTGACGAAGCGGAAGTGACGGTGCTGCAACTCAAATAGGTATGCTGATATCCGCATTGACATGGAACTAACAACAATCGATGGCACAGGCCAGCTGGGAGCCTAAATGGGACGGGTAAAAGAGATTGATCTTGAGCAGATGACGGCACTTAGGAGTGCGTCGCAGAAGTTTTCCCAGGTTCTGCACAACACCATGATGGGGCATTTAAAAACCCTCACTCCTTTGTTCGCACCCCGCAAGGTACTCGGGGAGTTCATGGAAAGTGCATTCAAGGAAAAGATCATGGGTGCGGAGAAAAATTTTACACAGCTGGAAGGACGATACAAGACCCTCTGCAAAGACACTTTCGGAATCCCGTCGAAGTTAAGTACCCCGATATCCAACATCAACAATCAATTGGAACTCTACCCCTGGGAGTATATCTACCGGATGGGGGAAGATGGATCGCAGACCGTCAGTATCACCTCTCCTGTCAGCTGGGTGCTGGCTTATACCGGACGGTATAACCTGTCGAACTTGCTGGCCGACCATCTGCAGGGTGAAAAGGTGGGCTATGACGATTTGAAATCCCTGATACTGAACAGTCTGACGCTGTGGCTTGTGGTGGAGCGTTCTCCCGGTTTGAAAAAACTGTTCGAAGATTTGCGTTTTCCCATGTCAATAGAAACTACACAAATTGCAGGAGATCTGCCTTTTGTCGTGATTACCTCACCCCTCTCGTCGTTCTGTCCACAGGATGCATTGATCCAAACGGTTACTCAATTGTCGGGGCGGCCCGTGTTCGAGGAGTTTATCGATGTGGAGGAGCTGAACTCGCTTGAGGATCCGTTCAAGGGGTTGTTAACGGAGCACATGTAAGGGGCGCCGAAGCAGTACCGGGATAAACCCCAATGAGTGTTTTCACCCATCCCGCATGAACAGCCTCCGCTGCGGCAGGGGTGTGGGAAGCGGTCACACAGATTGAAGCCGGATTCCTTGTTTTCGGCTGGTCCGGCTTACACCGCCAGGGATAGCTGCAAATCGGTACCGTTCATAATCTCCCGTCCTGTCTTGAGCCTGATCTCCAGCAGAGGGTTATTCTCCTTATCGTATTCCAACCCAACCGATACTTTCGCATCAGGACCCGTATCTACCAGCAGTTCCTCCAGGCTCCGTTTCATTTCCTGTTGTAATTCATGGACAGAATGAGATGCTCGGAAGTTATCAGTTTGACTGGTGATGGTGGATACGATGCGCCCTGCCAGAAGCTGGTAGGGAAGACTCGACATCAGTCGACTGATTCGATGGGATTCCGTATCGCTGTAATAGGCCGGGTAGTGGAGTGTGGGTGCTGTGCGGATTACGGCAAAATCCTGATCGAATCCACCCGTCAGTGAGATGATACCTGCCCGGGACAGGTCTTTGGCGGTCATCTCGGAGATTGGCCAGGCGAGGGGGAGTTGCCGGGACTCCAAGCCAGGTTCCTCGACCACCCGAAGCGGCAGGTCATCAATTCGCCCTGCTCTCGGTCCGACGAACTCGGTGGGCCAGCCCGTGCGTGCCAGGCTTGTTGTGATGGCACAGGCCAATGCCCATGCCGGTTTGCCCCAGAGGTAGTGTCCCTGGTTTTCAATGGATTCGGTGAGGCCGGATGCATTGCGATGATCCACCGGGTAGGGAAGGCGGAGTAAAAGCGGGTTGAAGCAGGCAGACAGCCAGCGAGCAGTCGGGTCATCACGCAGGCTGTTCCATTTTTCGTAACCGGGCAGATTTCTGAGTCCGTCAGGCAGGGTGAGTCGTGAAATCTGGTCGGTGGTTGCCTGACCGAAGAAGCTGGCGTCTATGGAGTAGATCAGTGAGGTCTGTGAACTCGCCAGTGTGGTTGCCAGCTGTTTGAGCAATTCCAGATCCGGTATCTTATTGTCGAAATAGTAATCGGCGATTATCAGGTTGGGAAGGCGACCGTCAGACACTTTCCGGTTCAGGTAATTCTCCAGAATCTGAGGTAGCTCAGCGCTTGTGGAGCTGAGGATCTGAATTTTTACCGGTTTTCTGAAGTTAGTCCGGTCAATCAGAAATTTCATACCGCGCCAGGTCGCTTCATGAGCCTGGAAATCCGGGTGATGCAGAATTTCATCCACCTGCCTGCCGATCACTTTCCCGATCATCCGGTGGGCCTGGATGAACTCAGACGGTATCTTTCCAGATCCGGTATTCTTACCGATATCCTTGATCAGGCCGCTCATAAAGGAGCTGCCCCGTGATTCTTCCCTCTGCTGTTCGTCTGGCAACGCCACCATGTCGAGAATACTATCCACTACCGGGTCCTGCTGACTTGAAAGCGTTGGGGAAGGTGAGCTGGTCACAGGTTTCCGGTGGGTTGGTTGCAAAGCCGCCTTACAGAGTCGCAGTGGTTCGGCCAGGGCATCGATGGGTTTGTAGTCTTCCAGAAGGGAGTTCAGGGCTGAAGGGGGTTTTGTACCGGTGGTTACTGCTTTCAACGCGGTTCGCAGTTCGTCGATCCACTGCAACTCAGGGACGTTCTTTATCAGGCCTGCGGGTGAAAAGTCAGTGAGTTTGCTGAATTTGAGTTTCAGCCACCACCGTGGGTGCTCATCGGTCAGTAGATTAGGGATATCAAGGGTTAATCGGGGTTCCAGTCTTGATAAGGTTTCGTTGAAGCTGTGGTGATTGATGTCCGTGGCCCCGATGGGTTTCTGATCAGATTCGGCCAGGAAATCACCACATACCAGTATCTGAAAACTTGATGACACCTCTTTATGGGGCTTTTCGCTCTCTAGTGTCAATTTCACTTGTCCCTCCCAATCTTGGTTCCATGAGAAAAAATATCAGCATTGCTATCGACGCAGATCCCGGATACGTTTGGTTGCAGGGTGCCCGCTTTGTTTTTTCAGGCCGGCGGGCAATACTTGGTAGGCTTGCCTGGCCTCAGCTTCCGTGTCATAAAGCCCGAGTAGAACCCGATATCCGGGATCAGCGTTGCCGGGTGAGATAGTTTTAAAAGGAAGTGTCGGGTGTTGCTGCTGCAATCTGCGAAGGTCATCCAGATTATTAAGAACCAGCAGCGAATTTGTGAACAATTCACCTTTCTGCTTGTTTAGCCACCAGTCACCCCAGCGTTCGGGGTGACTCTGATAGGCCATGGGAATATCCCGAACCACCCTGAAGCCAGTGATTGTATCCTTCGTTTCAGAATCCAGCTTTTGTCTGGCAGAAGAACGTATGGCTTGCTCGTCGTCCACATAGGAGCCACCTCTTACCACCCCTGACTGTTCCCGGCGATCCCTCCAGGCTGAGCCATCCGCAGGGGCTCCCTGGTAATTTGGATGCCAATGATCCGACACCCACTCCCTGATGTTGCCGGCCATCATGTACAGCTGGAATCCATTGGGGTTGGTTCTTCTGGGTTTTCGCGGGTGGGGTTTCGTCTTCGTGCCGGTTCTCGAATAATAAGCGTAAGCTGACAGACCGTCCCGTTCCAGCGGGTAAGGCCCCCGGGTTCCTGCCCGGCTCGCATACTCCCATTCCGCTTCGGTCGGTAACCGGTAGTGGTGATCGGATTGCTCTGACAGCCAATTGGTGTAGCGATCTGCATCCCTCCGGCTGATATTGACCATAGGATACCCCGGTCCTTTCCAAGGAGGCTTGGGGCAGCTCAGACCAGATTTACGGCAGTAGTAAGCGTATTCACCGTAGCTGATTTCGTCGATAGAGATAGCAAAAGGGGCTGCAATAGAGACCCGGTGTAGTGGTTGCTCGTCAGGTGAGTCCTGACTTCCCATGGTAAAGCGTGTACCGGGGAGCACTACGAGTGCAGGTCCCTTGGACGAACTTTTGAGCTTGTCCCGGCATTTGTGTATTCGGCGTCCACCGCGCACTGGAGTGCAGGGATCCTCTATCACCATCACCCTTTCGGGGTTTCGGTCGGAAGATGGCGGGGATTGAGTCACATTGGGGAGGGGGACGGAAGCATCTGGTTTGGATTTGCTGCCAGGTTTGCTTTCCTCGAGCCTGGAAGAAGGTGTAAGAGCTTCGGTCCCGGCCGGTGTGAGAGCCCCTGTGACAGGTTGAGCGCTTTCTGATTCGGGCAGAGAGGATGCCGGTTTGGATTCCGGGTCAGGTATTCGGGGGGGGGATGCTGAAGGGGCTTCTTCGACTGAAATTCGAGGAGGCTTCACAGAAATTCCCGTAGGGGCGGCTTCTGTTTCGAAGGAGGAGCCATCATCGGGTGGTCGGTGCCCGGTCGGCCTGTTTTCCGGCCCCGGCTCACTGCTTGCCGGGGAGGGGTCTTCGAGTATCGTTAATTCCGTGTGGGGGGGAGGAGTTTTGAGTACCACATCAGGCGGCGACCGTGCCGACTGCTGCTTATAGTTCTTAAAATCCAGTCCGAGTTGTGAACCGAAATCCACCAAGGTGGTCAGGGCTGGGGTAACCACACCATCGGTAAGGGCCAGCTCTTCCTTTATCAGACTGCGCAGTTCGGTTTCCAGTTTGCGGAAACTGCGGGTCTTCCTTGCGGCAGCTTGTGCCTGTTCATCGGCTAGATTCCAGTTTGACAGCAGATCGTTCAGGCTCCCCGTGTCCCAATCGTCCCGTTCTACAAACGAAGTGATAGCATCAGTCAGAGCCGAAGTCCCGGGGGGGGGGTGGAGGTCGGGGGAAGCTTTGCTCTGCTTGGGTTCATGCAAGATCGGTGGAGGTGTTTCGTCCACCTGATGCTCATTCCCGTCATCGTTCAGCAGCAGTGCGAGACTCCCGGCCAGAATCAGAAGTGATACCACTCCGATGACGAGAGGGATTCTGCTTCCCCTGCTGGGCAGCGATTCAGTGTGTTCGGGGGGGGGGGATTCTGACGGTATCATTCATCGGGTCCCTGGGCTCTTCAGGGACAGGTTCAGGCCTGGATCGGGGGGACGCGGGTGATGACAGGTTGTCCAGTATGGCGGCACGTCGTTGGCGATAAGTATGCCAGTCCAATCGACCCTGGGCATATTGCCTGGTCAACTCTCGAAGCTCTACCTTGGGCATTGTATCGGTCATGGTGTTACTTTATTTCTCGCAGCAATCGAAAGCCAGTAGTCTTGTCAGGTTTTCCACTGTGGAGGCGAGTCATTTTAATGCTGCATTTTCCCGCCGGGTCATTGTAGTGTCCTCCGCGAACAGCGAGACCTGAGTTCGATGTAACCAGTTCCTGAGCATTTCCAACATAATTGAAGAGTCCCCAGGCATTTTCGGGCTTGATATTCACTTTCACCAGATCCCCTCCTTTCACCACGGCGCCACTGCTTGTCAACAGGCAGTTGAAATCTGAGCCCGTGGGTTGACGTCCCCTGGCGGTGGCAGCGTGCAGCCATTCTGCATCAGTAGGCAGGCGGTACTCAAAACCTGATTTCTGGTAACCACCGGGCGTACTTCTGTACTGTGCCGGACGAAATGTTCGTTATTGGCAAAGTACTGCTCCCGGATACAGGTCTGCAGTTTCCGCTCAGCCGGCAGTAACTGTTGTAGTTGCCGATAGTTATTTCATAACGACCTATTGCGTAAGGGCTGCTTTGCCCGCCACCGGCAGGTATGATCACCATGATAGGCCCTTTTTTACCGCCACTTAATACATCAGAGCAGCGATAGTTTCTGCTGCGTTTTCCGTAGCCCGCATATTTGCGTCTGCAAGGGTCTGTTACCCTGGATCCAGCCACACTACTCCGAATCAGGTCCTCAATTGTTTTCAACCTTTTTGGATAATCCACATTGTCTTTCCAGAGCGCTATCGCCTGTTTCACCAAAGTTCTGGCCTCTTTGTACTGTTTTGCCTTTAAGGGGCGGTCATGTTGTCTGTAAAGGTTTTCAGCACGCTTGGTTTTTTCAGATAATACTCTTTCGAACTTGGCCAGATCCGGGTGTCCCGGCTCCTTATTCTTTGCTTCCTGGAGCAATTTCCCAGCAGCCGTCAGATGGCCGGTTTTAACCGCATCAATGCCTTTTCTGGCGATGAGTGAAGGCTTTGCCGGTTTCTCCAGCACGATATCCTGAAGCCGTCTGCTGTTCGGAAAAAGGCTACTGGCGATCTCGAGTAAACGTTGTGCCTGCTGATAATCTTTAGTTTTTTCCACCCGGACTGCGAGTATTTCAGCAAATCCTCTGGACAGGTCAGGATAATAATCCGGATATTCATTCCGCAATTTCTGTAGTTTTATCTTCAGCTTACTCAGGTCCCTGAAATTACTTGTTCTGACCTGATCGCGGATAGTGTTGAATTGTTTTATACGTTGTAAGTCGTTAAGGGTCTGTCGCAGCGAGACCATATTCGGGGCGATATCCAGGCCTTTTTCCAGAAGTCTGATGGCACCAGGGTAATCCTTGTTTCTGCGACTGACCCGGCTTTTAGCAAGTCGCAGGAAGGCGTTGCCAATCGCTTCGGGGCCTGTAGTGTGGATGAATGGATCGTTGGCCGGCAGTTCCGATCGGAGTGATTCCAGGGTTTTTATAGCGGCACTGGTTTCGTCGGCCTTGGCTTGACGAGTCAGGGACTTCTTCATGCCTTCAATCCGATCGCGGCGGATCTGCTCCTTGTTTTCCCGATCCCAGGCCCTTTCGGCAACAATCAGTGAAGCGAGTTCCCGGTTGAACGTATCCGACATCCCGGGCACCAGCTTTTGGCCTTTATCGAGGAGTTGTCTGGCTTGTGCAAACTGCCGTTTACTTCGCTCCCGGGAGGCTTGTTCGAGATACAGACTCCCGAATCTGTTCAGGGTGCGTGTCAGCCAGGAGCTTTCGGTCGTCAGCAACCCTCCCAGATTATCAAGCTCATTGAGTACCTGGGTCTCCCAGTCGCTGGTAAACAGCGGGGCGGCAAGCAGTGTTTCGATATTGGTTTTTCGCGCCAGAATATCCTGTCCCCGTTCCGCTGCCTGTTGTTCGCTGTAGGCCAGTTGCAACCGGACCAGGCGTTCAGATAGCAAGCTGGATTCTGGAGTGATTTTTATCCCTTCACGCACCAGGTTCATGGCTTTACTCCATTGACGCCGTTCACCCAGGGATTGGCCGGCACTATCGAAGCGCAGAGCAATACGCTTGCGACCCCCGTCCACCAAGGGGTTTTTCGGATCGACAGCAGCCAGTTGATCCAGCTTCTCCAACACTTTTCTGCCACCTTGTTCGGATAGTGTCATCTGTTCCAGTTGCTGTTCGAATTGCTGCTGGATGGTATCAATACGCGCTTTGCGTTGCTGCGCCAGTTTTTCCCTTTCCGCCTGCTCCAGTTGTTGATTGCTCTCTTCTTCTGCTACCTCAATGAATCGAAGCTCGGCACGCAGCGATCCAGTGACCGGATCCGTTGAATTCAAGGCCAGGCCATCCTGCACATACTGGCGGGATAGGTCCCACTTTTTTTCTGACCTTGCTTCCCGGGCCAGCTCCAGATACGTCTGGGCAATGCTTGCCAGACCCTGAGCCAATCTCGGGTCATCGGGTGCCAGGTAACGGGCTCTATCCAGTATTTCCCTGGCATTGTCTCCAGCGGGGCGGGTCAGTCTCCGCTCCGAAATGGCCAGGTATAGATTCTCAAAAAGAGAGGAGACTTTCTGGATATGGGCATCGCGGGCAGCCGTTATCCTGTTTTGAAGTGTATTCTGGTAGGCAGCAGCCAATTGATTACTGAAGGCCTCCAGCTGCTGTTCTGCTTCCAGCCAGTCATAAGATTCGATCAATCCATCAATACGTTCTTTCAGCAGTGGACGTAATCCCTGCTCGGCCTGTTCGAGTAGCGGGTCCTCTGGCTGCCTGGAGCTCAATCGTCGTAAATCGGGTGCCAACGCGAGATAGTCGTCGGGTGTCCGAAGTTTCGGCAGACGCTGTTCGATTGTCTGACGGAGCTGTACTATCTGCACCTGGGCTGCAGCATTTTCACGGGCAATTTGAATGCTGGTTTTCGTGTTACTCAGTTCGCTGTTTTCGGGAAAGCGGTTGAGCCCGGCATCGATATAGCGAGTTGCCTCATCCAGGTCTCCTTGATCTCTGGCGGCGAGTGCACGCTCATCGTAGCTGGTGGCAAGGCGAGGGTCCTTCAACAACTCGTGGTTGGTATCGAGTAGAGATACCACATTCAGAATTTCAGCTATCTGGCTTTCCCAATCAGGCTGATTCAGTTGGCGGTTCTCCAAGAGCTGGTTGAACCGGGTGTCCTGTCTGTTCAAAAGCTCGTTCTTGGCCTTCTCGTTATCGTCTTGTTCCTTGATGACCTTGAAGGAATCCGGATACAGTGTGTTTGCACTGTCCAGCAGTCCCTTAGCTAGGTTGTAGTTGTAGCGCCGTTCCTGGGGGAAAAATGCTACATCGGCCTGATCCAGATAGTGTTCAAGGATGATGTCTTTGGCGGTAGTTGCTATCTCTGCAAGTAACTCCCTGTCGCCTTCGAGAGATTTCAGAATGGCTTCAAACTGTTCTGGCTTTGCGCTGGCTGTTTCGAGGGAATCGAGCAGGCGGCGGATTGCCAGAGGTCGTGTCTTTTCACGCACCCCCGGTTTCTCGTTGTTGATTCTTTCCAGGATATCTACAAGTGCGATGGGTCGGGCATTCTGGATCAGTTCCTCCAGTTCTTCCACTTTAATGCGCTCGTCGATGATCGGATACGAAAAATAGAACGCCCCACCCAGACCTATCGCCCCGATTGTCAAGGCCAATGGTAACCGTGATTTACGGAACCGCATTTCCTCGAGAAAAGCTTCGACTGTTGGTGAGCGGTCTTCTCGATGGAAAGCGAGGCCTCGTTGAAGCCCGTTCCATTGCCTGCGAGTGAGTCCCTTCACTCGTATTGGCGTCAACCCCTCTTTTAATGCTTTGTCCGCAGGTGTGCGGCCGAAGGGGCGTTTGCCTGTCAACAGTTCGTAAGCGACGATAGCCAGCGCATAAATATCGTCTCTGGGATCTGGCTCCATCCCCTGGATCATCTCCAGGCTGGCATAGGTAGGCGTCAGTGCTCCCAGTGTCTGGGCATCGAATGCGGTTTCGTCCGCCCCGGAATCCAGCTCTTTCGGTTTGGCTGCGCGAGCGATACCGAAGTCAAATACCTTGATATGGTCGTCGCTGCTGAGAAAAACGTTGCCCGGCTTGAAATCCGAATGTATGACCCCAGGCTTTTGATGGTGTGCAGCAGCAAGTGCTTCACCCATCTGGATGATCATGGGAAGTGCCCGCTCAGTGGGCATTCCAATGCCTTTCAGCTGCTTGATCGTTTCGTCAAGGGGAGATCCGTCCAGCAGTTCCATGGTAATGAAGTAATTACCATACTCGTCTCTGTCGAAATCAAATACGCTGATGACGTTCCTGTGCTGCAGTTTCTGTGCTTTTCGCGCTTCCCGCTGCAATGCCATCAGGGATGCGTCGTGTTGCTTGGAACTCTCGTTCAGTAGTTTCAATGCCACATGGGGCTGGCGGTCTCTGGCTTCTATCTTGCGTTTGTCCAGTGCCTTGAAAACGATTCCCATACCACCGCGTCCAATCAATTCGTCAAGCACGAAGCGATTGTTAAGAACATCACCGACCGATGGTTCATGGCTTAGATTGCGGGTCGCGGTGTGAGTGCCGGTTCTGGACCAGGAGCCGGATGAACCGGAGCGAGGTCTGGACCGCCCTGTATCACTCAGCTCCGATGGTTTGGAAGTAACGCGGGTGTGATCGTCAGGCGTCGAAGCGGTCCCGGTGGGGGGCGACTTTGAGAGGGTACCCTGCATACCGGTGGGCCTGGATAAAATACGGGTGCCGTCTTTGGTCTCAGAGGGTGGGGCAGTTGCTGCAGCCCTGCTTGGGAGAATTCGGGTGGCATCATCGGATTCGCGCTGTATATCTGCCGATTCAGGTGGTCCTGCCGCAATACGGGTACGATCTTCTGGCTCAGGTTGCTGTCCCTCCAATACTGAACCGGGACTGGCAGGCAACCCGGTGGGATGTGAAACAATGCGAGTTTTATCGTCAGGCTTTGAAGCGGTGAACCGGTCCTCAGGCTTTGATTTCTCATCCGGCTCTGGCATGTTGGTGCCGGGAGGAGGAGTTGCCAATCGAGTATGATCGGAACTGTCATCGGTTGTCTTACTGGTGGGGAGGGCAGGTTCAGGGGCGTACTCTCTGCCTTCTACAGATTGAGATTGCTGTGCCTTGGTCTGAATAAGGGCGTAAATCTGGGGAGGGAGTCGGCCACTCCGGTTGGCCGTTTCCAGGGCTTCCAGCAGTTCGGGTATCGAATCCGGCCGGGATGCCAGCGTGCGGTCAATAGTTTCCAGGAGCTCATCGAATTCGATTTTGCCATGGGTGAATGCGACCAGAATTTCCTGGAAGTCCGACATTACCGCCCGGTCACGATCTTTTCTTCCGCCCGGATCAATACCACTGTGACATTGTCTCGGGCACTACGTTCCAGAGCTGTGTCTACCAGACTGTGGCATATTTCGTCTGTCGATCCCGGGCGTGTCAGTTGCTCGGCGATTTCCGAATCAGAAAGTTCTTTGTTCAAACCGTCGCTGCACAACAGATAGGTATCGCCTTTAAAAATTTTTCGATTATCCATGTCCACATAGAGTGCATCATCGGCCCCTACCGCACGGGTGATGATATTGGAAGCAGGGTGATTCTCCGCTTCCTCCGGTTCCATCAATCCTTGCATGACCAGTTCTTCTACCTGAGTGTGGTCCTGGGTAAGACGGATCAAACGGCCATCTCTATAGCGATAGGCTCGGCTGTCGCCGACCCACATCAGCAGGCAATGCTGAGCATGGGCCATTAGAATAACCACAGTACTCCCGATAGTGACGTCCCCGCCACGCTGAAATGCCAGGTGTCGTAGCGAGCGATTGACCTCAAGCAGTGAGTCTTCGACTTGTTCCACCGCTTCAGACAGCGTCGGAAGTAGTTCAATTTGTTGAATTCCATCGACGATCATACTGCTGGCCAGATCACCGGAACTGTGACCCCCCATGCCATCGGCAACCACCCATATGCCCGCATCCGGCCTGCTGAGACAGGCATCTTCATTGAGTTTGCGGACATTACCGACAACAGTTATTGCTGAAGAACTCCATCGATAACGGGTGGTGTCACTCATCATTATCATTTTCCACTCGTGTTATGTAGCGTCCCCAACCCCAATGAACCCAG
Source organism: Gammaproteobacteria bacterium (assembly GCA_024227135.1). Lineage (GTDB taxonomy): Bacteria > Pseudomonadota > Gammaproteobacteria > Chromatiales > Chromatiaceae > JAHEHQ01. Next base: position 14,961 of record JAAELC010000385.1, read on the forward strand.
GATCCGTCGAGCAAGCCTGCCCAGCATTCCATCGGTGGTAGTCCCTCGCACAACAGGAGGGAGGGTTTGATCAGTTCAGATCCGTGCGTCCACCACAGACTGTAGTTCTGCAGGTGCATGTCCAGAATGGAATGGGTAAATCCACTCAATTGCCGGTCCACCGACTCCAGAGAGTCCAGCTGAAACTGCCATGCGGGACGATGGGTAGTGAACGGGTTCATCAGGCTTGGTTCCCGGCCGGGATCGGGTGATCCCAGATCGTTCAGCGCAAGATCAAAAGCGTCGAGATCGAATTTATCTTCCAAAGTACTCAATACCAGTTTTTCGCCCTGATCAAACCATTCTTTCGATTCGGTCAGCAGCGCCATCAGGTTGCCGTTGACCGGCATCGGGGCGGCCAGTGTCAGAGGGAAGTAGCGTCCTACACGATCAACGCTTGGCATCAGAAGGCCGCACCATGCTGGTTTGTCACAGAGTCCTGCAGAGAGGGCAAAACGCCAGATAGGGCTGGTTAAATAGGTGTTAAGCCAGTTCTCTCCCAGTTGTTCACGGCTGTCGGCAACCGCTGACTGGAGCCATTGATCCCACTGGTCGGTAAAGGTTCGGGGCAGACGTTTTGAGATGAAATCCCCGTAGCCCGGCACCTTGCCGAAGTATCCGGCAGCTTGCTTCCGAAGTTCTCCTACAGCTTCGTTGGACAAGTGAATTCCCTCAATGGCTGCATTTGGAACGGATTGACGATACTACTGGCCCGTAACTCGAAACGGGCAGTGTTTCCCCCCAGTTCAAAGACGACCAGGAAACGGTCAGCTAATTGGGTATTTCTTATCTGGGCCTGGTCCAGGAGTTTGAACCATGCCCAGGGACCTTCTGTCGTTCGACTGGATTTTTCGCCATGTTGATTCTCAAAGGTAATGCGCACGTAACCGGTGTCGCTGGGAGCTGGCCACACCAGTTTAAAAGATCGTGCAGGACCGTGTCGGTAGACCACCTTCTGACCGGCCAGATCGATTACGATGCGGCGCGCTTTGGAGTCCAGGTAAACGGGTTTCAGGGAGAATTCGATTCTGGGTTTGTCTCCTCCGTGAGAAAAGAAAGTGTCTCTGATATGGGCGGCCCGCTCAAACTCCACCAGACTCTCTTCGGACACTCCCGGGTGCCCCCCTTTGTCCCGCCATCTCCATGGGATCGTGTCGGTATTGACGAAAGGGGCGATGTTCTTATTGAAGAAACTGTCAAGTACTCGTCCTGGACCGAACATGCGACCGAAATCAGTCAGTGTCACTTCCAGGTCATTGTTCGGGTCCAGTGGGTAACGTCCCGCAATTCCTTTATTGTAGAGGGCCAGGACACTACCCTTCCAAAGGATTCCGAGTTGATCGTTCGTGGAGTCAACGACCGTGCCCCAACTGCCTTCGGCGAGATCGATGACCCAATTCTTGATTGGCCATCGTAAACGGGTTTTGGCATATCGTACCAGTTCAGTAACGGGATCTTCACCGTTACCAGATACCTGCCGTATAGCTGCTTCCAGAGCCGCACCTCCACGGTTTCCGACGCTATTGAGGTCGACGAGAAGATTCAGCAAATCCACCAGCCTCTCAAACACATCATCCAATGGTGTGGTCTTATCGTCTCGCTTCTGCACCATTTCATCCAGGAGCTGGAACTCATCTTCCACCTGACTTATCAGACCATCGTCTTTGGAAACGCCATCGATACCTACCCCGGCACTTTTACCTGCCCGCATCAGCTTTTCCAACCTCTGTTTCTGTATCTGAGCCTGGGTACTCATGTTGGCCGCAACTTCAGCTACACTTTTTACCCCTTCTCCAGCAGGTAATCCCCCAATTGCACCCAATGGGGGGTGACTCAGTTTCGTGTTGTCGGCAACAGCTTGGAGCAGTTTTCGAATCGGTGAGGCAGGGCCGGTGGCTACATCCAACACATCCACCGCATGACGCAGGCCTTTGTTGATCCGAACGATCTGGATTTCACCGAGTAGTTGTTTCCAATGCCTGATGTAGTCTTCGACATAGTACTCTTTCAAACGACTCTGCAGCCGCAGGAGTTTCACTTCGCTGTGGTTTTCACTTCCTTCGTCTGCCAATACCCAATCTTCCTTCAACGTTTCCTTGGTTAAGCGCAGACTCTCTGGAAGAAACACGCTGTAGTAGCCCTTGTGGGTGTACAAGCCTGGAATGCTCATTTGATTCAGAGTCCCTGTGCGTGCGGCGAATACCTTGTCTCCCCGCCGACCCAGTGCATCGATCAGTAGGAAGTCCAGGCTGTGATCGGTAGCCGCCTGCTTTTTTATTCGGGTATATATCTGTTGTTCAAGTGGGATGGTCAGTAATGCTGAACGGGCTTGATGAATCAACTCATGGTTCATGGGTAGAGGTGGAAATTTACCCGATAGCAGGGTATCGAGATGCGTCATCAAATGCTGTTGCTTAACATTTTCACCCGGCAGGGTGTTTTCCCAGTCTAACAGCATGAAAATCCGGAACTCCTCGGCGTTCATGTATTTTGGCTGGCCCAGCATCAGGTAGGCTTTCAGGGCTTCACGCAGTAGCGGTTGACTTGTGTCCTGAAGGTGTTGCTCCAGTCGGGCACCGAGACTGTAGAGAAAACGACCATTCAGTACGCGGCGATAGGCGGACTCGGCAGCCTGATCGAGTTTTTTACCTTGGTACAGCCCCATTCCCATGGACAAGGGAACATCTTCTGGATAAATCTCAGTCGAGCTACGAAGCTCGTCCAGAATTTCTACAAGCTTGGAAAAATCCACAGTCCGGAGGGGAAGTTCCAGGATGCCCTGTTGATAGTCAGAGACCTCGCTCTCCAGATTTCCGATCTCCATCTGATTGCGGGTAAAGCTGGTGGACCATGCCAGTATGGTTCCGGCGGTCAGCCCCAATGCCGTTACATAGGCACCACGCCTGATCCAGGTTCGACGGGATTCAAGTTTTCTGTCGGTACCGGCGAGGTTGGCCTCCGGGAAGATCACTTCACGAAACAGGGCCTGAATGAAATAGCTGCGACCCCGGCCACTGAATGCGGGAAGTCGGGTTCTGTCCAGACCAAAACTCTGGGCCAGATTGCCCATCAACCTGTCTATTGGGGTGCCTTCCTGGGTGCCGCTGGTAAAATAGGCTCCTCGCAGGAGGGAGCTGGATTCGAAACGGCTGGATTCAAAAATCCCACGCAGTAAACTACTGACGGAGTCTCTCAGTGCTGCAAACTCCTGGGGAAAGCCATAAATAAGATTGCGGCGCTGGATATCCCGCTCCTGATCTATGCGCCAGAGTACCCGTTCGTCGATGCGGCGTAACAGACTGTCGTATTCCAGACCTATCGATTCCAAAGCTCCATCCTTGCTCTCCGACTGCGCGAGCGGCAGGGTGAAACCCCACACCTGGGCTCGTTCCTCTCGGCCCATGTCTTCGAAGAACTCGGTAAATCCTGCTACCAGGTCACACTTGGTAAACATCATGTAAACGGGAGCCTGGACTCCCAACTGCTCATTGAGCTCCTGGATGCGGTTGCGAATCGCCCGCGCGTGCATCCCCCGTTCCTCTTCTGTATAGAGCATCAGGTCGGTGACACTTACTGCAATCAGAATTCCGTTGATGGGTCGGCGTTTGCGGTGTTTTTTAAGTAAGCCGAGAAACCCCATCCAGGCGCTGGAGTCCACAGCTGCATTGTGGTCCTGGGTGGTGTAGCGACCCGCGGTATCGAGCAGGATAGCATCCTCGGTAAACCACCAGTGGCAGTTACGTGTGCCACCGACACCCTCAACTTTTTTATCGGGGGAGTTTTCTGTTTGTGAAAATCTAAGTCCCGAATTGACCAGAATAGTCGTTTTACCCGAACCGGGAGGCCCGATGATCACATACCAGGGTAGTTCGTACAGATACTGATTACTGCTCAACCAGCCACCTTTGCGGCTTTTTTTCAGGACAGCCAGCGCCTGATCGAAACGTTCCTTGAGTCTCTGCAGTTCTTCTTTGGACTGGTCCGGGGCAGATTCCTCCGTGTGGCTGAGCTCCTCCACCATAACCTGGTCCGCCTTTTTTGACTTCAGTCGTGACCACAGGAGATTGATCAACCACAACAACACCAGAATGACGATGGTAACCGCCCTTGCCAGCGGGCTCTCCAGCGGTACTATACCGGCGATGGCGATTAGTGGACCGACGAACCAGATAATCACACCCAGAGCAATGATACCCAGGAGTTGAATGACCCATCTGATACGGAAAATTGCGAAAAACTTGCTCACTGTTCCACTGCCTTTTCGCAGAAAACGTCGGGGAAGGGTTTCTCAGAACGCGTTACGCTATTTTTCAAGAATCACCTCGACCCGCCGGTTTCGAGCTCTGTTCTGGGGCGTATCGTTGGGTACGAGGGGTTCATTGTCCGCTCGCCCGTCTGCTGTGATCTCGCCGGGAATGGTGGCACTGCTTTCCAGTATGTCTGCAACCGCCTGGGCACGCGCTATTGAAAGATGCCAGTTGGAAGGGAAACGCAATGTATGAATAGGAACATTATCTGAATGCCCGGCAACGACTATCTGTTCATCCGTGGTTGCGAGTGCTTCAGCGATACGTTTGAGGAGGGGTTTGAAGGTGGCGCTGACCTTGTCACTGCCCGATCCAAACAAACCTTTGTTGCGCAGACGGATGATAATGCTGCGTTCCCCATCGATCAGTTCCACCAGCTTCTGCTGGATTTCCGGTTCGAGAAATCCGGAGAGGTGTTTGTAGGTGGAAATTTGAACAGGGGGGGGAGGGATGTCTTCCTCGATGGTCTTAGTCGCGGGTTGTGGAGACGAGGCAGGCTGGGTAATACGGGCTACTTCGGTCGGCGGTTCTTCCCGACCGATGGTGTAGAGTTCTTTGAAAACCGGTATGGATGCCTGGTTGATAAAATAGCTGAAAATCAGGTAAGTACTCAATAGCAAGGCACTTGCGAAGGCTGCCACCACCCAAAGCGGGATATGGTAGCGCAGCGTGTGGCTGGTACTTTCCTCGGATCGCCAATGGGGAGAAAGGTTACGCTCAAACTCTCCCCGTTGCCGCCGTATCGCACGGTAAGTACTGTCACGAAGCTGTTCCAGAGTTCGCAGGCCGTCATCGATTACCCGAAATTTCCCCTCGAACCCCATGCTCATACAGATATACATCAGTTCCAACAGGTCGATATGGCGGTTTGGTTCCTGCAGTTTGTGTTGAAGGATGTCAAAAAACTTCTGGCCTCCCCAGGCCTCCCGGTGAAACTGTATCAGCAGACTTTGATTTTTCCAGGTGCTTTCGTTTCCCCAGGGCGTATTGAGGACGGTCTCATCGACTACGGTACAGAGGCAATAACTAGCTTCATGGATGGTCTCTCGGTCCACATTCTCCGAACGGGCGCGGTTCTCGAAGTTGTGAATCTCCTGCTCCATATGGCTACGCAGTCCGGTCACGTCTTGATGGTGCGGTGTATTGCGCAGTTTGCTCAGCAACGACAGAAGAGGTGAAGCTGCCACTGTCAATGGATTCATGACCTGACCGGTATGGGTGCCTGCATTCTGAAGCCGTGTCGCCTGAGGGGGCGGGGCATACTGTTTCGGAGGCCGTTTAGTGGATCTGTTACCACGCTGCCCACCGGGGGTAGGTCTTACGACCGTGCGGTCGCCACCATTTTCATTGTAAGGGTCGTCTGTATTCACTTTGATCAGTCTTTGATAGCCCAGAACTCCATTTCAAGACCCGGGAATTTGCCACCGATATGGAAAGCGAACCCACCGGAAGTGCTTAATTGCTTCCAAAGCTCGTTTTTGCGGTCCAGCTCGAAATAGGTGAATCCCGAGTTGTAAGGTATCTGTCGGGGTGCCACGGCGAGCGGCCGCATGGCGATACCGGGTAGCTGGAGGTTGACTAACTGGCTGATCTGTTCCACCGGTCCGATTTTGACCTGAGTAGGAAACTGTTTGCGAATGACATCAACCTTGACGCTGGCATTGACTGCCAGTACGAAATTGGCATTGGTCAGAAGATTTCTGTCCGGCAGTATGGCGACATGAATCTGATAGCGTCGTTCCTGCAACGGAATGGCGATGGCATTCTGTTCCAGCACCATGCTGAGCGATGCTCGAAGTGAGGACATCAATGCAAGGAAGGTGGTTTGCAGGTCATCGTGCAGGTAAGCCGGTATCTTCGGCGGACGTCTCTGTTTATCGGTAAAAGTCGCCAGTTCTCCGGCTGCCTGTATGCCGGTCCGGTAAAAGTCTTCGGGGTGAAGCCCATCCATATCGGAGAGATGAGTGAACAGCGGTTGGAGCCGGTTGACCATCTGCAGCATCATGAAGTCGGCGATCTCTGCGGCCCCGCCTTTCCCGGATTCGGTGATTCGCCCGGCTAGTGCCTCGGATCGGTGACTCAACAAGCCCTGCAGTTCCTCGAGAAAACCGTGTAGCCGGGGGACCGCCCGACAGTCGAGGCAGGGTGGGATGAACTCTTCGTCGATCACGAGCATTCTGTTGGCCTTGATTTCCACCACTCTGGCCAGCGGCATAATGATGAACTGGCTGCAATCATTGGACTCGGAAATCAATCGTAAACGCAACTTACCGGTCAGGATGCGCGCCTGGGTGTCACCGCTGGAATCAGTATCTCGAATTTCCTGCTCTCTAGGTAGATAGCGTGCCAGACTCTCCAGGCTATCGCTGCGATCACTTTCTGTATTGCCTTGACGTCGCGCCGGCAGCGCCAGGTAGACAAGGGTGTTCTGAGTGTTTTCCTGTATATCGAGAATCTGTGGTGGATCGTCCTCATCGGGAATATTGAACGATGTTCCATCTGGAAGAATTCCATCGCAGACTCGTACTGCCAGTTTCCCCTGGGTCAGTAAATCCTGGTCCAGTTTCAGGTGACGAATACCCCAACCGTAGGGTCGAAGGGGGGCGCTGCGTGATTCAACGAGATGTTCGAAATAACGATCCTGTTGCTGGAAATGGTGAGGGCGAAGAAACATGCCCTCGGTCCAGATAACCCGGTTTCGCCATGCCATATTCCTGATCCTGTTCCAACCAGCGTTTCCTTCTTGCTTACTCTATTCGGCTTCAACCCGCTTGGCTACCCCTGGAGCGATAGTAAGCTCGTTTTCACCCAGCCGTATCGCCAGGGAGTTGGCTTGTCGCGTGGCAATCGGGGTCAGGGCGCGCCAGATGGCGTTATCCAGATCCCGATAGGCGGCCAGTATTCCGATAAAACGGGTTTCCGGGCTGAGTTCCAGGTCGAGGATACGCCTTTCCCCCGGCTTGAACTCCAACTCTTTACGCGATGCGGCCAGATCACTTGCCAGGATGGTACGGTCCTGGTCAAACAGGGTGAAAAAATCCGCTGTTTTGAACTCGGTCTCTGCTTTGAGTTCGTACAGCCGGACGACCAGGGGGGACGGATCGCCATCTGTATTGGGGTTCAGCAGTGGTGATGCGGTGATGTGAAGCGCCAGCAGCGTTTTCGGGGGCTCTCCCGGTCCGCTCGCGCATCCACTGAGAACGAACAACAGAATCACATAAGTAATGAATGCAAGAGGATGGCAATGCCGCATATCTGACTCTCCATGAAAGGCGCGCAAACTGTCACGTTGGCAAGCAAGGATCTTTATAACGCTCGCAGATAGCAGGCCTTTTTGTGTTGTTTTTGCATTTACTGATGATAATCGGAGTGTGAATCCTTTCTCAAGCTTATTCGTGACTTGTATTCACCACGTTGCCTGGAGGCTGTTGACGGACAAGAATTATTATCCTGGCAGATAAGGGTTGAAATGTTAACGGGTATCGTCACTGCCGTTTGTCTGGCTGTTTTCTTGATCAGATTCGTTTGGAGATAGCCAGTTCTTATGTTGACGTTAACGTAAACGTAAGCTATGTTTCAGGCTGTGGTCTGACAGGGAAAGGCGGGCAACCCCTGTACCCAGGGGATCACTCCCGTGTCAGGCTGAAAAACAGGCATGAATACAGTTCACCCTCAGGAGGGCGTTTTTGATGATCCATCTACCATCCCTGAACTTCGATCTCGGCGAAACTACGGAAATGTTGCGTGATGCCGTACGGGAGTTTTCCGATGCTGAGATAGCGCCGCTCGCCGAACAGATAGATCGGGATAACGATTTTCCTTCCCATCTGTGGAAGAAATTTGGTGATATGGGGTTGCTGGGTGTTACCGTAAGCGAGGAGTTTGGTGGCAGCGACATGGGATATACGGCCCATATCGTGGCGATGGAAGAGATCAGCCGGGCATCGGCATCGGTGGGATTGAGCTACGGAGCCCATTCGAATCTCTGTGTCAACCAGATCAAGCGCAATGGCACACACGAGCAGAAAACGAAATACCTTCCCGGTCTGATCCAGGGAGAGAAAGTGGGGGCTTTGGCCATGTCGGAGCCCAATGCGGGTTCTGATGTGGTGAGTCTGCGCCTGAAGGCGGAGAAGAAAGGCGACCGCTATCTGCTCAACGGCACCAAGATGTGGATTACCAACGGTCCGGAGGCCGATGTGGTGGTGGTCTACGCAAAAACGGATCCGCAGGCGGGCCCGCGGGGCATCACAGCGTTCATCGTGGAAAAGTCCTTCGGTTTCAAGACGGCGCAGAAGCTGGACAAGCTGGGTATGCGGGGTTCGAATACCGGTGAACTGGTTTTTGAAGACGTTGAAGTCCCGGAGGAGAATATTTTGGGTCAGCTCAACGGTGGTGTGAAGGTATTGATGAGCGGGCTGGACTATGAGCGGGCGGTACTGGCGGGAGGCCCCCTGGGTATCATGGATGCCTGTATGGATGCGGTTGTACCTTATATTCACGAACGCGAACAGTTTGGCCGTCCGATCGGAGAATTTGAATTGATGCAGGGAAAGATGGCGGACATGTACACGACCATGAACGCCTGTAAAGCCTACGCCTATGCGGTGGGTAAAGCCTGTGATCGCGACGAAACCACGCGCAAGGATGCTGCAGGCGTGATTCTGTATACGGCTGAAAAAGCCACCTGGATGGCACTGGAGGCAATCCAGACATTGGGGGGCAACGGCTACATCAATGAATACCCCACCGGGCGTCTGCTGCGCGATGCGAAGCTATATGAAATCGGTGCGGGTACTTCGGAAATTCGCCGGATGCTGATTGGTCGCGAACTTTTTGAAGAAACCGCGTGAGCCTGACGGCCGTTAATCACTGCTGATAATAAATGGAGATGAAACATCATGAATGACCCCGTTGTTATCGTGGGTGCTGCCCGAACGCCTATGGGTGGGTACCAGGGTTCCCTGGCCACGGAGACTGCCAATGCGCTGGGAGCTGCTGCCATTCGGGCGGCGGTGGAGAGGGCCGGTATCGCCGGTGAGGATGTCCAGGAACTGTTCATGGGCAACGTGCTGCAGGCGGGGCAGGGGCAGGCACCGGCGCGTCAGGCTTGTCTGGGTGCGGGTTTGCCCCTGGGTGTGGGTTGCACGACGATCAACAAGATTTGCGGTTCAGGGATGAAATCGGTGATGTTGTCCAACGATCTGATCCTGGGAGGTGTCAACGACATCATGGTTGCGGGTGGTATGGAGAGTATGTCCAATTCCCCCTACTTACTGCCCAAGGCTCGGACGGGTTACCGCATGGGGCACGGCCAGGTTGTTGACCAGATGTTTCTTGACGGTCTGGAGGATGCCTATGAGAAAGGACGCCTCATGGGAACCTTTGCCGAGCAGTGTGTGGATAAGTACGGTTTTACCCGGGAGCAACAGGACAATTTTGCCATCACCTCTCTGGAACGTGCCAAAAAGGCCATCGAAGACGGGAGCTTTCGGTCGGAGATTACCCCGATGTCGGTGCGTACCCGGCGTAAAGAGGTGCTGGTGGAGTCCGACGAGCAGCCTTTTAACGCCAATATCGAAAAGATTCCCACGTTGCGCCCCGCCTTTCGAAAAGATGGCACGGTGACCGCGGCCAATTCGAGTTCCATCTCGGATGGTGCCGCTGCCCTGGTGATGATGCGCCGGTCCGAAGCCGAAAAAAGAGGGCTGAACCCCATGGCGACGATTCTGGGTCACAGTACCCATGCCCAGGAACCCGCCTGGTTTACCACGGCTCCGGCAGGGGCGGTGAATAAACTCTATGCCAGACTGGGTATGAGCAATCGGGATTTCGATCTCTACGAGATCAACGAAGCCTTTGCCGTGGTCGCCATGACAGCTATGCAGGATCTGGATCTGCCCCATGATAAAGTCAATGTGCATGGCGGTGCCTGTGCATTGGGACACCCCATCGGTGCTTCCGGTGCCCGTATCCTGGTGACTCTGCTGGCCGCCCTGGAAAAGTACGACCTCAAGCGTGGTATCGCATCGCTTTGTATTGGCGGTGGGGAGGCTACGGCAATCGCAGTGGAGCGTACCTGAGACTCCTTCGAATAATCGACTCCCGAACCTGGATGCCCCCATTCCGGAATTTATTCGGTTTGCGGATCGTGAGCCGGTTCGTGAATGTTGGTCGGGGGTATTAATTCTGTGACTCCGACGAATCGAAAGGGGCGACTTCTGTTCTGGCAAAACGCCACTTTAATTATTGAGGTTAATAGAATCAAAAGGGGCAGATGCCGGTCTTTTTGAACATAACTTTCAACCAAGAGGAATAGAATGGAATTGACCCAGGAACAGGCCATGATCCGTGATATGGCACGGGAGTTCGCCCGGGAGCGTCTGGCGCCCAACGCGGCCGAATGGGACAAAAACCGTACTTTCCCAGCCGAGGCGCTGTCGGAAATGGCTCAGCTGGGGCTCTACGGCATGATGGTTCCCGAGGAATGGGGTGGTTCAGGGGCTGATTATGTCTCCTTTGCCCTGGCCATCGAGGAAATCGCTGCCGGTGATGGCGCTTGCTCCACCATTCTCAGTGTCAATAATTCCCTGGTGTGCGGTCTGCTGCTCAAATACGCGACACAGGCCCAGAAAACCCGGTTTCTCCGACCCCTCGCCGAAGGCGCTATGTTGGGTGCGTTTTGCCTGACCGAACCCCAGGCGGGTTCCGATGCCTCAGCACTCAACATGCGGGCAGAGCGGGACGGGGATGAGTATTTGCTCAACGGGGTCAAGCAGTTCATTACATCGGGTCTCAATGCTCAGGTGGCCATCGTTTTTGCAGTGACCGACCCGGCCGCAGGGAAACGGGGGATCAGCTGTTTTCTGGTACCCACGGATACACCGGGTTACCAGGTGGCCAGCATTGAGCAGAAGCTGGGGCAGCATGCCTCGGATACCGCCCAGATTCTGTTTGAGGAGTGCCGTGTCCCCGCAGATTTCATGCTGGGAGAACCGGGAGAAGGGTATAAAATCGCCCTCTCCAATCTGGAAGCCGGACGAATCGGGATTGCTTCACAATCCGTGGGCATGGCGCGGGCAGCCTATGAATCGGCACTGGCCTACGCCAGGGAACGGGAGACGTTCGGCAAACCTATTATCGAGCATCAGGCGGTAGGGTTTCGCCTGGCAGATATGGCAACCCAGCTGGAAGCGGCCCATTTGCTGGTTCTCAACGCCGCACGTCTTCGGGATCGGGGCAGTCCCTGCCTCAAAGAGGCCTGTATGGCGAAACTTTTTGCATCGGAGATGGCCGAAAAGGTCTGTTCTGCCGCTATCCAGGTGCTGGGTGGTTATGGCTATCTGAAAGATTTTCCGGTGGAGCGCATCTACCGGGATGTTCGTATTACCCAGATCTACGAGGGCACCAGTGATATTCAGCGCATGGTGATTGCACGTGCCCTGGTCGGAGAGTGATTGATCATGCCTGCACCCATCGAATTCTATTTTGATTTCTATTCCCCCTATGGTTACCTGGCCAGCACCCGGATCGACGGGATCGCAGCCCGCAATGGCAGAGAAGTGGTCTGGCGGCCTTTCATGCTGGGTCCCGCGTTTCAGTCGACCGGGCATCGCCCGTTAACGGATACCCCGCTGATGGGGGACTATGTGATCCGGGATTTTGCGCGTTGTGCACGGCTCCTGGGTGTCCCTTTCCAGCTTCCGGAAGTGTTTCCAAAAGCCGCGCTGGCGCCGGCCAGAGCCTTTTACTGGTTGGTGGATGATCGGCCTGATACTGCCCGGAGCCTGGCACGGTCTGTTTACCATGCCACGTTCGGGGAGGGAAAGGATGGAGCGGATCCTGTGCTGCTTACCGAGCTGGCGAAGGAGGCCGGGGTGGACCCGGCGGCGTTGAACGATGCTATCCAGCGCCCCGAGATAAAAAGCCGGCTCAAGACCGAAACGGAGGCGGCGATGGCGAGAGGGGTCTTTGGTTCCCCTTACTTTTTCGTGGATGATGAGCCCTTCTGGGGGCATGACCGTCTGGATCAGGTCGAGCGCTGGTTACAGACGGGAGGATGGTGATGTCAGAAATAAACAGTCGCATCAATACCCGCAGCGAAGAGTTCATGGGTAACCGGGAGTCCATGCAGGACCTGGTGGATGATTTACGTCGAAAGGTTTCCAGGATTTCTCTGGGGGGCGGCGAAAGGGCGCGGGAAAAACACCTGGGCAGGGGCAAGCTGTTACCCCGGGAACGAATTCGGGTGTTGCTGGATTCTGCTTCTCCCTTCCTGGAGTTGTCCCAGTTTGCCGCCTGGGATCTGTACGAGGATGCAGTGCCCGCTGCCGGCATTATCACGGGTATTGGGCGGGTCAGCGGTCAGGAGTGCATGATCGTGGCCAACGATGCCACGGTCAAAGGCGGCACCTACTACCCGATGACGGTAAAAAAACACCTGCGGGCTCAGGATATCGCGGCGGAAAATCACCTGCCCTGTATCTATCTGGTAGATTCCGGCGGGGCCTATCTGCCCCGGCAGGACGAAGTGTTTCCCGACAGGGACCATTTTGGCAGGATCTTTTTCAATCAAGCCAATCTCTCGGCGGCGGGGATTCCCCAGATAGCCGTTGTCATGGGATCCTGCACCGCAGGCGGCGCCTATGTACCGGCCATGTGCGATGAAAGCATCATCGTCAGGCAACAGGGCACCATCTTTCTCGGTGGGCCTCCCCTGGTCAAGGCAGCGACGGGTGAGGTGGTGAGCGCCGAGGATCTGGGTGGGGCGGACGTTCATTCCCGAACATCGGGGGTGACCGATCACTATGCCATGAACGATACCCACGCGCTGGGGCTGGCCAGGCGTGCCATTGCCCATCTCAACCGGGTCAAGCAGCCGGATATCGCCGTGCGGGAGAACCGGGAGCCGAAATATCCTGTGGACGATCTCTACGGCATCCTGCCGGCAGATCCGCGCAGGCCTTTTGATATTCGCGAAGTGATTGCCAGGATCGTCGATGGCAGTGAGTTCGACGAATTCAAACGACTCTACGGCACCACACTGGTCTGTGGATTTGCTCATATTCACGGTTATCCGGTGGGGATCGTTGCCAACAACGGCATTCTGTTTTCCGAATCGGCTCTCAAGGGTGCCCATTTCGTGGAACTCTGCAGCCAGCGGGGGATTCCGCTGGTATTCCTGCAGAATATCACCGGATTCATGGTCGGCAGAAAATATGAAGAGCGGGGAATCGCCAAGGATGGGGCGAAGATGGTGACCGCAGTGGCCTGTGCCCGGGTTCCCAAGTTCACCATTGTGGTTGGCGGCAGTTTCGGTGCTGGAAACTATGCGATGTGTGGCCGGGCCTACGGTGCCCGGTTTATGTGGATGTGGCCAAATGCACGCATCTCAGTGATGGGTGGGGATCAGGCCTCCAACGTGCTGGCTCAGATCAAGCGGGATGCCATCGAGTCCAGAGGGGGCGAATGGACGGAGGCGCAGGAACATTCGTTCAAGACCCCCATTCGTGATCAGTACGAGAAGCAGGGGCACCCCTATTACGCCAGCGCCCGGCTCTGGGATGATGGGATTATTGATCCGGTGGACACGCGGATGGTGCTGGGGCTGGGTATCTCCGCAGCCCTGAACGCACCTCCCGAGGAGACCCGGTTTGGCGTGTTTCGAATGTGATTCGTCGCCAGAGGTTACATTGTTTCTAATAAAGTATCTTATTATCAGATGGATACCTGCCAATGTTCGATAAGATTATAATTGCAAACCGGGGTGAGATTGCCTGTCGTGTCGCTCGCAGTGCACGCCGAATGGGTATTGGGACGGTAGCCGTCTACTCCGAAGCGGACAGCAGAGCAATGCACGTCAGTCTGTGCGACGAGGCTTATCTGATCGGTCCGGCAGCGGCGAGAGACAGCTATCTGCGCTTTGATCGTATTCTCGATGTGGCGGAGCGTGCCGGTGCCGGGGCGGTTCATCCCGGATACGGTTTCCTGTCGGAGAACTCCGAGTTCGCCCGTGCCTGCGCAGACCGGGGTATTGTTTTTATCGGCCCCCCCGCCAGCGCGATCGTTGCCATGGGATCTAAAAGCGAAGCCAAGGCGTTGATGTCCGATGCCGGAGTGCCGCTGGTTCCCGGCTACCATGGGGACGATCAGTCCACGGAGGTGCTGCTGCAGGCCGCGGAAACCATGGGATACCCCCTGCTGATCAAAGCATCCGCCGGTGGAGGCGGGAAGGGCATGCGGGTGGTGGAGGGCAAAGCGGGTTTTGAACCCGCCCTGGAGTCCGCCCGACGGGAAGCCCGCAGTGCGTTTGGGGATGACCAAGTGTTGCTGGAACGTTACCTGATTTCACCAAGGCATGTGGAGTTACAGGTTTTTGCGGACACGCTGGGTAATGCGGTACACCTCTTCGAAAGGGACTGCTCGATCCAGCGTCGCCACCAGAAAGTGCTGGAGGAGGCACCCGCGCCCGGTATGACCCCGGCACTAAGGGCCCGCATGGGCGAGGCTGCTGTGAACGCTGCCCGGGCTATCGGTTATGTGGGAGCGGGCACCGTGGAGTTTCTCCTCGATTCCACGGGTGAGTTTTACTTCATGGAGATGAATACCCGGTTGCAGGTCGAGCATCCCGTAACCGAGATGATTTCGGGGCAGGATCTGGTCGAATGGCAATTGAGGGTGGCATCCGGCGAACCCCTTCCCCTGGACCAGGCGTCCCTGAGACTCAATGGCCATGCCATCGAAGCCCGGGTCTACGCTGAAACCCCGAAACGGGATTTCCTGCCTTCGACAGGAAAACTGCGTTACCTGAAAGCACCGCTGGAGAGTCCCCATGTCCGCATCGACACCGGTGTGGCGCAGGGAGATGAAGTGAGCGTCCATTACGACCCCATGATCGCCAAACTGATCGTCTGGGACCAGGACCGGGACAGTGCCTTACGACGTCTGCGGGCAGCCCTCGGTGACTATCGGATCGTGGGGGTGAGTACCAATCTGGAGTTCCTTTCGACCCTCTGCGCCCTGCCGGCCTATGCCGATGCCCAGCTCGATACGGGCTTTATCGAAACCCATGAGCATGAACTCTTTCCGGAAAAAGGGGAACTGCCCGATGACGTCATGGCATTGGCCTGTCTGGAAGAACTGCTGCAGGAGAGGCGGCGGACCCAGGCCGCCCGGGTGGCTTCCAAGGACCCCTGGTCACCCTGGGGGCTGGGTAATGGCTGGCGTTTGAATCAGGAGAATTTTCAGACACTGCATTACATTGTGGGGGGAAATAAACGTGTGGTGACCGCCCATTACCAGAAGGATGTTTTTCTGATCGAACTGCCGGGTGGGGAGTGCAGGGTTTCCGGTGAGTTGCTTGGGAATGGAGAACTGCTGGCAGATATCGAAGGCCGACGGCTGAAAGCCGCCGTGGTCAGGCATGGACACGAACTGACCATTCTATACCAGGGCAAGTCCTGGCAACTGACCAGCTACGATCCGCGACTGGATGCCATGGAAGGGGAAAGTGACGCAGGAGGGCTTGTCGCCCCGATGCCCGGCTCGGTGGTGGCGATCAATGTGGTCCAGGGTGACGAGGTGCAGAAGGGCGAGTTGCTCATGGTGCTGGAAGCCATGAAAATGGAACATTCGATCACCGCGCCCAATGACGGGGTGATCACAGAAATTCGCTTTGGTGTGGGGGACCAGGTGGAGGAGGGTGATGCGCTTCTGGATTTGGAGTAGTTTCCAGATATATGCATTATCTAGCTGATAAATATTAAATATTATTAGTAACTTTCTGTAAAACTTCGAAATGAACTGTGAAAAGAGTAACTTGGGCGGGGCTTCGATCCAGCTCCGAGAGAAGCCGATGATCAGCAGTCCTGACCGCCAGCCGTGAACAGAATACAGCAGGAAACGGACCTGCCCGAGCGCGTCAAGATCGTGGAAGTCGGCCCGCGGGACGGGTTGCAAAATGAATCAGCTACTGTTCCTCTGGAGGTTAAGGTCGGATTGATCGAGCGGCTGGGGGCGGCGGGTCTTCCGGCGATCGAGACGGGCAGCTTCGTCTCTCCGAAATGGGTGCCTCAGATGGCTGACAGCGATCGGGTGTATGGCGCGATCAGAAAACGGGCAGGGGTTGGTTATCCCGTGCTCGTACCGAATAGCCGTGGGCTTGCCGGGGCGCTCAAGGCCGGTGTTCAGGAGGTCGCCGTGTTTGCCGCGGCCTCGGAAAGCTTCACCCGCAAAAACATCAATTCCACCATCGATGAGAGTCTGGAGCGTTACCGGAGTGTGGTAGCTGAAGCGCTGGACAGCGGGCTCAGGGTGCGTGGTTATGTTTCCTGTGTGCTGGGTTGTCCCTACGAGGGGGCGATAACCCCCGACGCCGTGGCCCGTGTGGCGGGTCAGCTCGACAGCATGGGGTGTTACGAGATCTCCCTCGGGGACACCATCGGTGCGGGTACACCACGGGATGCAAGGGATATGATCCGGGTGGTGTCTGAGCGGATCCCGGTACAACGGCTGGCCGCCCATTTTCACGATACCTACGGACAGGGGCTGGCTAATGTACTGGCGGTCCTTCAGGAAGGGGTCAGCGTCGTTGACGGCTCGGTTTCCGGGCTCGGGGGCTGTCCCTATGCCAAGGGTGCCACCGGCAACCTGGCTACCGAAGACCTGCTCTACATGCTGGACGGCATGGGTATAAAGACCGGGGTGGATATGGGCCGGCTGCTGGATGCCGGGCGGTTTATCTGCGAGCACCTGGGGCGCCGTCCGGTGTCGAGGGTGGGGCAGGCCCGGTGGGTCAGAAAAGACTGACTCTCTTGAAGGATTAGTTGCCGGGCTTTAGTTAAGATGGGTTGGGCGATCGGTTTGAGACCTCTCTGGCTTCAGCGTAGCAAGCGTTTGATGTGACCTTTCACCCCTGGTTACTTTTACTATCCGCTTACCTGTTACACCTTGTTCGTGGTTGTTAACAATGGTTAACAAAACGATCCACCAGGTTAACCAAACGCATCTGGAGTCGTTCACATACCATCTCTACCCTGTAATACAGGAATTATGGAATCGGAAGTATTCGGAGAAGTTGTCGCAATCCGGCCGTTCCTTAAAAACTGTCAACAGGAGAAGAGCATGGATATTACCAGAAGAAATTTTCTCAAGACCTCTCTGGCATCAGCAGTTGCCGCCAATGGTCTGTCACTATTCAGCCCCAAGGCCGTATTTGGTGATGACACTGTACTGATTCCCCATGCCTGCCATTGGGGCCCCTTCAAGGCGGTGGTGAAGGGCGGCGTTCTGGTAGGGGTCCAGCCGTTGACCGATCTCGATGCAATGCCAACTAAAATGCTGACCGAGGGATTGTTGAGTCGTGTGTATGACAAGACACGGGTAAAATACCCAATGGTTCGCAAGTCCTATCTTGAAAATCCCACCGGTGATACGAAACCCCATCTACGTGGAAAGGAACCCTTCGTACGGGTCAGTTGGGATCAAGCGTTGGCTCTCGCAGCCAATGCGATACTCAATACCGCTGAAAAGTACGGAAACGGGGCTCTTTTCAGCAGCTCTTACGGTGGTTGGTCACACGCAGGGGTACTGCGTCCCCAAGTGTTACAGGGGAGGTTGTTTGGTCTTATCGGGGGGCATACACCCACCACAGGGGACTATTCCGGTGGTGCCTCCCAGGTTAGTCTGCCTCATGTTATTGGCGATATGGAGGTCTACTCCGCTCAAACAGCCTGGGAAGTGATGGCAGAGAATACCGAAGTGATGGTCTGGATTGGATGTGACCCATGGAAGAACAATCGCATCGAGTATCGCGTTGCAGACCACCAGATGTACCCCCACTGGAAAAAGATCAAAGAGAGTGGTGTTCACTTTGTTTCTATCAATCCCCAGTACACTACCACCGATGAAGCAATGGATTCAGAATGGGTCAAGATTGTTCCAAATACCGATACCGCACTTTTCTCGGCTATGGCTTACCATGTCTATACGACAGGGAAACACGATCAAGCCTATATCGATAAGTACACCGTAGGGTTTGATAAGTATCTACCTTATCTGCTGGGAAAGGACGCCGACGGAACACCGCCAAAAACCCCTGAGTGGGCCTCGAAGATTACCGGTATTCCGGCTGAGAAGATAATCAATCTGGCAGAACTGTTTGCCAGCAAGCGTACTCAGTTTGCCGGTGCGTGGTCTCTGCAACGTGCTCACCACGGAGAGATGACTCACTGGGCGATTATAAATTTTGCAGCGATGATAGGGAAAATTGGAAAACCTGGTCAAGGTGTTGGCTTCAGCTGGCATTATGGCAATGGGGGCATGCCCCAATCAGGTCAGTCCATGCCGGTGGGACTCTCCCAGGGGCGTAATCCTGTAAAGAGCCGTTGTCCGGCTTCCCGTATCTCCGAAATGATTATGAATCCGGGAAAAACCTATGCTCGGGACGGGGAAGAGCACACCTACCCACTGGTAAAGCTTATCTACAATGCCGGTAACAACTTCATGTCGCATCAGCAGGATACCAATGAACTATTGGCGGCAATGAACAAGAATATCGATACCGTTATTTGTCAGGATCCCTGGTGGTGTGCCTCGGCACGCTTTGCCGACATCGTTTTTCCAGCCAGTACAACACTGGAGCGTGATGACATCACATCCGGCGGCACTTACAGTAATGATAAGATTTATGCCATGCGGCAGGTTATAGAACCGGTAGGCGAGAGCCTGAGTGATTATGAGATCTTCCGCCGTCTTGCTGCAAAAATGGGTGTGGAATTTCAGTTTACCGAAGGAAAGCAGTTGCTCGATGTGGTTAAAGCGGGCTATGCACG
The DNA here is from genome assembly GCA_024227135.1 of Gammaproteobacteria bacterium. GTDB lineage: Bacteria > Pseudomonadota > Gammaproteobacteria > Chromatiales > Chromatiaceae > JAHEHQ01. The sequence goes on from JAAELC010000385.1 coordinate 34,138, forward strand.
AACCGGAACCGAGATGCCTTTCGAGGAGTTCTGGGAGAAGGGTGTGTTGCAATTGGATGTACCCAAATCGGCTAACCAATGGGTACGGCATGGTGATTTCTACAATGATCCAGACAAGTATCCACTGCATACCGTGTCAGGCAAGATCGAGATGTATTGCGATACTATCGCCAGGTTCGAATGCAAGGAGTGTCCACCGATTCCCAAGTATCTCGAACCCGTGGAGTTTCTGGGGAACGCTAAACCCGGGCAGGTTCATGTGGTGAGTCCACATCCAAGAATGCGTATTCACTCACAGATGGCGCAATCAGACTGTCGTAAGTATGAGAATGTCAGGGGTCGTCAATATGTGCGTATCAGTGTGGAGGACGCGCAGGAGAAAGGTATCAAGGATGGTGATTTGGTTGAGTTATATAACGATCGAGGTACGACGATTGCCGGAGCCGTTGTTTCAGACAAAATTATGAAAGGCGTGGCAAGTCTTGAAGAAGGAAACTGGGTCCAGTTCGACTCAAAGGGCCGTTGTAACAATGGCTCGATCAATGTGATAACCACAAGTGTTCCTTCCAGCGATCTGAGTCAGGCTACCAGCGCCAACACTTGTATTGCTTCAATGAAAAAATGCACGGATGCTGAGACGGTAAGTCTGGCCTATGAGCCACCGAGTCTATTTGATATGTCGATGGACATGGATATTGCAGCTATGCGGCTACCGCAACGCACGATGAAGCTGAGAAGTGACTCACTGGCGGGTATGACGCCGGGAGAGAAAATGTTCTATGAACGCTGCACTGTCTGCCATGTACCACGGGAACCTGGAGATTATACCAAGAAGCAGTGGCATGGGATCACCCAGAGCATGTTTCCCAGGGCCGGATTGAACGATCAGGAAAAACTGGTTGTGCTCGGTTTTCTGGAAAAAAACGCCAAAGACGCTGACTAGTTGACAGCTGACCTTGAGTGCTTCAATCGGGACCTGGCCGAAAAGCCGGGTCCCCCTTTTCGGGAACGAAGTGAAAAACGGGTGAAAACGTAACCGGTGCAAGCGATTCGTTCAGATCAAAATTATGTAGATTTCCCTTATCGATTACCCGGATGACAGGCCCCATATGCTGCTCGTAAGAGTGTCCTTCGAGTAGATTGACCGCCTGAATGATGGATAGCCTTCCCTGCAATACCGGTGAATCGGTGGGGGCGGCAAGAATCCGGCTACGGGCAATACCGCGGAAGACACCAGGGGTAAAATAGGTGGAGAGAATCTTTATTTCGTTTCTCAGGTCTCTTTCGCGCAATACACTGATCGCGGCTTCGGCCATCAGTGCATTCCCGACAAGATAACGGATCTCTGGATGACCATCCAATGCATCCTGTACCAGATTGCGCTGAATCGCCTTGCCCGTGTCACCCCATCCGGTGGTCACGATTGCTATGTTGCTGTCGGCTAGTGCGTCTCTGAACCCCTGATCGACAAAGGGAACCCAGCCTGCGCCTTTAGGCCCGGGGAACCATGCGACAGGAACAGATTCACGACCGGTTACGTGTCGCTGTACGATATATTCACCAACTGAGCGCCCCATCTCGTACCAGGAGACACCTACCTTTGCGGAGATATTTTTGTTGTCGATATCGTTGATCGTGGCCAGTATTGGCATTTTTCTCGAAATATCCTGCACCAGGTCTGATAAACCCTGGAAAGAAACCGTACCGAGTATCAGAGCGTCCACGCCTGACATTTCACTGCATCTGGTGACTAGTTTACGCTGCTGTTCTAATCGCGGATAACCTCCTGCCTCAAATAGACGCAGTTCCACGCCAAGTCGTTTGGCTTCGTCGGTCATTCCATAGTTCACTGCCAGCCAGTAGGCATCCTTCAGGTGGGGGTATACGACACAGAATGACCAATGACGAGTTGTCGGCATTGCTACCGGGTAGGGAATCCTGTAGGGCTGTCCTGTGTAATCGAAAGCCGGCTGCCATCCATCTATCAACTGAGAGGTGGCGGGAAGTGTCTGTATAGGCGTCACATAGAGCACAAACCCAAGGGACAGACAGCCCCAGTTCTTGACAGCTCTTTTTACTATCGAATCCAAGCCTTGCACATGACGGATAGTTTGATGGTTTCCTTGCATTTCCTTAAGCCCCAGGCCGATACTGCCGTTTCGGGGGAGGTATTTTTGTCAGCTTTTTATGGTATATGGATTAGTCGGCATGGACAAAACTCATTTCCATCGATCCCGGGATAGCAGGGTGATCGAGATTGTCAAACAGTTGATCTCCAGGCGAAGTCTGAGTGACGTTCTATTGTTGATCTTTGCTGTGGCCGCAATGCTTACGGTAGCTGTTGCGGCTATAGGCTGGTTCAGTTTTCAGGAGGTAGTCAGTACGCAACGGGCTATCACCACAGATGCTATCCCGGCAGCAGACGCAGTGCAGGTACTCGCTCGCAGCAACATCCGGATCGCTACTATCGCACCACAATTTGGTCGTGTTGAAAATAGACAGGAGTACTCGCGGATACTGGAGATTCTTAAGGACCATGTGGCACGTATGGGGTATTTGTTGGAAGAGCTGGAAGAGCGACAGTTCGAACCAGAGGTGAGATCGGTACTTGCCAAGATCGTCCGGGAAATTGAATCGAATATCAGACAACAAGGGGTGTTGGTCGGCGAAAGGCTGGATTTAGAGCGCCGCGAGAGAGCACTGCTAAACACCCATCGCAATGCTGGGATGGAGTTGGTTACCCTCTCTGAATCCATGGTGGCCAATGCTTCAACTTCGATTACTTCGATAATCTCTGGCCTGTACTCAATTATCGATCGGACTGATGAGTCGGGCAGTTCTGCCTATGATGCACTCGATCGGCTTATAGAGGTCGACATGGACAACATGGAACGTATGTCCGAGTTTCAGCTCATCTGTTTTCAATTGAATGCGCGGATCGAGCAACTTGAGGATACAACCAAGACCAGTGTCGTATCAAGAATTGAATTCCTGTTCAAAGCCAATCTTGAGGTACTTGAGCGGAGAATTAAAGATATCAACGACCCGCAACGGCGTCGAAAAGCCGATGGTTACTACCACGTACTGCTTTCCGCAACAGCTACCGGGGGGGTGTTCGATGTACGCCGTACGCGATTTGCATTGATCGATAAGATTGCCAGGTTACAGCAACTGGGTAATGAAGATGCTTCCCGCCTGAATGAACAGGCGAACAAGCTGCTGGGCGCCGCATCTGATGTAATCGATCGTGCGGGGTTGGAAGCAGAACAAGCCGTCAACCGGGGGGTGACCGGATTTCTCGTGGTGGCTGCACTATTACTTTTTGCGCTGATAGTTACTTTGTGGGTGCTGATGCGTCACCACATTATTCGTCGCCTGCACGGAATGGAACTCGCAGTTAGGGCGATATCCACTGGGGATTTTGACACGGATATTTCCACAGCCGGTGATGATGAGTTGGCCAGGCTGGGCCGGGCGCTGGATCAGTTACGAGAAAATACCCGCGAAAGAGAGAGACTCGAGGGTGAGTTGCAGCGCAATCAGCGTAACCTGGAGTGGCAGGTGGAGAAGCGAACATCCGAACTTAAACGCAGTAATGTCCTGCTGGAAAAAGAGGTGGCTGATCATGCACGGGCGCGCAGTCGTGCCGAGGAGGCAAATCAGGCAAAGACCACCTTCCTTGGAACCATGAGCCATGAACTGCGTACACCCTTAAGCGGGGTTCTCGGAACACTGCAGCTTCTGAGCGATACCGGACCGAATGAACGGCAGAGGGAATGCATAAGTATGATCCGCTCCGCAAATACCACATTGCTCGAGATCCTGGAGGATATGCTCGGATATTCGAAGCTCGAATCGGGCAAGCTGGATATTGAGCACTCACCATTCGTATTGCGTGAATCAATTAACAATATTCTTTCACTTCAGGCACTGCGAGCACATTCCAAAAATATCGCTCTGATATGTGATATTGATGATGATGTGCCAAACCGGGTCCTGGGTGATCGTCCCAAGCTCAACCAGATTGTCCTGAATCTTGTTGGAAACGCCGTTAAGTTTACTGACGAAGGCTCGGTTACCCTCTCAATAAAGCGATACAGAGATGTGGTAGTAGGACGGGGTGTCACGCTGATATTTACCGTTACTGATACAGGAATAGGCATTCCCGAATCAAAGCACAGGGACGTATTCAGCCCGTTCTATCAAGTTGATGATACGGCCCATCGACGTGATGGTGGTACCGGATTGGGTTTAACGATTTGTAAGAAACTGGTGGAGGCGATGGGGGGGACAATATGGGTGGAGAGTGCGCCAGGTGAAGGCACTTTGGTAGGCTTCCGGCTCACTTATATTCCCGCACTCGGGACCGCAGACACTGACACAGTGGTCCTGGAGACTCCGTTACCCCCCATAGTTCAGCCATTGAGAGTGCTTGTTGTCGAGGATGACCCTATCAACAGAACGGTCTGTCTCCACTATTTGGAGTCCCTGGGACACCAGTCGATACAAGCAAGTGATGGGGGGGAGGCATTGACACTGCTGCAGCAGCAGGTCGATCCGATTGACGCTGTTCTGATGGATATAAGTCTGCCGGGTTTCTCAGGTGTCGAAGTCGCGATGAGAATCCGTGCATTACCCGATGCCCGTTGGAAATCCGTTCCGGTTATCGCTATGTCGGCCCACGTATTCGGGGATAACGTGGAAAGCTACTATGCATCGGGTATGGCTGACTTCCTCAGTAAACCATTTACCCGGGATCAGCTTAGTCGGGCGCTTTATGCTGCAACCTCTGAGCAGGTGAACCAAGAATCCTTGACACTCCCGGAGGAAGTCGAAGTGCCGTCTGTAGCTCCGGTCAGGGAGTCGCTACTGGACACTGATTACATCGAGGAAGAGTTGGAAACGCTGGGTCAAGTACTGTTTTCAGAGTTGCTCGGATTGTTCATCCAGGAAGCTGGTGGAACATTCGATACTCTCGATACCCTTGCAAAAGCCAAAGATTGGTCCGTTCTATCCCGGCATGCGCATCGTTTTAAAAGTGCTGCCGGAAATCTTGGACTATCCCTTCTTGCCCAACAAGCGCAACGAATTGAGCACTTGACCTTAATTTCGCCCACGGACAGTGATCACATTGCAGTGGAAATTTGCAAATTGCGGGAGACGTGCGGCAAGAGTTGCCGGGTACTTCGGAAATTAGTGTCCCATAAAGGGGAGAATTAACACAGTGCATGCTGTAAAAGCCCATGGTTCAGTAGTGGGCTTGGGGTATAGGCTGGTGTGTCGAACCGATCAACCTGCTTTTCCAGTGCGCCCCAAAATACCGAGTCCCGGTGACTGATGCAGGTTAGCCTGTTTTGGCCGTAAATACGTAACCTTTCCCGCGGACTGTTGTAATGAACTCAGGGTCTTGTGGATCAGATTCAATCTTTCTCCGCAGACGACGAACCAGTACATCGACGGTGCGATCATTTGGATCCCACGAACGGTGACTGACAGCCTGCATCAGGCGGTCCCGGCTCAGAACCACTCCTGGATGGTGAACAAGCATTGAAAGCAGGTCAAACTCTCCATCCGTCAAAGTGACTCGTTTACCTTCTGGGTTACGCAGTCGCCGACGGGACAGATCGATCCTCCAGCCACTGAACAGATAGTTGTCACCAGCCTGTATCAGTGGTTCATTTCGACTGCGGCGCAGCAGGTTTTTAACCCTGGCCAGTAGCTCACGCGAGTGAAATGGCTTGGTAACATAGTCATCGGCTCCACATTCCAAGCCGACGATTTTGTCGATGTCATCATTACGCCCAGTGACCAGGATAATTCCAATATTTTCGTGGTGTGTTCGTAATTCTCTGGCAAGTTCGAGTCCGTCCTTTCCAGGTAAGCCGATATCGAGTAACACGATGTCAGCGGTGGTGCTTACCAGAGCCAGCCACATTTCATCACCATCTTTGGTAGCGATTACTTGATAACCCTCACTTTGGAAATAGGATTTTAAACGGGCACGGGTAATGTGATCATCATCGACAACAATTATATTGTTACGGTTATTATCCATGGGTTGTCATCACTCTGAATCAGATCATAGTTTAATCTAAGGAATCACCGATTAAGTCCAATCCCATCGCTGGTATATTTGTAACCTACTGATTAAATGTAATTTCCGTCGACGTGGGAACGACGGATAAGGAGATTTTCAAATCGGCCCTAAACCAATCGTACAGCAGCATGCATCCTGGTTTGGAGGGTTTTTCAGGCCGAATTGAATCCACTCCTTCTTGGGGGCTAGTCCATCTGACTTTCAGGTGGAATGGAATAGGTCCCCGTTGCATGGGCGACCAGTTCGTTTTCCGCTTCGGTGAAAACTGAAACTTCGAGGACTGCCAGGCGCTTCCCCAATTTGATGGATCGGCCCTCGGCGAGCAGATCGCTTTCTGCGGGTTTGCGAAGGAAATTAATGTTGAAGTTGGTGGTAACCGCCAGTTTGACCTTTCCGATGAGGCTCAGCACCACCGCATACATACAGGCGTCGGAAAGCAGCATCATGTGGGGGCCGGAGATGGTACCCCCCGGTCGCACCGAGCGATTGTCATAAGGCAGGCGCATCAGCACCTGTCCCGCCTCGATCTTTTCCAGGGTCAGGCCGGTATCGGCTGCCCAGGGCAGTTCGTCTACTACGATCTGGTTGAATTCAGCTTTCGAAATTCTGGGCATGGGGTAACTCCTGACTCAGTCTTTCAGTTGGTATTGATCAACCTGCAGAAGCTAAAACTCGCTTTCCTCGTAATCCATCAACAACCCAGAGCCTGATCTGATACCTTCCGCAAGTCCATGGATCTGGGGCAGAAGCCGTCCCATGAAGAAACGTGCCGTCGCCAGTTTTGTTCCATAATAACCGGTTTCGTCGTTTTCCTTCGTCGATGCGATGCCGGCCATCTGAGCCCAGAAATAGGCCAGTGCAGTCAGGGCGAACAGGCGTAGATAATCGGTGGCGGCAGCACCCAGTTCGTCCGGGTTTTCCTCACCCCTTTTTTTCAGCCAGCCGGTCAATCCCTGTAACAGGTTACTGGCCTGGGTCAGGGGATCGATAAAAGGACGCATCGAATCGTTGTCCTGCTGCTGCTTGATGTAGCCATCCAGCAGGTCAAAAAACCGCTCAGGCAGTCGCCCTTCGTGGATAAAGAGTTTTCGCCTTACCAGGTCAAGGGCCTGAACACCGTTGGTTCCCTCGTAAATCTGGGCAATCCGGGCATCACGAACGAACTGTTCCATGCCCCATTCCCGGACGTAGCCGTGACCGCCGAACACCTGCTGGCACAAGGTGGTGGTTTCGTATCCGTAGTCGGAAAAAAAGGCTTTAATCAGGGGGGTGATCAGGGCGACCAGGTCGTCTGCAGCCTCCCGGGCTGCCGGGTCCGGGTGTCTATGGGCGATATCGATGTTGACGGCAGTCCAGACCGCGATGGCCCTCGCCCCTTCGTTGTAAGCCCGGGTGGTCAGAAGCATGCGGCGGATGTCCGGATGGACGAGCAGCGGGTCGGCGGGCTGATCGGGGGCTTTGGCACCGGTTGCCGAGCGGCTCTGCAAGCGTTCCCGGGCATATTCCACGGCATTCTGATAGGCCACTTCTGCCAGTCCGAGGCCCTGTATGCCGATTGCCAGCCGTTCGGAATTCATCATGGTGAACATGCAGGCAAGCCCCTTGTTTTCAGGCCCGACCAGATAGCCTTCGGCCTGGTCAAAGTTCATCACGCAGGTCGATGAGGCTTTAATCCCCATTTTGTGCTCGATGGAGCCGCAGGACACAGCGTTGGATTCACCCGGGGCTCCCTGGGCGTCAGATAGAAATTTGGGGACCAGAAACAGGCTGATGCCTCTGACCCCCGGAGGAGCGCCGGTAATACGGGCCAGTACCAGGTGAACGATGTTCTCCGTCAGGTCCTGATCCCCGCCGGTAATAAAAATTTTGGTGCCGCTGATTCTGTAGGTACCTTCCGACGCGGGTTCCGCCCGGGTGCGAATCAGTCCCAGGTCCGTCCCCGCCTGGGATTCGGTCAGGCACATGGTGCCCGCCCAGGTGCCTTCTACCATTTTTGGCAGGTAACGGGATTTCAGCTCATCGCTTGCATGTTGGGACAGGGCGCTGATAGCTCCCCGGGTGAGGCCGGGGTAGAGCCCGAATGAGACATTTGAGGAGTTGATCATCTCCTCCATCATGAAGCTGAGGGTTTCCGGTAATCCCTGGCCACCGAACTCCGGGTCGGCGGCAAGAGAGGGCCAACCCCCCTCCGCATAGGTTTGATAGGCCTCCTTGAAACCCTGGGGGGTGGACACCTGCCCATCGGTGAACCGGCATCCCTCCAGGTCTCCACTTTGATTGATGGGCTGGAGCAGGGTTTCACACAGTTTTGCTCCTTCCTCCAGAATGGCGTCCACCAGGTCCGGGCTCATTTCCTCATAGCCAGGCAAGGTACCGAGGGTGTCGTCGGCATTCAGCAGTTCATGAAAAACGAACTGGAGGTCTCTTATCGGGGCTTTGTAACTTGGCATGATGGGCTCCTCGTCGATTCAGTGCGGGAATTCTGCTTGAGGAAGAGTGGTGTATTGGGAGGGTATGAATGGATAACCACCCAGATTGATATGTATTCTTCCTGCACGGAACGACACATGTGTCATGTTCCTGATCGGATCAAACGTTAATCAGGCGCTCGCAGGAAAGATGCTGACCCGGGAAAGATGCTCTATTTCCCGGGTAGCTTCGTTCCGGTAGTCTGAGGCCTTGGTTCTGGATACTGCAGGTTTTAACTTCTATTCCTGGTTGGCCAGAACCGGCGGTAAAACCTCTTTGGAAATACGCTTGGACAGGGTGTAGATACGTCGCATCTGATTGACGAATGACATTTCCAGACGCACCAGCTCGATATAGTCCCGGTCGTCCGATGTCAGGCGCTCCGCCTTGCGGGCCAACATTCGTTCGGATTGCTCTCGAACGCTGTCTTTGAGCATCATTACCGATTCTGCAGCCCGCTGGTCATTGTCCCGTACCGCCCGCACCGTAAGCTCCACCGATTGGATGATAGTGGCATAAAACTCCACGAGCAGATCCCGGGTTTCGTCCCCGGAACTCACACCCAGGTCGACCGCTTTACGCCCGATAGCCACCAGGTCGGTTTCGATGACATCCGCCAGACTCTCCAGATTGTCTGCTGCTGTCAGCAGTGTTTGAAACTCCCGGCTCTCTTCCTCCGTCAGCATTCCCTGTCGGAGTTTTCCCAGGTAGTTCAGAGTCTCGGCCTCGAGAATATCCACTTCGTCATCCCGACGAGCGATATCCTCCATGCGCTTTGTGTCCCGATCCGCAAATGCCGGCTGGATATCCTGGAGCATGTTGAGGGTGATATCTCCCATCCGTCCCACCTCCAGGCGAACCTGCTGCAGCGCCACCGTAGGTGCCGCCAGCGCGGCTTCATCCAGAAATTCCGGTTGGATAATGACACCTTCTTCCGGAGCACGATCCTTTACCAGCCATTCCGCGAACCGGGCAAACCAAGTGGTAAAGCCAATAAATAGTATGGTGTTGATAACATTGAAAAAAGTATTGGCATTGGCGATTTGGCGGGGGACTTCCGCTGCAGCCCGGGCCGACCCCTGCAGTTCAGGACTGCCAGGGGACAACCAGACGGCGATCTCCACCAGTAGACCGATAACAGGCAACCAGATCACCACACCCAGTACATTGAATGCGACATGCACCACCGAGGCACGCACGGCGTCCGTGGATTTGCTGCTCATGATCCCCATGAGTGCGGTGGTGACCGCTGTGCCGATATTGGCACCGAGTGCCAGGGCAATCCCTGCCGGCAGTGCCAGCAATCCCTCACTGGCCATGGCGATGGCAATACC
>JAAELC010000386.1 GCA_024227135.1 Gammaproteobacteria bacterium
AGAACCGTGGTGTTATTCACAGTCCTGCCTGTGGTTTTTGCTGTTCTGCTTTATAAAGTGCTCACTGTTGTGGAGAAACTGGACTTCGGACCCACACTCATCATGGTGCTGGCTTTCGGCACCGGGGTACTGATGATCGCATTGATACTGATGGTGGTGATCATTTCCCTGATCGAGTATCTTCGTACATTCGAATAGAATGATATAACATAAACCAAAATGTACAGTGCTCATCTCGGTATTAAACAGATACTGATACTGCCCGGGAGCTTATAGGGGAATCAATCTGATGGTAGACAACCCCAATTCTACGAAACCCGATGAGGATGACACCATACTGCAACAGCAGTACCTTCGAGCCTTGAGCTCGTTTGAGGGGATCGTCCTGAGTCAGATCGAAGTCAAGAACAGCCTTGGAAATCGATTAAACTACAGCATTCGAACCGGCATCATCATACTGGGCGCTATCGCGTTCACGATACTGGTGCTCCTGTACACCCTGACTACCCAGATCAACCGTATTTCTGATGTCGTTTACGACATGAACACCCATTTCCTGTCGGTTTCACAAAAAATGGAGCGAATAAAGCTCAACATGGAGTCCATGGAAAAGCAGGTGGAGCTGATCGCTGTGATCGATGGGGACATCGCAATCATGGACCAGGAGATGAAAGCGATCAACAGCGATATGAACAACATCCAGCATTCGGTCAATGGCATCCGTATCAGTCTATCCTCCGTCCATACCCGGGTGGGCAACATGGCGGTCAGTATTGATCAAATGAATCTGGAAATGCAGGGCATGACCCGGGAAATGCACAGAATGGGCAAACCGGCCAGGTCCATGAACAAGATGTTTCCATTTCCGTAAACCCCGTCAAAATGACAGCCGCGGAGAACCCGGAGTATCAAGGAGTACCGACATGCATGAGGACCCGAGACGCGCCATCATCGACGTGATGGCCAAGTTGGGAAAGGAAACCCAGCTGCACCTCGATGAGCGATACCAACACTTCAAGATGACGGATCTTGTCATCATGTCCGTTTCTTTTCTGCTGGTTGTCCTGGCTACATTCAATGTTTATTACGTTCGGGTGCTGTATCAGGACCTGGACGGTATCGTGTCCAACATGGACTCGATGTATCGTACGCTGGCTCACGTGGACGAGGACATGTCCAACATCTCTTTGAGCGTCGAACATTTCGATGAACACATCAGCCACATGCGTCCGATTAAAGACAGTATCTCATCGCTGACCGATATCCTTCCCAGCATGCGCCTGGATATGGACATGATCGGTCAGGATATGGAGCTGATACATCAGGACATGGAGCACCTCAGTAATTCCATGGGATTCATCGACCAGAGAGTGCATCACATGAAAAACAGCCTGCCTGTCATGCGGGAAAACATGCGCATGATGGCAAACCCGATGGGATTCATGAATCCGGTTTTGCCATGAAAGCTGTAGGGGTATACAGTAGTGTGTAACAGCATTTTTCGTTTCCGCCGGCTTGGTTTCCGCCTGGGAATGCTGTAGGCACGAGCCGGCTCAACTTCGCGGATCATTCCCGAAGGGAGCATTACAGTGAGTCTTCCCGATCAATGGGTTTCACTGTCCACGGATGAGCCAATATGGGAGCGGTTCTTCAGTGTCTTCCCACTGGTTCTGGTGGGAACCCGGGAGGAGGATGGCGGACACGATCTCGCCCCCAAGCACATGGCTATGCCCATGAGCTGGAAAAACTGGTTTGGCTTCGTCTGCACACCCCGCCACCGCACTTATCACAATGTGCTGCGCACCGGCCAGTTCACTGTGAGCTACCCCCGTTCAGAACAAATCATACTGGCCAGCCTCGCAGCCGCACCCCGCAGCGACTCCAATCAAAAGCCCTCGCTGATGGCACTACCTGTATTTCCGGCTCAGGCCGTGGAAGGTGTTCTGGTCAAAGACTGTGACCTCTATCTCGAGTGCGAACTGGACCGAATGGTGGACGACCTGGGGGACAACAGCCTGATCATCGGCAAAGTGGTGGCCGCGTATGTGAATCAACAGGCCATGCGGGGCGATGACCGGGAAGATAACGAAATTATTCGTGACAAGCCGCTGTTTGCCTACCTCTACCCCGAGCGATTCGCGATTATTGAAAAGACCCAGGGATTTCCCATGCCGGCAGGGTTCAAACGTTGATGTCTGTTTCATCTCAGATCCTCACTCAACTGCAAGGTTATCGCCCCGAGATGCTGGGATTCCTGGAGGAACTCGTGGCTATCGAATCCCCTTCCCGGAATCCCGCCACCCAATCACCCGCCTTCGGTAAATTCGGTGATGCGCTCCGGGATCTGGATTTCTCAGTACGACGTATCCCTGGCCAAACCAGCGGCGGTCTCCTCTATGCACGCCCCGAATCGAGGTCGACGGGTACCCCCATGCAACTCCTGCTGGGCCATATCGATACGGTCTGGCCGGTCGGCACCCTGACAGACATGCCGATCGAGACGGAAAAAGGACGGATGAAAGGGCCTGGGGTGTATGACATGAAAGGTGGCCTGACCCAGATACTTTATGCACTGAAAACCCTGCGCCACCTCAACCTGGAAACAGCAGTGACGCCCGTGATACTGGTCAATTCGGATGAGGAGATCGGCAGTCAGGAGTCGACCCGCAACATTCGCCGTCTGGCACGTGTCGCCAACCGGGCATTCGTACTCGAGCCTTCCCTGGGAATCGACGGACGTATCAAGACGGCACGAAAAGGCATCGGGCGCTTTACTATCAAGGTCAAGGGAAAGGCGGCCCATGCCGGGCTTAATCCCGAAGCGGGTGCCAGTGCGATCCTCGAGCTGTCCCACCAGATCCAAAGCCTGTTTGCCCTCAATGATCCGGCAGCCGGGGTCACCGTTAATGTGGGCATGGTGGACGGTGGCCTGGGAGCCAATGTGGTGGCACCCGAAAGCAGTGCCATGGTGGATGTAAGAGTGCCCACCCACGAGGATGCCCGGCTGGTCGAATCCCAGATCAAGGGATTGAAACCGGCAACACCGGGAGTTCAGGTGTCTGTGGAGGGAGGCTTCAGACGCCCCCCGATGGAACGAACCGAACCGGGTCGCGCACTCTGGACCATGGCGCAGGAACTTGGTCAGGAACTGGGCATGGAACTTCAGGAAGGTGCGGCCGGTGGGGGTTCCGACGGCAATACCACTAGCCAGTTCACCGCTACCCTGGATGGACTGGGTCCCGTTGGGGATGGCGCCCATGCTCACCACGAATTTCTGTTCGTGGATTCCCTGATCGAACGTGCTGCATTGCTGACACTCTTGATTCTGGCTCCGCCACTCCAAACCGGAAATAATGAGGACTGAAAATCCCCGTGTCGGCAGTTCGATTCTGTCCCTGGCCACCAATTAAAACAATAAGTTATCGTATCCATCTATCATGTAGCTGTCTTCCATGGAAGCATTGTGGAAGCAAACGGTGTTTTTCCAGCCTTCGAGCCAACCTTCTCCTAACCTCTTAGCATTTGTGGGATTGAAATCAGTCGGTAACAGGTTCGATTCCTAAAAGCGGGTATTTGGACCTTTTACACCACTCTATCCAGGGAGTCAGTGCCTCCAGCAAGCGGTGAATCTCTTCTGGACTGAGAACCGTAGGTATCCGTTTGGGCTGCTTTGGTCTAGGGTCTATTGGTGTTTCTCTGTTTTCCATGAGAAATGCCGCTCCATGCGATTACACTGCCTAGAGAACATTTATAGAACAATTGACGGAGTAATACAATATTGGAGTCGGCGGCATAAAGCGATAACAAGAGCCGGCAAGGTAATCACCTGTTAGTTTTTTACATGAGCGAGATCGGTAGATACTTTGAATAAATCTGGAAATCTTTATCGGTCGTATAAATGTGAAATTTGGCTCGCATAGATACAGCACATATTAAGAAGTCGGTATGCGAGTCTTGTATGCCCTTCGATCGGCAAAAGTTTGAATATTCGGCTGCAGATTCATAATCAGCATCGATGATCGGTTCGTTGGGGAAGTATTTGATTTTTTGGCGAAGCCGTTCAAAGCTGTTTTTATCGGTGTACCCAGAAAGTAGCTCTTGCCTAATTGGACCAATTATTCGAACTTGGTTTTCATCAATTAGCTGCGAGAGTTGTTCAGCAACAGCGGTTTCTTTTGGAGCATTACTTCGTAGGGCTAAAGACCAAATGCAAGTGTCAACGAGAACGCCACTCATTTTCGGCCCTTTTTGTAGTTGTAATCTTGGTCTTGGGGTAGTTTGCCAAAAAGCGCAGTTATTTCGCGCTGTTTACGGCGTTGTACAAACTCCCTAAGTGCTTGGTTAACTGTTTCTTTTTTGGTTCTTAGTCCACTAATATGCAATGCTTCATCAAGCAGGTTAGTATCAATCGAAAGGTTGGTGGCCATCACACTCTCCAAATCTACACATGAATACACACATTCTAGTACACAAACGTAAGAGGGATAGGAAGGGGTCTCTAACCCCTCCCTCCCACACCACCCGGCATGCAGGTCCGCACCGGGCGGTTACCAAGAACGTCGGACCGTAGTCGGACAAGTCAACTAAAAGGTTAACCATGAAGATTTCAGATTCCAGTATCGCGCCTATCACCTCTTTCGTGAGCCGGTCGGCCCAAACTTAGAATAGAGCATAGTGGGAAATCCTCTCCCTTGGCTTCAGGCCTTCGCTTCATCAATATGAATCCACTACTATGCCATCTGCTGACTTCTGCCCAATCACCTCACGCATTGCTACATGAAGCGCTACCACCAAATGTGGCCGCAAAGTTGGACAAATCTCCCCGGGTAAGAACATGATCTTTCCCTGCACAACTGCCGCATTTACCAGCCCCC
>JAAELC010000387.1 GCA_024227135.1 Gammaproteobacteria bacterium
ATCGGCCGGAGTTGAAAGACTTTCTGCTGGGCCCCAATGCCGCTAAGGTGGTGCGCCACGCTGAGTGCCCGGTGCTGGTCATTCGCTGATTGTTCGGGGTTGTTTTATTTTCTTGCCCCATAGGGCGGGGTTTGCGGGTTCCACCGGCCTGTGGCATGAAAGACATGAAAAAAAATTGGATGAACACGCCCCAGAACCAGGCATTTTGTGTTTCCGACAGAAGGAGTGCACGGGTTTGATGGGCAGGTTACTCAACCAGGAGGATATGAACAAGTGGAAGCTCTCACAAACGCGGTAAGCGCCATCAATGGCGTTGTATGGGGTCCGGTAATGCTGGTGCTCATACTGGGTACCGGGCTGTTCCTGCAGGCCGGTCTCAAGATTTTACCACTACGCAAACTTGGGTTCGGGTTCAGTCTGCTGTGGAAGGGGCGGACCCCACCCAGTGGAGGGAAAGGCGAAATCAGTCCCTTCAATGCTTTGATGACGTCATTGTCTGCCACCATCGGCACCGGCAATATTGCCGGTGTTGCAACGGCCATTTTCCTTGGTGGGCCGGGTGCACTGTTCTGGATGTGGTGTACGGCACTGGTCGGTATGGCGACCAAGTATGCGGAAGCCGTCTGTGCGGTGAAGTACCGCGAAGTGGATGAACTTGGGAATCACGTCGGTGGTCCCATGTACTACATCAAAAACGGCCTGAGTAAAAAATGGCTCTGGCTCGCACCGACGTTTGCGGGATTCGGCGCCATTGCCGGATTTGGTATCGGTAATACGGTACAGGCCAATTCGGTTGCCGATGTACTCAGTTCGACTTATGGTATTCCCACCTGGGTAACCGGGTTTACGCTGCTGGTGCTGGTCGGTGCTGTCATCCTTGGTGGTATCAAGCGTATCGCCCAGGTTGCGGGCAAGCTGGTTCCCTTCATGGCTATCGCCTATCTGCTGGCGGGTCTGGTGGTGCTGGGAATCAATGCCGCTGAAATTCCAGCGGCAATCGGATTGATATTCACTCATGCATTCACCCCGACAGCGGCAACCGGTGGATTTGCCGGGGCGGCGGTCTGGGCAGCCATACGCTTTGGTGTCGCCCGTGGTGTGTTTTCTAACGAAGCCGGCCTGGGAAGTGCGCCAATCGCCCACGCTGCAGCAAAAACCAAGGGACCTGTAAATCAGGGTCTCGTGGCAATGCTGGGCACGTTCATCGATACACTGATCGTATGCAGTATCACGGGATTGGCGATTATTACATCCGGTGTCTGGACTTCAGGTGAGACCGGTGCATCATTGACTTCGGCTGCCTTTGAAGCGGCTCTGCCTGGTGCCGGTGGTCACATCGTGACTATCTCACTGGCCATTTTTGCCTTTACGACTATGCTGGGCTGGTCATTCTACGGTGAGAAATGTGTGGAGTATCTACTGGGCGTGAAGTCTATTATGCCGTTTCGCATACTCTGGTGTGTGGCTGCGCCCCTGGGTGCCACCGCAGATCTGGGGTTCATCTGGCTGCTGGCGGATACCCTGAATGCACTGATGGCGATACCCAATCTGCTCGCGCTGATACTGTTGAGCCCGGTAGTCTTCAAGCTGACCCAGGAGTTTTTTGCCAGCAACGGCGCCAGCGAAGAGACAGCCCAGGCTACTGGGGAATAGCCCGGGGACCTGGAAAAGAAAGAGGGAGTACCAGGACCAGCCTGTTTGTTCGAGCCTTACGCGTGATGGACGGCTTCGAACCGACAGGGTGCAGGAATTGGCTGACCCGGTATCTTGTTACCGGGTCAGACGCTTGAGTTCGAATTCCACCTTTCCACCTGTAAACACGTCGCTGGTCAGTGGTTCGTCGCGTACCAGTTTGACCAGCCCGACACCCGGCGCATACCACTCGGTGGTACTGACCACTATGTCTGCATAGCCGGTGCGGCCATCCGCGTACAAGGTGAACTGGGCTTCCCCTTCCACTCGCAGGCAATGATCAAACTGACCGGCGGGTACATTGACCTGATCCAGCAGGGACATTATCTGGTAAGTCATTTTCAGATTGACTCCACCTGAAATCTGTTCCTCGTAGGGATGAATCCGGCGCAGGACGAAAGGATGAGTGGCGTTGGTCCAGTTTGTGCCTTTTTCGTAAGGTTTCTTGAGTACCCAGCTGGATTCATCGTCCAGTCGTGGTTTCATTTCCACCAGAGTTCGTTTTGCTGCACGGTAGATACCCGCATCGGTATTCCTGATGTAATAGCGGGTTCCGTCGCTCGTGACCCTTACCGCGTGGAGTGTTTCATCGATGGTTTCAGGTTCAGCGATATATATCGAAAAGTCTGAATGTCGAGCCTTTCCGGCTATTGTTGCGGTAACGTCGTAGTCCCAGCGCATGCCGGTTTGCAGTGGGAAGTAGCTGTGTGGGTCCGGGGACATCCGGGAGCAGGATTGTACCAGTACAGCCACTGTCAGGATTGCCAGTGCAGGTTTCATTTTTCAGGCAGGGCTGGATCGGGGAGGGCATGAATCTCAACTTTTTCCCGGCGTTCACCCATGCGGGTAACATCCGTCGGTCTATCGGGTTTATCGGTAACACGGGTTACCCGCCCCAGCTGGACGACACCGTTGCGCATTCCGCGTAGCGCATCTTCAAGATCAGAATGCAGCTTTTTGTCATAACTCACCGCATAGGCACGGGGCTCATCGGCCGGTTTACCATCAACCAGATCCGATACCCAGATGTAAACCGAACCTGGGGAACCGGTGCTCTTGTCCGGCTCTTGAATCACCGATGCGTGCAGGAGAAAACGTTCTGGGAGCGGTGTTGCCGTGGCCCAGCCCTGTGAAGACTTCCATCCCTGGTAACTGACGAAGTAAAGTGCGCTGGTACCAATGACGAGGATCAGCTTGACCAGCGTCGGGAGCCGTCCCTTGATAAGCGTCAACAACACCAGTGCTGCCAGGACCACATAGGCGAGCACCAGCAGGAGTGTTATCTGGTTCATATTTTACCCACCTGAACGATCGGTTTGGAAAGCGTATTGACACCACTGACTTTGCCATTCGGTTCGATGGTGAATCTAACCGCTGTTTTTTCTTCGCCAACGCGATCCAGAACCAAGGTAGCGTAGTGTAGCACCTTAAGGGTTGGGTTGACTTCGGCCAGATACACGGTGACTGGTACAGGCTTGAAGGTTTTGCTGTTGTAGTAATGGACGTTGACGACGTACTCCCCCGGTGGTCGCCCCCTGATGGTGATGACTTCCTGATTCAAGGGGTTCTGGATAGTACGGCCATCGATTAAGAGCGTGTCATTGGTCATGCCGCGGTCGTCCCTATCCAGGTGCATCAGGCTTGCCTGGGGGTTCTTGAACCACAATAGCTGGCCATTGGGCCCCTCCACCCAGGTATCGATATCGTCAGGATTATTGTCCGCCCAGGTGACGGAAATCAAAAAGTCAGCTTTGGGGTCGATAATGCCTGTTTTTGCTGGCGGGTTGAGAAACATCAATGCCACGAGAAACAGAAAAGTGAATGCAAGCAACGCATTGAAAAGCAGATCTGTGAAGGGATCTGCTTCGAATCTTCGTGGCGAACGGAACATGGCCATGCCCTTGTTACTCCTTACCGGCCAGGTTTGTCAGACGTGTCTCGGTAAAGTGAACGGCCCGGGCGACCAGGTCGTCTGCCGCACGATCGAGTATCAGGTACTGTAACCCCAGCAACATGCTGCAACTGAGGCCGGTAAGGGTGGTGTTGAGCGCAATACTCATGCCAGTGGTCATGCGTTGCAAAAGCCCTTGAATATCCGAGAGGTCAAAGGACTCCAGTTCTGCAACAGGTGCAAGCATAAGCACGAATCCCACGACGGTACCGAGAAGCCCCAGTTTGATCAGCACTCCGCTGATAAACCACCCTACCTCATGCTGTCCCCGGGCCTGCTCGGACATGACCTGGGCAAGCAGTTGATTATCGGGCTTGGTTTCGGTTTCGTTACTCAGTCCCTGTCTGGCAAGAACACCCGACACCAGTTGCCCTGAAAGGGACCATGGGCTCGGCACCTGGTGGTTCACCCACAGGCCTTTTTCATCCTCTTCGGTACGGTATTTTTCAGCAGCATTTACAATCTGATCAAGCGCCATCTGCTCCTTTGAGAGATAGAGGCTTCTTGCGGCACAATGCCCGGTGGCGGCGATAAAAATGATGATAATGATCAGTGTGATTCGAGTGTTGTCAGTGGCCACTATTTTTTGCAGCAGAGCCTGGTCCCATAGCAGCCAGCTGGCAAACAGCATGAGTCCGAACAGAAGCAGCCATTGGAGGAAAAGCCCATAGCGAATTTGAACATTCTGCACTGTTGCTGGCCTTTGTGGTGGTTTGATGACCGACTATGAGTTCCAGGGCAAGATGCCCTGGAGAGTCAAGTTTGCCCGGAAATCCCCCCAGGTACCATTCATCGTCAGTGGATGTTCCAAGCAATACCCGGTAATTTTCAAGCATAGCCTCTCCCGGGAGACCAGGCGATCCCCCAGGGATCTCCAGATCCGGGTAAGGAGGTTGTTTCATTTCTGGCACATTGATTGCCAATATTGAACAGCCCGGGAGCTTTTGGAATGGGTTACTATGGTTGTCCTTCGATCCCTGACGGGGCTGGGTGAGTGTTGACAATGGTTTTCAAGGATGGGCACAGTTGTTGCTTCCCAGACAGGGGTCATTAAAAGATTCCAGACCGGATACATCCCCGGTCTGATCATAAAGTTTGTTAGAATTGGAGCCAGGCTCTGGATTTGGCTGACCCAGGTTTCGCCATCCACAGCCGCTACGACGAATAACCCATCAGGAGTGATTCATGATGACGAGGCTGAAGTTGTCTGTAACCGGCATATTCGCCATCGCGCTTGTTGCCGTGACATCTGTTGGTCAGGCGAAGGATGAACAGATGTTGGCACTCGCCAATTCCACAGGTTGTTTCATCTGTCACCGTCTGGCACCGGGCCCAAGCCATGAAATACCGCTGGCTCCCAGTTACCAGGAGATTGCCCTGCGTTACAAGGGTGACAAGGGTGCCTACGACCGTCTTCTGGATCGGGTAATGTACGGCACCGCTTACAGAGAGCAGGCCTGGGCCGGAAAGATCGGTATGAGATTCATGCCTCCCAATGTGAACATTACACGGGATACCGGTGCTGCGCTGGTTCACTGGATACTCAGGCTGAATATCAGTCCCGAGTTGGAGCAGAAACTGATGCACTACGACCGGATGCAGACCCTTTCTGCTGTCAGCGGATGTACGATATGCCATCGAATGAATCCTGTGACGGAGCGACGGGTTATTCCACTGGCTCCCTCTTTCAGGGAGATTGCAGTCCAATACAAGGACAAGGCGAATTCACGAAAGAAGCTGGTGGACTCGGTGGTACAGGGAACCCAAGGCAAGAAACGGGTCTGGGAAAATGTGAACATGTTGTTCATGCCTCCGAATGTGGCGGTGAAAAAGGATGATGCCGAGGACATGGTTGCCTGGATTCTTTCCCTGGACAGCTCGGGAATCGCGAGGCGGCCCCAGCCCCCGGCATCGAGGAAATAGTATGGTTTTCAGCCTGGATGTCGGTGGGTCAGGGGTAGAGTCGGTGGTGGAGCGATGATAAAAATCAGGGTGTTGGGTTCGGCGGCGGGCGGGGGATTTCCACAGTGGAACTGTAACTGTGACAACTGCACGGGTGTGCGTACAGGTGGATTGGATGCGATATCCCGTACCCAGTCATCCATCGCGGTGAGCACAAACGGGGAAGACTGGCTGCTTATCAACGCATCCCCGGACATCCGCAAGCAGATCCTTGATTTTCCCGGCCTGCAACCCAATCGGGCCCGGCGGGATACCGGCATCCGGGCTGTATTGTTGATTGACAGTCAGATTGATCACACCACTGGATTGCTGATGTTGCGGGAAAATGATAAACCGTTGGATATCTACTGTTCCCGAATGGTGTATCAGGATCTGACCAGTGGTTTTCCGGTTCTCCGGATGCTCGATCACTACTGTGGTGTGAACTGGCACGAAGTAACGGTTGGCGGTGAGAGTTTTGGTGTGGAGGGGATCGAGGGTGCGGAGTTTTCAGCCTTTGCACTGTCGAGCAAAGCCCCCCCCTATTCGCCTCACAGGAACGATCCCCATCCTGGGGATAACATTGGATTGAGAATAAAGGACAAGGTGGGTGGGGGAAGCGTGTTCTATGCGCCTGGACTGGCCAGCATAGAACCCCATTTGACGCCTGCAATGAACGCTTCTGATCTGCTGCTGGTGGATGGAACCTGTTGGACCGATGATGAGATGGAGCGCCGTGAAGTGGGTACCAGGCGCTCTCTCGCCATGGGGCATCTGCCTCAAAGCGGACCAGGCGGCATGATAGAGGCGTTAAAACCATTCGAACGTCAGCACAAAGTGCTCATCCACATAAACAACACCAATCCCATGCTGGTGGAGAATTCCCCGGAACGCGCTGAGTTGACCCGTGCGGGCATCGAGGTTTCCCGGGACGGCATGGAACTCGAGGTTTGATCCGGAGGGTATTTTGCGTAACCAATCCTGGAGTCAGGAAGAGTTCGAGGCAGCACTGAGAGCCCGAAGTCGTCGTTATCACATACATCATCCTTATCACCGGATGATGGCCAATGGAGAGTTGACACCGGCACAGATACGAGGCTGGGTCGCCAACCGCTTCTATTACCAGATCACCATTCCCAGAAAAGATGCCGCGTTGATGGCTAATTGTCCCGATGCCGCCACCCGACGACTCTGGATACAGCGAATACTCGATCACGATGGTGCCGAAGGGGAGGAGGGTGGTATCGAAGCCTGGGTGCGGCTGGGTGCTGCCTGCGGGCTGAAAAGTGAGGAGATCTGGTCTCTGGAACATGTGCTGCCCGGGGTTCGGTTTGCAGTGGATGCCTACCTCGATTTTGTTCGCAATGCTGAATGGCATGAGGGTGTATGCTCTTCCCTCACCGAACTTTTTGCACCGAAGATTCATCGCCAGCGTCTGGAGAACTGGCCACGGGACTATCCCTGGATCGAAGCCTCAGGGCTGGACTATTTCCGCCGACGGGTAAGCCAGGCCAGTCGTGATGTGGAGCATGGGCTGGCAGTGACACTGACCTGGTTCGATACGCCGGAGAAGCAGCAGCGTGCGATGGATATCCTTCAGCTCAAGCTGGATATTCTCTGGTCCATGCTGGATGCCATGTACATGGCCTATGTCCTGGAGATGCCTCCCTATTTCAACGAAGGAGAGTCGACATGACAACGCTGGATGTAGATAGCATTTACGGGCTGGCGCCAGGACACCGATTGCAGTTCGAAGAGGCACAGCAGGCCTGGGTCGTGTTGTATCCTGAAGGGATGGTCAAGCTCAATGAGAGCGCATCGGATATTTTACGCCGATGCGACGGTAAAGCGACTTTGTCCACCATTGTCACCGATCTGGAGCAGACCTATGATCAGGTTGAGCTTCGCGACGACGTAATCGGGCTGGTATCTGCCGCCCTTGATCAAGGGTGGTTGAAAAAACGGTGAATGGTCCTGCGACTTGCGTGATCGGTCCAGCTGCTTTGTTAGGGCCTTGGAAATTATATATCGTCCCATAATGCGCAGGGTATCAGCTCAGATTCAAGGCGCAGATGAAAGCGCATATCATTGACTATGTGCAACTGAATCTGCATTGCCTTCCTTAGCCCTGGGTTTGCACCCTTTTCAAGAAGCAGACCGCTTTCGCCTGGTTGCTCATGGGTAACAGTATAGCCGTATACCATTGGACCATTCATCACAACCAAACTCTGGATCTGTTTCATGGTCGAGCACGAGGTGTATCAACTTAGTCACCTTCGTCCCCTCAAGCTTGTGAACAGCTTCATATTCAACAGCCAATATCTCAGTAACTGGCGCAGCTCTGCTGTGTACGGTGCCGAAGGCGTAAAGCCAATTGGTTTGTTGCATTTTGATCACTGTTTCTTACATACTCGACTACGCTACTTGCGGTTAACTTAAATCCAGGATCTATATCCATTCCAATACTCCTTAATCCTTTTGCTGTCCACTTATTGCAAGTATTCATCAAAAAATAATCACCCATTCCCTGATAAAACTGACTATCACCGTAAATTCCACCACTTAGAGACACCAGTTCTCCATTGTCATTTTTTCCAAAACTGCCTGCTATAAAGTCAATCAGGGAGGAAAGCTCGCTGTCGTTAAGACAGAGTAACTCGATTTCACTACTCCCAAAATAACTTACTACGTCACGAGGAACCGCCACCGTATGTACTACCGAACTCGTAGGCCAGAACATTGCTCCCAATACTAACCCTGTAGTGATCTCTTTGGCTTGATAGAATCCCTTATCACCCCATCCGAACTCGATATACGAAGTATGACCAAACCGTTTTTCAAGTTCCGGCAGCCTTTCCTCTACAGCTTCGCCAGAAACGATGATTCCTGTATGCCATCCGTGGCTTACAATAAACAGATCGTGTGTTCCCTCTTTCGTAAAAGGCAGTGAATGCTGAATAACATTCGGTTCTGTTGAACAGCCCGAGATCATTACTACGATTCCAAATATACTAAAATACTTCATCAATACAGCACAATTTCTGGATACTCATTATTTTCGCGGCCCCAAGGTCCTAGGGAACCTCTGAACAAGTCTTCCGCTAAAATTGACGCCCCTTTAGATTCAGTGACTTATACACGGCTAATTGTCCAAAAAAGGACTCAATCAGATGCTCCCTAGGGTGTTTCATCTGCTACATGAAAATAGGAATCAAAAATTTCAATATCACAGAAAATGCACTTGGGTTTGGCAGAAATAGACAAGAAACCACCACATCCACATAGCCTGTTAATCAATATGTCATCAAACTGTTCAGCTAGATCTTCTATCTAAGTTGAAATTACCTGTGTAGACTCGCCACTGATGTATCGTTTTCTGAACTGCTCCAGCTCCTTGACTACTTTTGTATGTTGGTCATCATACCCATCTAAGCCGATTGCATATAGGTGACACGAAGTGCAGTTCATTTCCCACAGATAGGGCTGATGCCCGACTCCCTTGGGAAAAAGGTAGGATGTCTCCGTGCATGCAGAGCATACGACTGGCTTCCCGATAGCCATTAGTTCCATTTCCCGAGGTGACATTTTTACCCCAAATGGATTCCTGTTTCTCATTTTCATGTCTCATAACACCGTAATTCGAGAGCATTTGGGTTGCATGGGCTGAATTCATCCAGGACGCTGGCAATCCAAACCGGAATGATGGACGGCTTGATGATCACCCAGGGCTCAATCTCCTTGCGTGATCTCTTGATAAAGGCACATGGCTATGGATGATATCGTTGTATGTTCCATTTTGTTAACTCGAGTACTGCACAAAACCCTGACGGTTAAGAGACAGTGTCCTACCACAGTAATGAGAAACCCGTAGATGCACAGCAGCGTGAGGTACCTCATAAATCATGGATCGTTACGCTCCCACAATTTATCATCATTCATTAGAAGTTACATGGCTTATTATCAACTCGGCACACTTTTCCGGCTGGGTTTGCAGAATCATGTGAGCCCCATCTACTTCGGTTAATCTCAGGTTTTTCGCGTGCTTTGTCATCTCGGTACCAGATCTGGAGAAAACAATTCTGTCTCTTGTTGCTTGAATATAGAGGAGTGGTACCTCAATGTCCTTTAGCGTATCAGTCACATTTACTTCATTTACTATATTTATACGATTTTGAAATTGGCTTGGACTTACCATTTCAAGTATCTCAAGAGCCTTTTTCCTTACTCTAGAATCTGCATCGCTTCCAGTAACCAAATAATCCAGGAATACCTTGCTGGCCGGGTTACTGGAAAAGAGTTTTTCCGGTAAATACTTCGATACCTGAGTCAGTAGGGGCAGGGGTGACCTGCAGAAGGTTGCACTCAACACTGATGCCTGGAAGTTTGAGCTGTTGCTTGAAAGCAGCGTTATTGCTATTGGGCCTGAGAAAGATTCGGCAACCAGAGATACAGGCCCATTTGCAGGTAACTGGGCTTGTGCGCTTTCTACATAGTCGTCGAATGTCAGTTCATTTGTATAACTCACCGAGTGAACTTCGAAGTGGTTTTCAAGAAGCGGCACAATTGGAAAGAATAATTCTCCCGTTCCGTCCAGCCCGGGGAGTAGTACAATGTGGGGTTTATCGGTCACTTTTATTGTAACTTCTAACGCTGCAGAAACGGCGCGGAGCGTCCCAGTGAGCGAAACAAAGGGCTTTTTCCTGGTTGAGCTTAGCCGCTGCGCGGCAGGGTGACTGCTTCAATTTTTAGGTAAGCCTCTCAGTAGTCCATGTTCGGGCTGTCCACTGCGAAGATTTATCCTTGAGAGCCAGTGTACAAAAATGCTTTGATACTTTTTTACTGGAAACACCTTCGGGTCTCAAAGCTACTTGTCTCTGATGCCGGCATTTACGATGTCGTGATCTTTATAGCGACATTAATCAGATACGTTGTTTTCTGGTGTCATTTGGGTTTGCTTGTAATGCTGCGATGTATCTGCCTGACAAGGTGTTGGTGTATTGTACTGATAGTAACCATATCCAATAAGCATCAGGGTGATTAATACTGCCGGTATGCCCGGCCTGTCGACACCCAGATCCCTTAACACGTCAGTCTTTACCTTGCCAAGATCATCAGGGTGATAGATACCTTTTCTGACAAAAAGAATCGCCAGAAAAAACATTCCGCATACTGCCAGAAATGCATGGATTGTATATGTGAATGCGGTACGCGCATGACATCCTTCGATTTCAGTGGCGCTATATCCCAGTATAGATGCACAAGTCATCATCGCCAATGCGAAAATATTAATCGGAGTTCTTGCCTTAATCACAGCATTCCAAAGCTGAGTGGGCTTGGTCGGTGACTCCTCCATCTGGAGTATGGGCCGCCCGCAATTCAGACACATTGCGGCCTGATCTGATATGTCATGATCGCAATCCGCACATTTTATTAAGCTCATACACCACCTCCCTGTCTAATTCTAGTAACATCATACCTTAGTGTCCATACGCCGCGCTGGTATTGAACTGTACGACGATCCCATTTGGTCAGACTAAAATCGGGAATCACTTTCACATGGGACTCCATCGTGATCACCATCCATTTTTATATCTGGACAATTTTTTAAGAAATACTCGGCTTCAGCTCGTGAGTTCATTTGACTACAGTGTTGCCTGCCATCACATTTAAAATTTGAACCTGCATGATTAACGTCCTTGTTAGAGCTGAACGTTTTACTGGAAACTATTGTTAACGAACCCTGAACTGGCTCTCGCCTTTCACAAATTGTTCCTTTGGGCAAGCTCCCATACAAAACTTTACCCTCTTTGGTAATGCACTTTACTCGTTCGTCAGATCCAAAGTAGGTTGTCGAGTTTTGTATGAACGGTAGTTCATTATTTTCGTATAGTGAGTTTCCATACCATCCCACTGCCAGAAGTACGGCCAGTAAAAATATTTTCTTCATCACTGACATGTTTTCCCTTCTTGGCAGATTCTGATGACCAGGCTCAACTGTGAGTGCTGGCTTTCGGCCTGACTATAGCAAAAAATCCCGTTGGTTAAGAGGCAGAGTCCCCCAATAACAATGATAAATCAGTAGGATGTGGTAAGCGCTTTTCAGCGAACCGCATCTGTCGAGTAAAAAGCGTAGCTTATACTCTAGTCAGAAGCGATCGATGCGGATCGTTCAGCTCACCGACATCCTACAATAACTGCCTTAACGAATACCCATGAGTTTCTGACTGTCTGTCTCGGTACCGGCACCCTGTATTGCTGCTATTCTGTGTAGTTTTACCTTACTGTAAGTGCAGTTTAACTACACACTTTGTTTGTCGGGGAGAGGTCGCCTATTACTGGGCGAAAACCCATCCGGGCTGAAGATGTACGCCACTGGCAGGTTAGCTGTTGTTATGTGAAGCTGCAAATATAATAATTCTCAGTCATTCGCTGACAGGAAACAAGATCACCACCGAACAAGCCTTTGTGACGGTCGGGCTGTGCCACCCCGTCGGTAGGATCGAAGACAACTCCGATCCAGTTGTCGATGATTCCGCCCCACGAGAAAACGAGACGTTTCGGGGGACCTGGATCTATCTTGCAGGTATCAGCCACCAGGCAATCGATTACCTTATCGGCTTTTAGTTGTGCAACTGACTCATCATAAGTAGTTTTCTCCATCCAAAATCGTGTTTGCATTCCGAGTTGCCGCGTTGGCAGCAGAACCCACATTAACCAGACGATGACGACACCGAGAAGACACAATGTGGCCAATTGGTCGCGCCGGCGTACAAATTGTACAAGTGTACCAATAACAGCCACGATACCGAATAAAATAGTGAGTAATCCGTATATGATATTCGATGGTCCAACCAGGTAAAAGGTCGCAGAGTACAGAAGAACTGCAACCGGAAACAGTACAGCAAGTATCGTATCTATCGAAATCTGTTTACGATGCTTCATGTCCAGCTAACGCTACAATTATCCAGCCTCTGGGAGCGCGCAACGTACGTTTGTCCCTGGTAGTACTTCGTTGAACTTAACCGCTTCGCGGTAGCTTTATAAACCCCTGTAGCTCCTCCTCACCCCTTCCGCACCCACCAGGTCCACACTTCCTCTGTACCCCAT
>JAAELC010000388.1 GCA_024227135.1 Gammaproteobacteria bacterium
ATCGTTATCACAGGCAGAGCCATTGACCGGGAAAGCGGTGTTTCCCTTGGTTTTGTTCCCTTAAAACTAATACTCACCCTGAACGGTTTTGAACGGACAATGGAAGTGGTAACCGATGACGTCGGTAGTTTCACCTATGGATTCACCCCGCTTGAGGGGGAATCGGGACGTTACCAGGTCCGTGTTGTTCATCCGGACCTGCTGGATAAACCACTGCATGGCGAATTTGTCATCCAGCGGGTGATCGTCAGCCCGGCAACCGTTAACTTAAGCATCCCCCGCAACTATGAACAGGATTTCTCTATCAAGGTTGCGACCGGCAGCGGTACTTCGCTTACCAATTTACGCCTGCTCTACCTGGCGGAAGACCAGGAGGGCGGTGTCCTGCCCGAAGGTGTTTTTCTTACACCTTCAGACCCTGTTACCAGTGTGGGCGAAAAGAGTACGACCGGCTTGCCGGTATCGCTTTGGGCCAATAACAACGCAGCCGACACAACTACTCTGACTCTGAGGGTGGTAAGTGACGAGTCGGACAGCGAAGGCTGGGGTGTTATTACGGTAAACTGTGCCTTTTCCATGGCCACCCCAGAGCTCTACTTTACCCCAAACAGGATCGAGACCGGGGTGGTGCAGGACGATATGGTTACTGAAACCATCGAGCTCTCCAACAAAGGGCTGGCCGCTCTTGAAAACGTACAGCTCAGCCTGAAAGACCTCGATGCAAGCCCGGCTCCGTCCTGGCTGCATCTTGGTATTCGACCGGATCTTGGCGATTTGGAAATAGGTGAAACACGGGATGTACCGATCTCCTTCTCACCGGGACAGCAGATAGCTCCGGGGGCCTACCAGTTTTATCTACAGGTGGAAAGTGACAACTATACATCAACACCAGTCTACCTCTTTGTCATAGTTAACCAGGACGGTCTCGGAGGGGCGCTTTTCAAGGCTTCCAATATCTATACGGGTACCCTTGATAGTAATAACCAGGTAATCGCCGGACTTGCCGGGGCGACTATCAGTCTGCAAAACGAATCCACCCTGGTATCCCAACCTGTAAAAACCACCGATGAACTGGGGGAAGCAGAGTTTGTTGACCTGCCTGCAGGTTCTTACAAATATCGGATCAGTGCCACGAACCACCAGGAAGAGATTGGCCGGGTGACCATTAAGCCGGGAGTGACAGCGACCAAAGATATCTTTTTGGATTATAACCTGGTAACCGTATCCTGGGAGGTAAATGAAATCACCATTGAGGATAAATACGAAATTATCCTGAGCGCAACCTTTGAGACCGACGTACCAGCGGAAGTAGTCGGGGCCGAACCGACCTCCATTACCCTACCCGAGCTGAAGGCGGGAATGGTCTATAACGGCGAATTCAAGCTGACCAACCATGGGATAGTGAGAGCCGACGACCTCGGATTTCAGCTCCCGGAATCCGATGAAAATTTCCGTTACGAGCTGCTAGACGGTATCCCTGATTCCCTTGGTGCCGGTGAATCCATTACCGTGGCCTATCGGGTCACCTGCCTCAAACCCCTGGAGCAGGATGACGGGACCGGTGGTGGCTGTTACACCTACCGCAACTGCTTGACAATCCCTTACACCTACAAGTGTGCCAACGATGTTCGAACCGGTTCACGGGCGACCTATTGCTGGACTCGTTCCTATGGCAACTGCAGCAGCAGTGGAGGAGGTACAACCATTGGCGGTGGTGGCTCCTGGGGCATCAGTTACAGCAGCGGCGGCTCAATCTCGTCTCCCGCTCCTATACCTCAAACTCTCTGGGATGAAGAGTGCCTCGGTAAGTGCAACTGTAAACCGGCTACTCCACCGAGTTGTCCGACCGGTAACTGCCCGACTCGAGACGCTTCGGTAGAGGTCGGTTCAACCGTCGATACCCGCCTGCGTGAATATATGCGGGATACAAAAGATCTTA
>JAAELC010000389.1 GCA_024227135.1 Gammaproteobacteria bacterium
GCCCCTCGGTGAGGATCACGTGCGCTATGGCAACTGCTAGTGCGCCATCCTCGCCGGGCTTGACGGGCAGCCATTCATCCGCCTTGGCAGCGGGCCGTTAGACAACACAGGGCTCGACCAAGGTTGGGGATTGCAGAATACCCCCCGCACCATCTCCCATCAGGCCCTGTCAGTCAGGTTAGATTCGCTGTTTATCCCTGCCCAATCGCTGCACCGGTTTGATGGTGCTCCAGGACTTGCACCCCGGGCACTGCCAATGCAGTGTTTTAGCCGTAAACCCACAATGATTACAATGATATGAGGGATAGGCATCCAGCAATCGGGTAACGAGTTGCTGGAGAATACCCAGAGTTTCGGGTGTGGGTGTTTCTCCAGCAACCCGATTGAGCCTGATCAATCGATCGAGCCCTTCAAGATCGGGGTGACGATGCAGGTATTCGTTGAGAAACAACAGCGCCGCCTGCTCTCCCTCATCCTCCTGTATCAGATCCACCAGGACCAGTGCCGGAGCGATTCCAACAGCTCCGTCGATGAGGTGATAGAGATAGTCCACCAACGATTGTCGGCTTTCAGTTTTCCGATGGCAGATGAGAAGCAGTGGAAGTACTTCCGCGATGAAATCCGAATCCTGCTTTTCAACCCTTTTCAGGGTCCGTATCGCATCACTGAAGGAACCAGCCCTGATATCAATTTCACCTAACAGCAGGGTCGCACGTACGCAGTCTGCATCACACCCGTGGGCCCTCTTCAGCAGTGTGTGGCCAGAATGGTATCCTTTTGCGACAGCGCCTCCATGGCCAGCTCGCAGTAGTAATGTGCTCGCTGGGTGTGCAGAGATTCCCCGGAATGGCGCTCCAGCTCTTCAGCGACCCGCAGGCATTGCTCCCAGTCCTTTTCCTGCTGGTAGATGACCCGGAGATTCGCCAGGGCCTGATCCTGGTAGAGGTTCATCTCACCCAGTTCATTGAAGAGGTTTTCCGCCCGATCAAACAGCCCGGCCCGCATATAGTCCTGCCCCAGTTCCAACAGTCCCTGGGCACGCTGATCACGGTTCAATGTAGGCCTGGCTATGAGGTTCTGATGAATTCGTATGGCACGATCGACCTCACCCCGCCGCCGGAACAGATTACCCAGAGCGAGATGGATCTCCACCATCTCGCTGTCCACCTCGAGCATCTGAGTGAACAAATCGATCGCTTTATCCGGCTGTTCGTTCAGGAGAAAGTTCAAGCCCCTGAAATAATCGGGAGTCCCATTCAGCGATCGGGTCGGCTCCTCACGACGAACGCTGCTTTTTGCAGCCCACCAGCCAGAGGCGGCAGCAACTGGCAACAACAACCAGAGCAGCTCAAACATCCCGATCAGCGACCCTTGATGGGCAGGGATCGTAAGTTGTTGACCTCTTCCGACACCAGTTTCTCGCGGCGCCGCAACTCTGCATTCTCCCGCTTCAGACGGAAAAATCCACCCAGACTGGCGAGCATACCAAGGAGGGCGCCCAAACAGACCGCGCCCACCAGCACCACCGACAGTGGAAGCTCCCGAATCCCGAAATAAAAATCCAGGCTGACAGGATCGGCGTTCATCACAGCGAATGCCGCCCCGATCAACATGACTGACAAAAACAGTATCAATCTCAAAAGTCGCACTCGCCCCGATCCCCCTTAATGTACCCATCATTTAAGGCCTATCATACTAGCCGACTTCCTGTTTGTAATGAGTCATTCGTCAACAACAGGGATTCGACCGCGCAGGTAACAGTATGTGCCGACAGAGGGGTTAAAGTTTAGTGAGTGGGGAGGCGGCCTGGCGAGACAAAGAAAATCTGAAGCCGAACTCCTGGTTGATCCGAATAGATCTATAGGCTGGACATCCATCCGAATCTACCAGCAAAGTTTTCCTGGTAGCCTTATTTACAACAAGGCCGCTCTGGCCTGATCAGTGAGCAGTCCACCCGGATGATGGAATTGAACAGGTGGTTGGTTTTTTGGGTAGTCGGGGTTGGTGATACCCCTTCTGGAAACCAACGCCCATACCCTTTGCTAAGGGCCTGTAAATTGGTACCCGCGGGGCCAGGCAACAGGAAACACTATGGAGAATCTGTTCAAATCCAGCTTTCCCTCGCTACGGCCCCTATTCTCAGACAGATTCTCCTAGGAGCCTGTCCGATAATAGCGATCGTAGCGAGAACAAGACTGGTTGAGTCAGATTTTTCGATCATTTGAGGCGAATAGTGGGCCTATTTAACGAAAATGATCGGGAAATCTGGCCAATCAGACTGGTCCGCAGTAGA
>JAAELC010000390.1 GCA_024227135.1 Gammaproteobacteria bacterium
ATACAGGCCTATATACAGGCATGGTTAAAGGGCGAGTGCTGGGTATGCCTACCCCCGGAGGCCCGACCGAACACCCCGAAGTGGAACAAGATGAGGTGGCCGGTCGTTCGTTTGATGAAGGCTTTGTATGGGCACCCAGACAGTGGTACCTTTTGGGAAGACCACTGTGACTCGCATGTCAAGTCTGTCGGGTGGGAACCAGTCGGACCCGAGTGGCCGTCAGTTTATTGGCACCCGAAGCTGCGGTTGTTGCTGGTCATTTATGTCGACGACTTCAAGATGGCAGGGCCGGAAAAGAACATGGCCATTGGGTGGCAGTTGCTGCGGAAGGGTTTGAAGATCGACCCGGAGACACCGTTGGGACTCTACTTGGGAAGCAAGCAATCCATGGTTGAGCATACACTCCCTGATGGAACAAAACTCCGGGGGGTCATGGATGACATGCAAGCTTTCGCAGAATCATGTGTGAATCGGTACCTGACGGTGGCAGGCTTGGATATCAAAGCGATAAAACTTGTCAAGACGCCGCTTTTGGAAAGTGAATCTACGCGTCGTGCACGCGAAGTGCTGGGCGATGCCTCAAAAGGAGTGCTCTGCCCTTGGTGTTGTTTCACATTTG
>JAAELC010000391.1 GCA_024227135.1 Gammaproteobacteria bacterium
ATCCTGAGACGCTGGTTCCAGTAATGACCGTTCCGAAACCTCTCATTGTAAAAACCCGGTCGATGGGCAATCTGAAGATGTGTCCGACCTCCTTCTCCGAGACCTCCTGGACAAGGTTATCGAGCTCTCCAACCAGGTCTTTGATGCCGCCCCCGGTCACTGACGACACCTCAACATCGTCAACTGCGGGAACCAAAATGGGAGTAACCCTTGGGGCAAGATCCAAAACAGGCCAAGTGAGAATCCAGCGTCGAAGAAATGAAGACGTGGAAAAACATCAATTGGGGGCAACCCCGCCAAAAGACTATGCCCTTCGAGGCCGTATCAGTGGCAACCCAAAGGAATTCGGGCTATGCCCAATAGGCCTGAAGGCCAGGCGCCAAACCCCAACCAGCCCATATCGTGAGGTACTGGGTCATGTCTGGTATAGCACCAATGGGGTGCAATACTATGGCGACGGTGGGCGTGCAGAAGAAGAGCTGATCGACAGAACAGATCTTAGGGACGGATCGGTCACTCTCCAAATCGTGGAGCAATTTCTCCGAGACACCTTTGGTGCCTACAGCACCTATACTGTAGGGCCAAACGGGGAATATTATTACCGATCAGCACCAGGAACCTGGGCAAGACTGAGGGAATGCCTCTTAAACTGTCAAATCCGCCACAAGGAGGCCATCTGGTGCGACATGGTACCAGAACCTACTCCCACACCACACTCCAACGTACCGGAGGTAAAAAGAAATATCTGGGGCCAAATGGAACCAGGAGAACCGAGAGAAGCCATGTGGGCCCTCTCAAAACAGGCAATTAATAATTATGTGCCTAAAAATGAGCCCGGAGCCCCAGGCACATCCAAAATCAACGTGCCCAAAGCCGTGAAGACCTCCACCGGACTCAAGTCCACAACTTTGGTGTCATCGGAAGGACGACTTTACCAAGGTATCAACCTAGGCCCCACGGAGTCCTCAACTGGTCCCGGCTCCAGTTTCGAGAAAAGGTATGCTACTGAGCACCCTCCCAAAAAAGTTGGAGAGGCCGACC
>JAAELC010000392.1 GCA_024227135.1 Gammaproteobacteria bacterium
ATCTGAGCTGATACCCTGCGCATTATGGGACGATACATAATTTCCGAGGCCCTTACGTCTGGTAGGAGCAACTCAAGCAGAGCATAGCCCAGAATCAGTCTGAGCACGCTCGTATACCCGGGTTGATTATCAGTTCCCGGGGATTATACCAGCCAGCCTGCCACCCTTGCTCCAGCGCAATCCCTTCTGGTCGGATCCTGTATCAGCTGCTGTTTCCATTGGCGGCATACTTCTCCCTCAGCCTGGGCTTTTCGATCTTACCGGTGGCGTTCCGGGGTACTGGACCAAAATGAATGATTCGTGGCCGCTTGTAGCGGGGCAGGCCTTTGGCGTATTCCAGCACCTGGGCGCGATCAAGGGGTTGGCCTGTCTTAAGCTGAATAATCGCAGTAACCTGTTCGCCCAGGCGTCGATCCGGAGTCCCAATAACCGCGATATCCTGGATCGCGGAATGGGCCATAAGGAAATGTTCTACCTCCACCGGAGATACGTTTTCACCACCTGTGACTATCAGGTCCTTTTTCCTGTCCACCAGCCAGATGAACCCATCTTCGTCGAGCCGGGCAATATCTCCTGTATGCAACCAGCCCTCGGTTATTGCAGCAGCGGTTTCTTCCGGATTGAGATAGTAGTCTTTCATCACACCGGGTCCCTTGACCAGCAACTCGCCCCTTTCACCTTCCGGCAGATCATTACCCTGATCGTCTACAACCCGACACTCCCAGTCGAATCCCGGCACCCCGATGGCGCCAATTTTGTGGGTATGCTCCAGACCAAGATGAACACAACCCGGCCCGGTGGTTTCGGTAAGACCGTAATTCGTATCATAGTCGTGGTGAGGGAACAGCCGCTTCCAGGCGTGTATCAGACTGGGGGGAACCGGTTGGGCACCGATGTGCATCAAACGCCACTGTTCGAGATGATAGTCGCCAGGGTCGACGTCACCGTTTTCCCAGGCAATCAGAATATCGTGCGCCCAGGGTACCAGTAACCAGACAATGGTCACCCGCTCTTCCGAGACCGCCTCCAGTATCCAGCGCGGCGTAACACCTTTGAGTATGACCGCCCGGGCCCCCACGATAAAATTACCAAACCAGTGCATTTTGGCCCCGGTATGGTACAGGGGAGGTATGCAGAGAAAATTGTCGCTATGGACCTGACCATGGTGCTGATTTTCTACATAGCAGGCAAACTCAAGATTACGATGGCTCAGGCGTGCCGCCTTGGGTCGGCCGGTTGTACCCGAGGTGAAGTAGAGTGCTGCATCATCGGTGATGTTCAGGGGTATCTCCGGGTCAGAGGTGCTGCTCTCCCCGACAAACGCTTCATAGTGAGAGGCAAATTTAGGGCAATCGGATTCAGCACCCAGAAACAGATAGACCTCTACTGACTGATCCAGACTGGATTTGATCGATGCAACACGTTCAATGAATTCCTCACCGAACAGCAATATCCTGGGCACCACCAGTTCGCAGCAGGAGTCAATCACTTCAGCCTCGAACCGGAAGTTCAGAGGCACCACACAAGCACCGGTTCTTAGAATTCCGAAGTAGGCCGGCAGCCACTCCAGGCAATTCATAAGAAGGTGTGCCACCCGGTCCCCAGGTTGAACCCCATGGGCAATCAGCGCATTGGCAAAGCGGTTGGCCTGATGATCAAAATTGCTCCAGGTAATCTCACGACGTCCGCCGGTCTCCGGTTCACGCTCGATCAATGCCGTTTCCGGGCCATACATCCTGGCATTTCGTGCCAGTATTTCTGTAATCAACATCTTTAGTCCCATAAACCCAAAGGATGGTCTGTCGATCCATTGGACCAACCTCTCACACTGCCTTGGAAAGACGGATTTCAGAACCAATCTGTCCTCACAATGATACTC
Source organism: Gammaproteobacteria bacterium (assembly GCA_024227135.1). Taxonomy (GTDB): domain Bacteria; phylum Pseudomonadota; class Gammaproteobacteria; order Chromatiales; family Chromatiaceae; genus JAHEHQ01. The sequence goes on from JAAELC010000392.1 coordinate 1,880, forward strand.
AACCGAAATCACCATACTGTATTATTCAGCGGAAATGAATGCGCTTTGACAGCGACAATGATCACTGATATTCCGGATTGCTGAAATTCAAACAGGGCAGGGAACCGGATTATCCATAGACGTTCTCTGAAGGTGCAGCTGCTGGTGGCCAACGGCAGACGCGACCCTGAGGCCAAGACCACAGATCGTCAATAACACGAAACGAAATATGCAGGGGAGGGGGGACTATCGTGACATATCGATACATGTTCCATGTAGAAATTCTGGTGCAACTGCTCACCCCCCAGAGATTACCCTCCATGGGGGATGAGTGGATACATACTGGATAGAAACTTCACACTGAAGGAGTACTGAAGTTCGATCAACGGATAGGCACCGAGGTATCAGGACTGCCCGATAAGCCTAAAGACCGGGATCGATCGACAGCACTTTACCCAGTGTGATTTTGATCTCAGGCAGAGTAGGGGGGGTAGCCCGAACAACCTCCTCCCAGGCACCCCTGCATGTCAACCGCATCACCTGGGGTTGCTGTTCGGAATGCAGCCAGATCCGTCTGTAGCGATGAATCGAATAACCACCACCCAGCCAGTTTCCCATCAGTGCAAGTTTTACTCCCGACCACTCAACCACCGCTTCCTGACCGAACTCCTCTCTCACGACAGTGAAGGTGTCTTTTTCGATCACCTGTACCTCGGCCAGTAAATCCTTGACCTCGATATCACAACTGGTATCGAATGCATTGATGGCAGACTTTTCTATAATCTTGCCTCGCTGCAAGAACACCCGGGTGGTACCGGGGGCTATTTCGAGAACCCTGTGCAGTTCAAGAACCGATCCCGGCTCCAAGGGTGAGAACGGAGAACCCTCAGGAACCTCCGTCAGCGAACTGCAACCACTCAACAGAAGTATGACCACCAATAGACAGATGTGCCGGACAATTTTCCAGGGTTGATTGTCTGATACGATTTGCGGGTTGTATAGTCCTGGTTTGGCCGGGTTTGTTATCATAGGTTGCATGGTGTATTTACCCCCTGGCTGAAAATAAAGGCCCAATTTGATTTGAGGATAACTAATCATGGTCAAAAAAACTGAGCAAACGGATCGCGACTGGTCAGAAGAACTAATGGTCACTGGAAGCGAACTGGTCGAACGGATCAAAAATCTCGTTGCCGAAGGTAACGTTCGCCGCCTGATAATTCGTAAACCAGACGGCGACAGCCTTCTGGAAATCCCATTGACTGCCGGTGTGGCCGTGGGTGGAGTCATGACAATCATGGCCCCGGTACTTGCGGCTGTCGGCGCCCTCGCCGCTTTACTGGCTGAATTCAAGGTGGAAGTGATCCGTACTGACCGATCCCTGGAAGAGCTGGACAAACCTGAAGGTACCGGCAAAGACTGATCAATCACCAGGTGTATGGATTGAAGCCTGCTGGTCAGACCTAGCCACAGGGACCGCAGATCAAAAGGACGACACAATCCGGATCACCTGGCTCTTCCTTAGTCTCACCCTTCGGACTGGTGGGGAAATCTGTTCCAGACAGATTTCCCCACGCCTTAAACCCGAACCACCCCGGCACTACGCTGTACCTGCTTCGCCTGGGCACCATCGGTCTTGGGCATCCTGCACAAGCCATTCACTGGTTTTCGTGGACCTAAAACATATGGAGTGAATCAGGATCCACAATATCCAGTATGGTGAAAGACTCCAGATTGATTTTATTGGCCGTTGGGCTGACGACTTCCGGGGATAACCCGGTGGTCTCCCAGGCAAAAGCACTGACCTGCACTTCTGTGGTTTCTTTCTCGCTCACGTTCCAACTGGGTTCGACACAGTTGGCTATCGCCGTAGCGATGTGAATGATCGATACTTCACGAGGAAAATGCACAGCCTTTTTTGGTTCGTGGTGAAATTCAACCATTTCCCGCACCGCTGGCGACAACCCCCATTTTCTCATCAGTACAGCCCCCACGTGGGCATGGGTCGCTTCCTCACCCAAAATTTCCTTCTCTGCGCGATAACGATAGTACTCGGTTGTACCCGACTTTCTGAGCACTTGCCTGGCAAGATCCGGGACCACTTGATAAATTGGCAACTGCCCAATGTCATGCATCAATCCCCCGACAAACAATTGACTCGGCTCGATGATACCGGATTGGTAAGCCAGCGATTCAGCCGCCAGTGCGGTACAGATACTGTGATGCCAGAAATTATTCATATCGACCAATTCGATAGGAATACCTTTAAAGGTACCGGTTGTTTGAACAGTCTGGACGAGCTTCCTGAGGTCACTCAGCCCCAGACGCTCGACAGCATCCGTGGCATTATCCAGCGGCGGGCCATGATAAGGTGGATTATTAACCGCGCTGAGCAATCTGCCCATAAGCACGGGATCATAGCTGATCAGCTCGGTAATTTTCTGCCGGGAAGGGTCCTCGTCATCCAAAAGGACCATCAGCCGGGCAGTGACCTCCGGTAACGTACATAGACCATTCGCACTTTCTACAATGTCATGGGCATTCATACCACGCCCCTCTATCTGAGCCTGCGTTAAAACACCTTCATTCAACATGAAGCCCCGATAAAAAGTGTGGAAACATGTTGCTCCTTCAGCGCAACCGCTACCGCCGACAATGATTGTTCTATTAACTCCAAACCGTTATTCATCTGACAATCTCCTCGAATGTCCCCTTGCACAGAGAGTATAAAGGCCTTAGAAAGATAATGACTTTGCTCCTGCTCGTAGCATCGCTGAGCATACCTTTCACCCCTGGCCAATGGATTCATCCATAGTGAGGCTACAGGGATTATAACCCTCTAAGATGAGCTTTCCTCAAAATCGGCTCAAGTTTTCTGGATGACTGGAAGCCACTTCCCAAAAAAATACCCTAAAAGCTGGAATTGGGGAGTATTCTGACCCGTTCCTCTCCTTTAGCCACCCTCAGAAAAACCCCTGAATTTATTGTCCATTTCAGTCAAAGACCCCGGAATCGTCCACTCCTGCTGTTCGGCTTCACTGGGTTCATCTTCGAAAGCAGGATGTGAAAAGCACCAGGAACTGGCCAGAACAAAACCAACCCGTTAGATTCTAATCGCCGATGAAGCCCGCTGAACCCCCTGATCAGGGAGAGAGGGGTTCGATTCCAACGAGGCTCCGGTCAAGAGCACCTGAATTCAGGTCCCCCACCAGACTGAACAGTGACAGATGCAGCAGGGTCGAAGTGCAAAGACAAGACAGCCGGATATCGTCTCCACTTCAAACTCCAATGCACCCAGGCAGGCAATATTCATGGAGCGCGACTGCTGTATCGCAGACAGTTTTGAACTCTGAGACCAACTGCACTCTGTCCGCAGCGACAAACCTGATTATGGAACGGGGAATTCTCAAACAGGAAATTGTGCTTCGGTCAAAACAGAAAAAAACACAACAATTGCTGATACAAGATAGTTTATTCATGCGAATGCACTGATTCCGTCCGGTTGTATACGAGTACTCCATCGGAGCACTAAAAAGGGATTCAGCACTGTCCCGATTGGCCTGGTCAAGGCGCAGTCCTCAGGGAATAACATGCCCTTTTCAAAGACGGCAACGCAGATGAAGTACTGAGTACTGACCCCGCAATTCGCGGGATGGCGATACCCACGTGCGCTACACACACCGACCACACAGACCCTGAATCACGTTTGTGGGATTCCAAACTACTTACCGTCTCCAGCAACCGCTCAATCAGGTAGCTGCCAATTAATGATCAGGGGGATGACAATAATTTCAGGTAACGACTCACACCCCATGGGTAGTCTGCTCCGGAAAACGCCGTCCATTCCTCCATGCAGGCTTGTCTTTGGCATCCCTGCCAAAGACACTTCCTCCACAGACCACCCATGCAGAGAAACCTCTGGGGGCTGAGCAGTTGTAACTACTTTGACGGCCCATCCATGCACCACCTATTCCACTTTCGCGGTACTGGCAAGGACACATGAAAAGGATCTGTTCAGATGTATGTGGTACCAGGATTTCTATCCTGGTATGAATTGGGAAACGGTTCTCCACAAAATTGAAAACAAAACAGGCACCGTTATCGAGTAAATGTATACACTTGGGTTATACCGCATTTACGAAAATCTGTTTTTTACTTTTCGTCAAAAGCAGGCATTGATTGCCACCAGTGAATTTATTCATTGACCCGAAATACACAAAAATTTTTCCAATTAGCATTTATTTTTTAAATATACTAGTGATTTGCCTGCTTATTTGGCATTATGCGCTACATACCTTTGTAAATCAGGTATTAAGATCTTCAGAGCAATGATATCCGGGAATCTAACGATGATAAAAAAGAAAGCAGCAGTAAAACGCACCACAAAAAGTGCAGCGAAGAAAAAGTCAGTCAGTAAAAAAACCAGCCGTACCGCCACCAGAAAGAGTGTAACCAAGTTAACGCTCATTCAGGAACTGGAGCAATCCATCGAAAAAGGCAAAGCCGATCTGGGCAAGGCACACGCGAAAGTGGTAGCCCAGAGCACAAAGACTGTCGAGAAAATCCAGAAGCAACTGGAAGCCTCTGTTACCAAGCACAAAGTTCAACGAGACAAAAAAGTAGCCGCTGCACAAGCTGCTAAGGAGAAGGGAACACAGGGAGCTAAAAATGCAGCCACTCGCGTACGAGCGACTTTAAGCACCATGAGTGACAAAGTGAAAGCACTCCGTGCAGAGCTGAAAACTGCAAAGCTTGATCTTTCAAACGCGAAGCAAGCTGAGAAAAAGCACCATACACTGCATCAGCAGGCTCAGAAGCTGGAGCAGCAGTTAATCCAGAAAGTAACGAAAAAGAAGGCTTCCAAGAAACGTGCCCGAAGGGCATCCCGCACCGCACCTGAAAAATCTCCAGAGGCTCCGGCAACCCTCCCGGAAGACACTTCTTCAGAGTGATATTTCAGCAGTCCATCCCACTGAAGTTTATGTGTAACGGCCGAAGCCCGACAGCACGTCAACTGTCGGGCTCTATACACCACTCAAAACTGAATCGGATACCCCGGTGAGACCCTGAATGAATTCAGGGTCTCACCGGGGGCTGCAGAAACCAGCTCTGATCCGGAGCACGCGAGCTGTATTCCAGTTCGAGTTCAAGTTGGAAAGCCAACACCCAAGACCAACGTGTTCCTCAGCCCTGCAACTACCCCCTGCCATCATCCGTATCTCTTCAACGGAGTGTTTATTGAAAAGACAGGTTTAGGTTAGCCTATTACAGCTGCCCGGACATTGCGGCCGCAATGTCCGGTTGGATATACCCTGTCCACGGACCCTTGTGAAGTTACAACGTCCTCCGCGGCAATGAACTCGATGGACTGCAACCCCGACTTATTTGAAGGGGCATTCAGGAGCTTTGCCCCACCACCGCGGAAATAGCCGAGCTTTCAATACTCAGAGACTTGTTCATCCGCTCCTGAGCTTCGACTTTACACCCGGTACTCAAAACTCCCGGGCAACCACGGCACTGGAAACCAGCATTCCCTGTACCAACATGAAATCCCAGCCTTTGGGGTAGCGCATGTCTACAAATTGTCGTAGGGTGTGGAAGGTGGAGGAGGCGGGAATGGCTGTAAAGAGCACTGGGCTTGTCTTTGGACTCAGCGATCCCACGAGCAACCCGCCGGGGATGATACTCAGATAATCACCATATGCAAAAACAATGGTCACACTATCTTCACGTATACTGCCATCCAACCAAGCTCGTAAATCCCAGAGTGATGGGTCTCCGCATACTCATTTCAAGAAAATATCAGTGCAGGTAAATGTGAGTGGCCCGTTTTCCCCTGAAACTGAAGACCATCAATATTATTTTCAACGAGGATAAATATGTTCAGTGACTGTCAGGACATAGTCGAAAAACTGCTGGTGGAAGATCAGGAGTTCAAGTCCATGTATGATCGACATCGAGAACTCAATAAAGAAGTGGATAAAGCGGACATAGGTGTCCTAGCCATGTCTGATGATACTCTGCATATCAAGAAGAAAGAAAAACTCCATCTTAAAGACTGTATGGCGGAAACTATAAGACGTTACCAGCAGGGAGCGGGGTGACCCTGTAAAACTTCCATTTACCTTATCATCAAGTCCGAAGCAGTCTGAACGCTAAACAGGTTATACCGCGTCCAGCAAACCGGTTAATGGCTGCTCGAGCAAAGAACTGGAAACAGGAATTTCCAGTTCTTTATTCTTGACCCACATACAGGAATATGGCGCTAATTATCTGTAATCAATAATAATTTCTGCTCAACACTAACGGATGCAGATTGGCGCAGATCAATCATGCAATCTAAGAGTTTTCACCCGGTACTGTGCAGACAGGATGAGCCAGAAAACTGCTCATCACTAATTTTTCTAAGGGTATTACTTGTAACAAAACTGTTACAAATGGGCTATACTCGGCAGTGGTGAACCAGCATTTGTTTGAGTGAAACTCCCACGGTTCCACGAAACAGTTGTCAGGATCGTGATTGGAGGTAAGCAGTGAAGAACAAGAAGACAATTGCAGAGTTAAGCTATCATCTGGATATGGTGACTCAGGGTAAATGTGATCAGAGACAGCAACTGAAATGGTTCCTAACCCAATGCAGGGAAGCGGAGAACAAGCTGATTAAGAAGATAAAGCAAGAAGAGAAAAAGCCCAAGCGCCGGCGGCTCAAGAAAGAGCTGGACCGCGTACAGGATTGGGTTTCACAACTTCAGAAGCACACCGATTCAAGAATTTCTGCCCGTAATTTGTGATATAGTCCCTGCCAGTCAAAACAGCGCAAGTGTCCGCCGGAATCCTGATCGGTGGCGATTGCTACTGATAAGCGCTCATCTCGCCACTAAATCCAACAGGTACCGGTCGTGAAACTAGTTCTGGCAATTGTCGCTACTTTTCTGGTAACCGGCCCGATGGGGATCGTGGTTGGATACAAGATGTCGGAAAGACAGCAATACGAGAAGGGGTTGTCTCATGGGAGGCTGGAAACACTGCAACAGCTTTCTGATGACATCCGGGAACATCTGGGTCATCAAGTGGCGAACCGCCCCGATCCTGGGTCACAGTTTCCGAAAGCGCTGTACGGAGTAAAGGATCAGGCCATCTACGTCACAGAAGTAAACGGTATCAGGACTCTGGCAACCAACCCGTAGAAAAATGGAATCCTCGTTTCAGGGGCTCTCCGTAAGAAAACACTCAACACCACTGGGACACGATGCCCTGAAAGCTGTACATTTCAGGTAAGAGGGCACTCCGCCGTACAGTTGTGGCCGCACTGGCACCTCTCGCAACCATGACAGGTGAGTATCCAACAGCGCTTCAGGTCTATGGTGTAGAGCGGGTGATTCGTATTTGACTTTCGCCCGGACAGACACCCCGGTATATTTCCAATCCTTGATAGACGGGATATAGTGATTCTCCATCAATCCTTCAACCAGATAACTGAACTCACGTCATGACTGTGAAAACACTATTCGCTTTGATGCTTTCAATACCCCTGAGCGTTTCTGCAGGAGCGCCCGCGGACGATCTCAAACCGTTCCCTGAAGCGGAAACGGGTTTTAAACGAAAGATCATTCGCGTACCACCAACTGACAGGGACCTTGATCACAAGGTGGAGATTCTCGCGGGAAAACAGCTTCCCGGCGATTGCAATACATCCTGGTTGGGTGGCGAATTACAGAAGAAAACGGTCAAAGGCTGGGGGTATCCCTACTACGTCCTTCACGGGGCCGAGCACCCGGCTTCCACGATGATGGCCTGCCCGGAGGGACAGGAAAAAACCACTCGATTCGTGCAGGTCAGAGGGGAAGGCTTCCTGCTGCGATACAACAGCAAGTTACCCGTCGTGCTGTACGTTCCCGAAGGTTTTGAAGTTCGATACAGGATATGGGTGGCAGGTGACTTAATCGGCCATGCCCAATCGGAGTAGAGCACACTGCATCCAGATGAGGAGCATATGGGGTCAGTCTTCATACAAGACTACACGAAGAACTTGTCGGCGTTTATGAATACCGACAAGTTCTGTGCACCCCTAAAACCCCACTAGAGGATTAAAAATGCTATTCCACCGTAACCGATTTGGCCAGATTTCTCGGTTGATCCACATCGGTTCCTTTCAGGACTGCCACATGGTAGGCGAGCAATTGTAAGGCTATGGTGTAAACGATGGGTGATGTAGTCGGGTAAATATCATCCAGGGTGAGATTCTGGTAGTGATCCAGGTCGATCTTTACGGTCTTGTCACTGAATAGAAACAACTCACCATCACGGGCACGCACTTCCTGAAGATTGGAGAGTACTTTGTCCAGCAGGGGATCATCAGGTAAGGCACAAACTACCGGCATCTCGGCGTCCACCAGGGCAAGGGGTCCGTGCTTGAGTTCTCCAGCAGGGTAGGCTTCGGCATGAATGTAGGATATCTCCTTAAGCTTCAATGCCCCTTCCAGAGCGATAGGAAAGAAGGGACCTCGGCCGAGAAACAGCGCATGGTGTTTATCCCCGAACGCTTCAGCCATTTCCTTGATGTCATCACTCATCTTAAGCGCTACTTCCACCTGGCGGGGGAGGGCATGCAGTTCGTCCACCAGCAGTTTCTGCTGCTCCGGGGTCTGGCCGTTTCGCCGTGCCAGTGCCAGTGTGAACAGCCGCAACGCTACCAGTTGCGTGGTGAATGCCTTAGTAGAGGCTACACCTATCTCGGGACCGGCCCGGGTCATCAGCGCCACATCAGACTCCCGTACCAGCGAACTCTCGGGCACGTTACAAATGGTCATGCTTCCCAGGTAACCCACTTCCCCGGCCCGACGCAGGGCTGCCAGTGTATCCGCCGTCTCCCCTGATTGAGATATAGAGACAAACAGGGTATTGGGAGGTACCACCACTTTACGGTAACGGTACTCACTGGCAACTTCGACAGAGCAGGGGATACCACACTCCTCCAGCCAGTATTTGCAGACCAAACCGGCATGATAGCTGGTGCCACAAGCGATGATATGGACACCACGGGTATCGTCGAACAGACACTTGGCCTCATGCCCAAAACTCTCCTCCAGCAACTTGCCCTTGTGGATACGCCCCTCTAATGTCTCGGCCAGCACCGATGGCTGCTCATGGATCTCCTTGAGCATGTAGTGGCGATAGGGTCCCTTGTCGGCCGTGGAGGCTGCCAGCTGAGAGGCCCTGACCGGACGCTCCACCCTGGAACCCTCTTCGTCATACACGATGATTTGATCCCGCATTATTTCCGCCACATCCCCTTCTTCCAGGAACAGGAAGCGCTGGGTTACCGGCAACAAGGCAAAAACATCTGACGCGATAAAGTTTTCGTCTTTACCGATTCCCACCACAAGGGGACTACCGACTCGTGCAACCACCATGCGATCCGGATCGTCAGGATTGACCACGGCCAGCGCGTAGGCACCCACCAGGCGGGACATGGTGGCACGCACCGCCTGCAGTAAATCTGGATCACGTTCCAGCTCACTGGCGAGTAAGTGAGCGATTACTTCGGTATCTGTTTCAGACGAAAACCGATACCCGACACCTTTCAATTCATTGCGGAGTTCAGCATGGTTTTCTATGATGCCGTTGTGTACCACCGCAACCTGCTCACCACTCATATGAGGGTGTGCATTACGTTCGGCAGGCATCCCGTGGGTAGCCCACCGGGTATGGGCAATGCCCAGATCTCCGGATATCGAATTCTCATCCAGCAGCTTCTGCAGAGCCGCCACTTTTCCTACTGACCGGATCCGATGCAGATGGGCGGATCCGTCCCGAATGGCAATTCCGGCGGAGTCATAACCCCGGTACTCTAAACGTTTAAGCCCTTCCATGAGGATAGGCATTACTTCACGCCGTGCAATGGCACCCACTATTCCACACATAACTCACCTTACCTGTAATTTTCTTTGAAACCTTCGCGGAGCCCGGGTTTATGCTTTTTTCTCTTTCCGTGGTCGCTTCCAACCGTCGATATCGGTCTGTTTTGCCCGACTTACAGACAACGAATCCTGGGGGACATCCCGCGTAATGGTGGCGCCCGCACCGACGGTCGCACCACGGCCAACCTCCACCGGGGCAACCAGCTGGGTATCCGAGCCTATAAATACGTCATCATGAATAATCGTTCGAAACTTGTTGGCACCATCATAGTTGCAGGTAATAGTGCCAGCACCGATATTGACGGACTTTCCGATGCTGCAGTCTCCGATATAGCTCAGGTGGTTTATCTTGCTGCCGTGATCCACCGTGGATTTCTTTATTTCAACAAAATTTCCAACGTGAACTTCCGTTGACAGTTCTGCCCCGGGCCGAAGCCGTGCATATGGGCCTATTCGCCCACCTGCACCAACCGTTGAATTTTCAACTATGCAATTCTCAAACAGCTCGACGTCGCTGTCGATTCGACTATTGCGTATCACCGTATTGGGGCCGACACGTACTCTGTCCCCAAGATAAACATCACCTTCGATCAGAACATTGATATCGATTTCCACATCTTTCCCGACCGTCAGGGTACCGCGCAGATCGAATCGCGCCGGATCTCTTAAGGTGACTCCCTCACGCATCAGCCGGTCCGCTGCCAGGTGCTGATAACGGCGTTCCAGTTCCGAGAGCTGCCGCCGATCATTGACTCCTACCACTTCGTAAAGGTCTTCAGGCTGGGTGGAGCTGACCCGGATACCTTCGTTTACGGCCATTTCCACAATATCAGTCAGATAGTATTCACCCTGAGCATTGGCGTTTTCCAATCCACTCAGCCAGGCACTCAGCTTGCTGCGATCGGCAACCAGAATTCCGGTATTGATCTCCTGGATACTCAGTTCCGCATCCGATGCATCCTTCTGTTCCACGATACGAAGTATGCGGCTGCTTTCGGTATCACGCACGATTCGTCCATACCCTGAGGGGTTCTCCAGGTCAACGGTTAACAGTGCCAAGGGTGTATCGCTCGCTTTATCCAGCAGCGACTGCAGGGTGTCGACAGAGGTCAAAGGAACATCGCCGTAGAGCACCAGCACCCGGTCCATCTCAGACATCCGGGGCATAGCCTGCTCTACCGCATGCCCGGTACCCAATTGCTGGGCCTGCTCTACCCAGGCCAGATCCGTATCGGAAAAAGCACGAGGCACCTGCTCACCACCGTGTCCATAAACGACTGCAATGCGATCTGCATTCAACTGCCTGGCCGTTGTGATAACGTGACCCACCAGGGGGCGATCGGCGAGGGGGTGCAGCACCTTGGGCAAATCGGACTTCATCCGAGTGCCCTGACCGGCGGCGAGAATGACGACTCCCAGTTTCATTTCGGTAATCCACTCCTTAATTTATTACCTTCCAGGATTAACGACCCCTTCAAGGCGAACTTTAGTTCCTGATCCGCTGAGTAAGCTGTTTCCATATCCGAAATCGGGATACCATCGGGTACCACTATGCACAGTATTCCCGGCACGAACACGACTTGATAATCATCACCAGCAGTGCTTATGGAATAAAACTTTGCTCTATTTCCGTATCTGAACGGTCACCTACTGGGGTTTTTGTAGATTTCGTCAGTTCAGGGCACAACCGCTTCCAGCAGGATTCATATCTTCGACAGTAGCATCCCGTACTTCCAGTATTTTGACCCTCACGATTAGTGATTTACCGGCCAATGGATGATTACCGTCGACAGTCAGCTTCCCCTCTTTGATCTCTGTGACGTAAAAGGTCTTGGCATCACCGGATTCATTTTGCATCTGAACTTCGGCACCGATGTGATGAAACTGGGCCGGTACATTTTCAATACTGTCTGTAAAAGTCAATGCCGGATCATGGGGCCCGAAACCCTGGTCCTCCGGCACTGACATCTCAATGGTGTCCCCTGCCTTTTTCCCCCCAACAGCCCTATCCATACCACCGATCAATTCGGTCTCTCCGCCATGGATATAACTGACTGGAATATCGTTCTGCTCCAGAAGGTTACCGTCTGAGTCAGCAATAGTGTAGGTCAGGGAAACAAACTTTCCCGGCTTAATCGCTTGTTCTGACATGCTGTTATCACTCCGGCGCAGACTTCTGTAAAAAAACGCTAATTGTAACAGATTCCGTCTGTTCCTCCCCGGGCATCCCCTCATCTAAAAATGCATACCATCGATTTGCTTTCAGCCAGACACACCATTTGCCCCCACTGCAGTCCACCGGTCCTTGATCGCGTTAAGCATACAGCCGTATTCGGCGGTATCTCCCTCGTGTCAGCTGCCCAGCCAAAGTGCTGCGGGGGAGGGTCTAAGTCGCGCCTCCCGGTTAAGGGCCTCGGATAATATGTATCGTTCCATAATGCGCAGGATATCAGCTCAGATTCAAGGCGCAGATGAAAGCGCATATCATTGATTATGCTACTGAATCTGCAACGCAGACGACGTCCATGGATGGACTAGATTCACGCGAGGCAGGATGCCGGTAGTGATAGCTGAGGTAAGAGACCAGAAGGATGGAATGATTCATTTTTTCCGCGGCCCTAACACTCACTGGATAGCCTCCCCCCGCTTTCTAAAGGGACTCATCTTCTTCTGACTGATATGCTGCACAAGATTCAATGAACTCGGCTGCCCAACCCCAGTTAGACAAAATCCGTTCTATAGTATGGTAAGCAAATTCGATTTAGGTTATCGTCACAAAACGGTTAAATAACCGCACAGGAAGGAAATGCCGCAAAGGAATCATTATCCGGATAATAAAGAGGCCGCCAGTAAATCCCATGTTTTTTACGGGGTTTTATGATTCCCTCTTCGTAGCTTGCACCGGTTTTTTTCTTTTTTTGCCGAAGTAGTGGGCCAGGATGGCAAAACACTGAATTAGCGAAGTCTGCATAACCCTGTTTTTCCAAAAGCACGGTTTGGCGGGTTCTCTTAACTGATCGGCATGACCGCGGCCTAATAGAACAGAAACTCAAAATAATATAACCAAATCAGGAGATTGCTGAATGAAGATGAAACCAAGTTCCTTAATCGCCGGTGTGGCGCTATTGGCAACAGCTGTTGCTCTCCCAGCCACATCCCTGGCGGCAAAGCGTATCGTATTCGGTGGTGGCCCCGCTGGAGGTACCTTTCAAGTCGTGGCCAATTCCATTCAAACCTATGACCCAATCAAAGAATCCAAAGACTACAGGGTCAAGGCGCAATCGTCCGCCGGATCGGTGGAAAATCTCCGGAAAGTCAACAAGGGTAAGATGCACTTCGGTGTAGTTTATTCCGGGCATGTATACCTAGGACGTGAGGGAAGGCTTAAAAACGACCCGAATAAATATAACAGTGTCATGGCAGTATCCTACCTGTACGGCGCACCTGCCCAGCTGGTAGTGCGCAAGGGATCCGGTATCAAGAGCACCGCAGATCTGGCCGGTAAAAAAGTGGGTGTGGGTAACGCAGGTTCTGGTGCGTTTGCCAACTGCGAGCTGTTTTTCACCCATATGGGTGTATGGGACAAGGTCGAACGAAATGCCATGGGGTATAACGACGCCGCAGCTGCGTTCGGTAACAATCAACTCGACGCCTTCTGGCTGTTTACCGCCTTCCCCAGCGGTGCCGTTATCATGGCTGCACAGACCAACGACATCGAACTCGTCAATTTGGGTAAAGATGCCGGCAGCACCGGTTTCTTTGACTCCTACCCCTATTTTTCCAAACTTTCCGTTCCAGCCGGTACTTACAAGGGCGTAGAAACCGAAACCCCATCCTTCCAGGATTCGGCATTGTGGGTCGCCAACGCCAAAGTATCAGCCGATATCGTTTATGACATGCTTTCCAAGGTCTACACCGATGAAGGTCTGGCCTATATGAAAGCACAGAAGAAAACCTTCAAAGAGATGGCCATCAAAACTGGTGTCAATGGCATTGTCACTCCATTGCATCCTGGCGCAGAGCGATTCTGGAAAGAGAAAGGAATGCTTTAATCCAGCAACCACAACCAGCGAGCGGGGCCTCAGTGGCCTCGTTTTTTCGATCCACGCAGGTAACTGCTCACCCCCCGGAGACTACCCCCCATGGGTGGCCTGTGGAGGAAGTGTCTTCGGCAGGGATGCCAAAGCCAAGTCTACAGGGAGGTATTTACGACATTTTCCGGAACATATCACCCATGCAGGGTGAGTAGATACCCATACAGAATAAACGATGATAAGAGGGTGGACGCATGTATAAGAATCTCAATCGAGCAGAAAAATGGGTGTTCGACGGATTATCGTTGGCACTGGTGCTGTTCTACTCCTATGCCGCGGTTATCGAGCCCACGGCAACCCAGTATCACCGCGGTATCTACGTTATCATCACTTACATTCTGGTGTTCCTACTCTATAAATCAAAGAGCACGATCGGTAGATTCGTCGATTACCTGCTTATACTGGCCTCCATCGTCACCATAGGCTACTGGATCATCAATTTTGAAGTCATCGCCTACCGTGCGGGGATCGAGACGGAAACGGACAAGATCATTGCCATGGTTGGTGTCCTGATTGGTGTTGAGCTGGCACGGCGGGTAGTAGGTACGGTATTCGTTATCATCGGTACCATCATGTTGTTGTTCGGCGTGTACGGTGAACACATGCCCGATCTGATTTCCCACGCCGGCGACACCTTCCCGGATCTTTGTACCAGCATTTTCTATAAAAGTGACGGCATATTCGGCATCATGGCGAACGTGCTTGCCACCTATGTGGTCTTGTTCGTTATTTTTGGCGCATTTCTGGCAAAGTGCGGGGCAGAACGTTTCTTTATCGATTTTCCCCTTGCCGCCGTTGGCCATAAGATTGGCGGCCCCGGAAAGGTCTCTGTTATCGCCAGTGGCTTGTTCGGTTCCATCTCGGGCAGTGCCATTGCCAATACGGTTTCTACCGGTGCATTTACCATCCCGATGATGAAAAAGGCTGGATTCAAACCTCACGTGGCAGGCGGAATTGAGCCGGCAGCCTCCCTCGGAGGCATGTTTATGCCCCCCATCATGGGTGCCGGTGGCTTTATCATGGCGGAACTGACAGGGCTACCTTATTCCCAGATCATGCTGGTCGCCATCTTTCCCGCCCTAATGTATTTTTTCAGCGTGTTCGTCATGGTTCACTACGAAGCCAAAAAGAACAATATCGTCGGTGAAAGAAGCAAGGAGACAGCAACAGAGATCCTCAAGCGGGAGTGGTTCTATATCCTTCCTCTGGCAGTAATCACAGCTTTCATGTTGATGGGCTATTCTCCTGGCTATTCGGCCATTCTTGGCCTGGTCACCTGCATTGTTATCAGCTGGTTTAGAAAAGATACGCGTATAGGACCGAAGGAGTTTCTCGAAGCTTCCCGCGATGGTGCGGAAAGCAGCCTGAAAATCGGTGCTACCATTGGTGTTATCGGCATTATCATCGGTGTACTGACCTATAGCGGACTTATTCTGACATTTGCCGACATCGTCATCGAACTTGCAGACGGCAAACTGTTTCTGACGATTCTTTTGATTGCCCTGGCATCCCTGGTACTCGGCATGGGTGTCCCGGTAACCGCAGCCTATCTGATTACAGCGGTTGTGGCTGTCCCCGCTCTGACCCACCTCGGGGTAAACGAACTGGCCGCCCACATGATCGTCTACTGGTTGTCCCAGGACTCCAACATCACGCCACCAGTCTGTATCGCGGCGTTCGCAGGGGCAACAATCGCCAAGGCCAACATGTGGAAGACGGCATTCACCGCTTTCAAGTTCGCCAAGTTTCTCTATCTGGCGCCCTTCATATTCGGCTACGTGCCGGAGTTCTCCCTTAATGGGACTCCTCGGGATATCGCCATTGTTTTTGTACTGGTGTTTTTTGCCACCTGGGCCTACTCCTACATGCTCAGCGGGATCTGGATCAAGTACTTTAAAAAGGAGAAATCGGCCTGACGGGCAATTTGTTCTCTAATCCATTCTGAATCATACGAGCCATTTGGTCGGGAAATAGCAGTGCAGCCAATCTATCTCCCGGTCAAGAAGTTAAGATTCAGAGTCGGAATAAAGGAAGCAGAGTGGGTAAACAGGAAGTTGGCATCTGGAATTAAAGCATTCCGGGTTCAACTGAAGATTCTGAGATCGATTCAGGCTTCATAGCGTAGTTAAGCAGGATAATCAGAAATGAAAAAGGAAAGCAAAGTACCCGAAATTAGATACACCAAGATCCTCTACACCACTGACCTCTCCGAAACGGGCCGCTATGCTTTTCCTTATGCCGCAAGCCTTGCCCATCGGGACGATGCTCAGCTTACCGTTCTACACATAGTCGAAGCCCATGATTTTGAAAAACACCTGGTCGGTTACATCGATAAACCACTGTGGGACGAAATCAAAAATCGCGACCTGCAGGAGGCCCGCAATCTGCTTCTGCATCGTAGACGACAAGACGTCAACATCGTCGACAGTGTGGAGGAATTCTGCCAGAGCGCCTTATCGGATCATGACGACATCGACGATGCATTCGTAACCTATAACATCGCAGTGGAAATGGGCGAACCCGTGGAAGTGATATTGAACAAGGCCAAGAAAGAGGACTACGATTTAATCGTCATCGGCAAACATGGACACGGTGTCCTCAAAGGCGGTTTAATCGGTGACACGGCTCAACGAGTTGTACGGCGAAGCCATATACCGGTACTGGTCATTAAAGTGCCTGATTGACCTCTTGGACCGGGGTCTGCGGTTTTCCCCGATCAGACATCGGGCAACCCAAACCTTGAATACGGCACTTACTTAAGCCAAATAGTCGTCATTGCGAGCCACTCACCCCGCTGCGCGGTCACCAATCGACGAGGAACTGCAGGTTAAGTTCTTCAAGAGGCACGAAGCAATCTCCAGAACCCCGGCACGACAAGGGA
>JAAELC010000393.1 GCA_024227135.1 Gammaproteobacteria bacterium
AGTTTGATTACGATTACACTTCTTTGGAGCTTGAAGAATTTCATGAGGCCTATACGCGAAAAATGTCTTTTTGTGCTGAAAAGGGGGTGGTTTTTTTTAACAACCATGTACGTGCCCAGGCTCCCCGAAATGCCAAACTGTTCATGAAGATTATTGAGGAGTGACGGTCTGTCGTCGTCTGTGTGGCCCTATGAATCTGGAAAGATCGATTCTCCATTTTAACGTCGCTGATTTTGCCGTTGCCGTAGAACGTGCAGAGGATTGCACTATACGGGAAAAGCCCGTGATTATAAGGGCATGTCAAGGTGTAAGGGCAGTGGTCTATGATATGAGTGAGGAGGCATTTCAATGTGGAGTGCAGAAAGGGATGAGGCTGCATCAGGCCAGTCGACTCTGTGGAGACGCTATCGTCTTGCCACCACGACCTGGGGTGTATCAACGGGCTATGCAAACCTTTCTTGGTAAAGTTAAACGATACTCTCCCTGCATTGAACATGGCCTGGCCGATGGCCATCTTTTTGTCGATGTCACTGGAACCCATCGACTTTTCGGGCCGGCGCCCGATGTGGGCTGGCGGGTACGGAAGGATGTGCGTGGCGAGCTGGGGCTTGATCCCATCTGGACCCTGGCCTCCAACAAGCTTGTTTCCAAGGTGGCCTCCCGGCTGGTGAAACCCGTGGGGGAGTATATTGTTACCGCCGGAGAAGAAGCACCATTTTTGGCGCCATTGCCGCTGTCACTTTTACCGGGCCTTCAACGACGCGAGGTGGACAGGTTGGGTGAGTTCAATATTCGTAAAATCGGTCAGCTTGCACTCCTTAACCGGCAGCAGTTGATGGTTCCTTTCGGTCGGCGGAGTGATTTCCTCTATGATGTCAGTCACGGAGTTGATCGAAGCGCTGTTACCATCGGCAGGGAAGACACTGCTCCGGTGTCTTTCGAATATGATTTTATCGAAGAGACCAATGATGAAAAATTGGTGCAGGGGAGGCTTGCAGAACTTGTGAGTTGTGCCGGCAGGGAATTGCGGCGACGAAAACAGGCCACCAGACGAGTGGGTGTCTGGATCTTCTATGCGGACGGAAACCGATCCGTCCGCCAGGCCTCCCGCCGTCGGGGGGCATCTTCTGACTTTGTCTTGAAA
>JAAELC010000394.1 GCA_024227135.1 Gammaproteobacteria bacterium
CCTACATGGGCGAAGATGGAGTGCAGCTGAATAGTTACGTTTTCCTTTTGACTCCTCTCCTGGCCTCAGCCTTCAAAGGATCGTCCGGCCAATAATGTTTCGGATAGCGGCCTTTAAGTTCTTTTTTTATCTCAGGGTAACTGCGCTGCCAAAACCCGGCAAGATCGGAGGTAATCTGCACTGGACGTCGTGCCGGGGAGAGTAGGTGCAGAAGTAGCCCTACCTTACCTCCGCAAATGGCAGGAGTATCCACTTGCCCGAACATTTCCTGGATGCGTACAGCCAGAACAGGTGGCTTATCTTTATCGTATTCGATACGAATATTCGAACCGCTGGGAACAATTATAGTTCTCGGTGCATCCTTTGCAAGCCTCTGCTGCTTCTCCCATCCCAGTATGGCTTTAAATATCTCTATAAGGTCAACTGTATTGAGCTGTTGAAATCGACTGATACCATCCAGATAGGGTTCTAACCAGGATAAGTCGCTGATCAGCCGCTCATCACTCAAGTCCGGCCATTCCCTTGCTGGCTGCCACTGACGTAGACAATTAATTCGAGTCTGGAGTTCACGTGCTTCCCGGTTCCACGGCAGGCACTTTACCCCCCTCCTCCTGATTCCCTCCATCATGGCCAGACGTATTTTCTCTGGATCCGCATCGGATAATGGCTTTTCTTCCACCACAATCTTTCCCAAACCAAGGCGACACGTAGAAACCACCCTGGCAGAGGAATCGTCCCAGTATACCTGCCTGCTTTCCAACAGCAAATCAGCATGGTGTCGTTTCAGGTCGGAAAAATCCACAGGCTCTGCCAGAAAAATCCTGCCCTCGGTAACCCCTGCATCCAATTGGGCCACTACCAGGTATTCGCAGGAAGCCAACAGATCAGCAGGAGGAAGAACAGCCCCACGCCCTGTGGATAAAAGGTATCGTCCCCGCTCCCGCTGCATTTGCCGACGGCGGGCAACACGATCGGGATAAGCGTATACCAGAAGGTTGCCGATTTCATCCTCCCTGCGTGGACCGTTTTCACATGTAATAATACGCTGCCATTGACGGGATGCCCGGTCGACACGGCGGCATATTGCAGGGTCTCCTCCCTCACGTCCAACCGCATCCGCACCTTTTCTGCGCCACAGCTCAAGTAAGCCTTGCCGTAATCGCAACTCAGCAGAAGGGATTCGTCCATCTCTTTTTATTATATCGCGCTCCGATAAAATGGCGGCAATATCACAGGCCAGCGGAGCTTGTCCTGCTTTCTTTGCCATCAGGAGCATATGGCCGAGACGAGGGTGAATGGGTAGAGCAGAAAGCTGCTTTCCTTTGTCGGTAATTCTGCCCGATACATCGATTGCCTCGATAGATCTGAGCACTTCACATGCCTTGTTGTAAGGTCCGGAGCGTGGTGGGTCTAGCCAGCGAAGCTCCAGGGGCTCCGAGATCCCCCACATTGCCAGCTCCAAAGCAAGACTTGCCAGATCGACGCTTAAAATCTCCGGAGAATGATAGGGAAGAAGGCCATGATGCACTCCCTTGTTCCAAAGCCGTAAACAATAACCCGGACCAAGACGCCCTGCCCTGCCTGCACGTTGCCTTGCAGCTGCCTTGGAAACACGTACCGTGGTCAATTTGCTCAGCCCGTTGCCGGGGTCGAAACGAGGTTGTCGAGTCCAGCCGCTATCCACGACACACTCGACTCCTTCAATTGTGAGACTGGTTTCAGCAATGGAAGTTGATAAAATCACCCGCCGCCTACCAACAGGATCAGGGAGAATAGCACGATCCTGGTCTCTTTGGGAAAGATCACCGAAAAGAGGAGATATAAGAATATCGTGGAAGGATGGATCACTCTTGAGCCTACGATGAACCTCTTTAATCTCGCCAGTGCCGGGTAGAAAAACAAGAACATCGCCCTTTTGTTCCTCAACAACCCGCTGTACTCCTCTTGCGGTAATCTCTGCGATCCTCCCCGGTATTTCTCTCTCCAGATACTCAACCCTGACCTCATGGCTCTGTCCTTCACCGGTTATAACGGGAACGTCACCAAGCAGTTTGGCAATGGGGGCAGTATCAAGGGTTGCCGACATGATCAGCAGGCGCAAATCCTCCTTGAGCTGGCACAAGTCCAGACAAAGCGCCAGGGCAAGATCGGCATGAACAGATCGTTCGTGAAACTCGTCAAAAATGATAAGGCCCACATCGCTCAAATCAGGATCTTTCTGTATCCGGCGGGTTAGTATTCCCTCGGTTACCACCTCAATACGTGTGGCCAGGGAGATTTGCCGGTCAAAACGAATCTGGTAGCCTACGGTCTGGCCGACTTTTTCGCCTACTAATGAGGCCATTCTGGAAGCCGCCGCTCTTGTTGCCAGCCGCCGGGGTTCCAGAATGATAATCTTCCGGTCTGCCAGCCATGGTTCATCTCGGAGCATCAAAGGAATATGGGTAGTCTTCCCCGATCCGGGCGGAGCAGCGAGTACTGCTGAACTTTTGATGAGTACTTTTTTCAGTTCAGGCGCTATTTGATGGATAGGTAATTGCGACAGCTGCATAGTACAGATAAACTTATTCTCCAAAAAATCCCTGCAGATATTCAGTTATTAATAAGCAAACCAAATTTTTATTTACTATTTTGACACCTTTCAA
>JAAELC010000395.1 GCA_024227135.1 Gammaproteobacteria bacterium
CGATCTGAATAAATTCTGTTACGGATACGACTAAGTGTTTGGACTATTACCAAGTTTCGTTTAGGAGCGAGATAAATACACTGTAACTGTCAAAATTGTACTGTTTCAAATGATACTAAGGAAAGTGTCACGGCACGATCACTGTGAGGTTTCCCTGGACTTGCACAAAATGGGCAATAAGAAAAACAAGGTTGCACTGTGCTCTTACTGTCAAGTAAAACATCACCGGCCGGTAGGTAACCAGTGCTCCCTCTACAAGGCTGCCAGACAGAATGCCCTGTTAAACGCACACACAGGCAGTACGGAAGATACGCCCATAGTAATAGGGGCCACCCTACCCCAAGGGCCGGCTGTAGCAGGTGTGCAGGCCATGTCAGGCGCCCCCACGGTCCCGGTACCTACCACATCAACAACCACTTACACATCGGGGACAGCAGGCAACACGTACATCCCACAGCTGCACACCCCAGTACCGCCATTCGCCCCCCTAAGCGCTACATATACGCTACCAGCCGCAGGGGCTACCTGGGTCAATACCCAGCCTCGCATTTACGTCACGGCATCAGGGGGTCCGCCCGTTCTCCCACACACCTCGGCACACCAGGGCATGTACGCACCAGCTCAACTAACAAACCCCCAGGCGTGGGGACAAGGGGCAGGCAGCATACAAACACCAGCGGCGCCCCCGACACAGCAGAGCAACACGGACACAGCCACAATCAAGTCCGCCATCACCAACGCCATCGAGGCTGCGTTACAGCCCTGGCAACAGCGCCTGACCGAAATAGAGGAGAATATAGTGGCTACATCAGCCTCGATGCATGCCTCGCTCGATCCTATCCAACAACGTATGTCGGTGATCGAGAACACGATAGCATCCGGAGCGGCACAGGGCGGCGCCAAGAAGAAGGCAGCCTCGGTCAAGGAGCCACCGTCTACAGCAGACCGTACCCTCACAAAAGAGCTGAAAAAGATGGGGCTGGCAAACAAGAGAGCAACGGAGGAATCAGATACCGACTGGGATACGTCAACAACAACATCAGACAGCGATACATCCCCAGCCAAACCCACAGCACAAAAGAAGAAGAAAGGAGGTAAGGGCAATAAGTTATTGGGACGGGACATGCTCGCCCACAACTGCAAGGAAGCCACTGTGGCTTGGCCACACCACAAGGTGTTCAATGGCAAAGGCATGAGGGGTTCCCCGTACGACTCGCTCACCAAGTCACAATTTTTCTACGGTGTCCTCAAGCAAATCAGAAACCCTAAATACGAATCAGATCTCTTCGCCATGCTTACTATATAGACTCTATGGAGGACGTTAAAGATTGAGAAGACGACTGGCCCAACCTCCGCGACTATC
>JAAELC010000396.1 GCA_024227135.1 Gammaproteobacteria bacterium
CAAAGCTCTCTGCGTACAAGCGAGCAGCGTATTCTACCCACTAATTACCCACCGTCAAGCTTTATTTCTAAACCACCAACAACTCCACCCGCGCAAATCGACGCTTGCCTACCTGGTAGACCGCCCGTGACCCTGGTTTACACAGGTAGTTGGGGGCCTCGACCTTGGCTCCGTCTATTTTCACGGCACCCTGCCGCACCATACGCATCCCTTCAGACGTACCCTTGACCAGGCCAGCCCCCTTCAGCACATTGGCGATCGGAAGACCGTCAACACCTGAATCCAGGGTTACTTCGGGCATTTCATCTGGTATGGCCCCCTTTCTGAAGCGGGCTACAAAATTTTCGTTTGCCTTGACCGCTGCTTCGCGATCATGAAAGCGCTCGATGATCTCCTGGGCCAGGGAGACCTTGACATCCCGTGGGTTCATGCCCTGGGAAATCTGCTCCTCCAGAGCCTTTATTTCCTGCATCGGCTTGAAACTGAGCAACTCCAGATAGCGCCACATGAGATCATCCGAAATTGACATTATCTTGCCGAACATATCGTCGGGCTTGTCATCTATACCTATATAGTTGTTCAGCGACTTGGACATTTTCTGTACACCATCCAGCCCTTCAAGAATTGGCATGGTCTGTACCACCTGGGGCTCCTGCCCATAGATCTCCTGGAGTTGTCGACCGACGAGAAGATTGAATTTCTGATCCGTACCGCCCAGTTCAACATCAGCCTCGAGCGCGACGGAGTCGTAACCTTGAACCAGGGGATAGAGAAACTCGTGGATCGCGATAGGTTGCCCCCCTTTATATCGCTTGCTGAAATCGTCCCGCTCCAGCATCCTGGCCACCGTGTGCCTGGCCGCCAGCTGAATCAGGTCCGCGGCATTCATTTTCCCCATCCATCTGGAATTGAACTCCACCCGGGTCTTGTCCGGGTCCAGGATCTTGAATATCTGGGCTTCGTAAGTCTTTGCATTCTCCAGTATCTCCTCTCGGGAAAGAGGCTTACGTGTCACGTTCTTACCCGTGGGGTCGCCGATCATGCCGGTAAAATCCCCAATCAGGAAAATGACCTCATGCCCAAGATCCTGGAATTGACGAAGCTTATTGACCAAAACAGTGTGTCCCAGGTGTAAATCAGGAGCCGTGGGATCAAAACCGGCTTTGATCCTCAGTGGCCTGTTACGCTCCAACTTACTGACGAGATCCTTTTCCAGGAGTATTTCATCGGATCCCCGCCGAATGATCTCCATAGTCTCGACAACTGACGTCATAACCCACCTCTTTTTGCTCTGTAAGTTCCTGGGGCGCCAAGATTACAGGATGACCAGGCATAAGGAAAACCCGCACATAATGTACCCAGAAGTGACGCCCCTGTGCACTCCCACTCAAATGTAAAAAAAACCCCTGGGAATTCTTAGCGTTTTAGGTGATAATTGCTGGCATTTCCACTAATTAGCATCGAATCATGCTAAACGACTACAAATCAACCATCCAAGTGAAAGATCGTATGCGAAAAAGCCGGCGCCGAAAGGGTCTGGCCTTACTGGCAGGCATGGCTGTCTGTTCGATTTCACTGTACACAGCATGGCAGGCTTTCGACACCGGGCATACGACTGCGCCTGGATCTCAACCTACTGAATCACCGGCCCAGAGCAATCAGCCGGCAACACAGACCACATCCCGCACGATTCCACTGGCGCTTCCGGTGAACATCAAAAGTGATGCCCCCCAAAAGGCAGGCGCATCAGCGCCAAACCTCGGGATTCAACCCTCAGAAACAGCGACGGCAAACCCGGTTCCAGCCTCCGCTGAACCCGATCTCGTGCCGGATACTGCATCCATCACACCTAACCAACGCCCAGACTCACCGAAAGCCCCGAGAGCGCCCGAGCAAGCACCCGATCAGATAAGTGCAGCTGAAGCAGAGGCCACAGTTCCTGCCGAGAACGAGACTCTCCCCGCGGCTGAACAAGCGCTTCCCCGAACGGCTGCGCAAATCGCCGATGAGCAAGAACCAGCCGCATTACCGGTCCCCGAGGAAATAACGACCACCTGGAAGGTCAAGAAGGTGAAAGCGGGGGACTCACTGGCCAGAATCTTCTCCAGACACGACCTCTCTGCCCGCCTCCTGCATCGAATTGTCAACAGCAGCAATGAAGCGAAAGAGCTGGCACACATCAAGCCCGGTGAAACCCTGAAATTCAAACTGGACGACGAAGGAAACCTGCTGGAGCTGATTCACCAGAAAAGCCCCATCCTCAGCGTACGAATCGTGCCTGATGAGAATGGTTTCAAACTTGCCCGGATAGAAAGAGGTCTCATACAGCGCACAACCCAGGCAAGCGGAACCATCATCGATTCACTTTACGAAAGTGCGCAACGGGTAGGCCTGTCGGACTCCGTCATCATGGAACTGGCCAGCATCTTTGGCTGGGATGTGGATTTCGCTCTGGAAATCAGAACCGGGGACAGTTTCAGCCTGATTTACGAAGAAGATTTCCTGGGGGGCCAGAAGTATCGGGACGGACCGATTCTGGCCGCAGAATTCGTCAATCAAGGCCGCGTATTCCGGGCCATACGCTATGAAGATGAGAAAGGCCACAGCAGCTACTTTTCACCGGACGGCAAGAGCATGCAGAAAGCCTTTCTTCGCGCTCCCGTTGATTTTCGACGCATATCCTCCCGGTTCACCAAAGCGCGCTGGCATCCGGTACTGGGTAAGAAACGCCCCCATCGAGGCGTGGACTATGCCGCTGCCACTGGCACGCCAATAAAAGCTGCCGGCGACGGGAAAGTCGTATTCCGTGGCCGCAAAGGGGGTTATGGCAGGACGGTAATCATCCAGCATGGCCAGAAAAACACCACGTTGTACGCACACATGTCCAAATTTCGCCCCAGCGTCAAGAAAGGCTCAAGGGTTCGCCAGGGAGATGTCATTGGCTATGTGGGCAGAAGCGGCGTGGCAACAGGCCCCCACCTCCA
Source organism: Gammaproteobacteria bacterium (assembly GCA_024227135.1). Taxonomy (GTDB): domain Bacteria; phylum Pseudomonadota; class Gammaproteobacteria; order Chromatiales; family Chromatiaceae; genus JAHEHQ01. The sequence continues at coordinate 2,985 of JAAELC010000396.1, forward strand.
CTATGAGTTCAGAATCAACGGTGTTCACCGCAACCCATTGACCGTCAAATTACCCCCGGCTTCTCCCATTCAAAAGAAGTATCGGAATGACTTCAACGCAAAGAGCGCTCCACTTTTGACCAAACTCGACAAGATGTCCCGCACGATGGTTGCGGCGGTGGATTAACCGGGGATCCAGTAACAGATAGAGCAAGGCCGGATACAGAGGTTGTACCCGGCCTTTGTTTTTCTCAGGTGGAAAAAGAGGAACCACAACCGCAGGTCGTGGAGGCATTGGGATTGCGAATCACGAACTGTGCGCCCTGCAAGCCTTCCGTGTAATCGACTTCTGCACCCATGAGATACTGGATACTCATCGGGTCGATCAACAGCGTCACCCCATCTGTCTCTACCCGCGTATCACCATCGTTTTCCTTATCATCAAAGGAGAAACCGTACTGAAAACCAGAACAGCCGCCCCCCTGAACATAAACCCTCAACATTAATTCATCGTTGCCCTCTTCCTTCATCAAGGCCGAGACCTTCGAGGCAGCCGCGGAGGTAAAGATCAACGGGCTTTCCTGCTCAACTTCTGCAACTGTCATTGTATATCTCCCAAAGTTATGACAGAAGGGACAACCATGATGCTGACCCCATATGGCCAAACATTATCGTAATTCTGACCAATTCAGTCAACTTTTAGGCAAATCCAGGTCACGGGCATCAGTCCCTGCAGGTTTGATACCCACGCCTGCTTCGGAACGAATCGCGCCAGTTTCCGAAGGCTTGACCGGTTTCACCGCCTTCTCCCCCTCTTCCGCTTCTAACGATTTTACCGCTTTCCGGGGCTCTACCGGGGTTGGAGCCGGATCATCTGACGAAATCAACTGGCCATTGACTTCGGCCCCCATCGCCATTTCCAACAACTTGTAATAAAGGGTACCCGTCACCCTGGCATTGGGCGCCAGTTCAACACGATTACTTGAGTGAACATCTCCGACCACATTGCCGTTCAGAATCACGTTGGGAACGTTCACATCTCCCTCCACCACACCCTGCTCACTGAGAATCAGGGCTGCACCCGGATCATCATCCGCCATTACATTGCCGTGGATGACCCCATCCACATGCAGGCCACCAGAAAAACACAAGTCTCCGTTGATGGTACTTCCGATACCTATCACGGTGACGATTTTCGGTGGCTTGAATCTCTTTAATCGTCCCATCATGAATTCCCCCTGCTGGCCACTGCCCAGTCAAAAAGCTGTTTTACGGGAGCCAGTTTGTTACCGTTGGGTTTAATCTCTACGATCAGCTTCTTCGGCTCGAAGTTTTCCGGCAGTCGAATCAAACCTTCCACATCCTGAAAATGTTTAAAACGCATCTTTAAACGCTCAACATTGTCCTCTGTTATATCCCTGAGCGGCAGCCAGTGGGGTTGCCCGTCACGAAGACCATCCAACGCGATGAAAATAGATCCGGTAGCCACTTCTTTCTTATTGTTTGTCTGGGTAATCGCGAAACGGTAACGATAGGTCCGCGCTTCCTTTGCACGCACCAGCTTGAACTGCTGTATCCGGATAACCGCCGGACCATCCGTGTCCGAGACCATGCTGCGCAGCAGGGTCAACTCCTCCTCCAGTCCAGCCCGTTCTTTCTGATAGACGGCCAGATCTTTTCGGACCTGCCCCATCGCTTCCCGGCTGATATTTTCCGCCTGTTCGAGAGCGGTCATTTTCTCCAGCAGACTCTCACGCTCCTCTTCCAGAGATTCAATCTGAACACGCTGTTGAGTGATACGGTCTTCCAATACTGCGAGTGATCCCCCCTGGCGCTCACGACCAAACTCGAATGCATACCAGCCGACTCCTGCTATCAGTAGGATCACCAATACCACCCACGGCCAAACGCGTTGACTGCCGGGCTGCACAATTTTGGGGGTAGTGTATTTCATGGGTTCACCATCCTGGTACTCCAGGTACTATGTCAACTTGAGTGTGACAGATACAACAGGCTTTTCCACCTGTATAGGAAGTAGCGCAACATAACTGATGGATACCGGGGCGCCCGCACTGCGGTCCCACAGATTCCCATCGGCTAAAGCACCGAATCAAGGCAGCAGTGCCACTGCATTCAAACCGTCCTTCTCCTGGAACCCGAACATCAGATTCATGTTCTGAATGGCCTGCCCTGCCGCACCCTTGACCAGATTATCGATTACCGATAATACAACGATCACGTTATCGTTCTGGGGCCGATGAACGGCAATCCTGCAATCATTCACAGATTTTACGCTGCGAGTCTCGGGATGGGCACCACTTGGAAGAACGTCCACGAAAGGTTCATCCTTATAGCGGGTTTCAAACAGTTCCTGCAGGTCCACCTCTTTTTGTAGCTGCCCATAGAGGGTGGCATGGATACCCCGTATGATGGGCAGCAGATGGGGTACAAATGTCAAACCGGCCTGACGCCCGGCGGCAATCGAAAGATTCTGTCTTATTTCGGGCAAATGCCTGTGTCCCGGTACACCATAGGCCTTGAAACTCTCCCCCACTTCCCCCATCAGCATGGCAACACTGGCGCCCCGCCCCGCACCGCTGACGCCCGATTTACAGTCTGCAATCAATCCCTCGCTGGCTATAACCCCCTGCTCGATCAACGGTAGTAAGCCCAGCGTAACTGCCGTTGGGTAGCAACCAGGATTGGCGACCAACCTGGCGGATTTCACCGCTTCGCGATTCATCTCGGGAAGCCCGTAAACAGCTTCGTCGATAACCTCCGGACAAGCATGCTCCATACCGTACCACTGTTCCCAGAGATCCGGATCCTTAATTCGAAAATCTGCTGCCAGATCGACAATCCGCACCCCGGCATCCAACAACCCAGGGACCATTTTCATCGCCGTACCGTTGGGCGTGGCAAAGAAAACCAGGTCGCATGCCGCAAGTGCTTGTGAATCCGGTGCTGAGAAAGCGAGGTTGACATGCCCCCTCAAGTTGGGGAAGAGATCCGCCACAGGTTTACCCGCTTCACCCCTGGAGGTGATAACCGATAACTCCACACCGGGATGCCCTGCCAGCAGACGCAGCAACTCCACACCGGTGTAGCCCGTCCCCCCCACGATTCCGACCCTGACCATAGCTATTCCTGTGTTGATGATGAGCGCCGGTAACTGGCGCTAAATCGGCAATAATAATACGGTGTGTCTTTCGAAAGAGGAAGATCCCAGATTTCGATTCCACGGTATTGGCGCACAAAAAAACCCGCAGAATCGGGGATTTCATCAAGGCAGCGACTACGGAGACATCCGTAGCTGTCAAAATCTCGGTAATGAACCAACGTCTCAAAACTGCGCTGGTTCTGGTTCAGATTCGGATTCTAGGCGTGAGAAGTGGTGCATGAATGCACCGTTAACGAACCCGAGGATGCAAAAGGGATGCATCCCTTTCCGCAATACTGAAACCAGGCCAAAAGAACACCAAGCCAGGGAATTTCCCTTTTTCCGTGGCCCCTGCATTGAAGGTGTATCAGGTTTGGGGGGATCAAATCAGGCTCAGATCCGATACTTCAGGAGCAACCACCACCTTGGGACGATCCACAGGTACCACAGCCACCACCCACCGGCTGCAGATTATTGAAGACAAATGTCGGTGCACCATCGCCACGATCGACATAGTCTATTTCCACACCTTTTAGATACTGCATGGTGTCACTGTCAACAACCAGATTAAAGCCTTCGAAGGCCAGCACATTATCATTGCCACCCAGTTGATCGGTAAAAGTCATTCCAAAACTGATACCACTGCAACCACCGGGGGTGGCGTAGACTCGAACCCCTTCGATATCATCTTCAACCTGTCCGACAAGCTCAGCCATTTTGGCTTCGGCAGATCCACTCAGGGTCAGGTCGGTATCCGTCAAAAGGGGGGCAGCTGATTCACTCATTTCCGATACACCTCGAACATTAGAAAGATTGGCCCGACATTCTACTATAGAGGGTATTCGGAAAACCACCTCACTTAACCCTATTAGCGGTTAGGTATCTCTAACCATCCTGCCGCTATGAACTCAGTGGCAAAATGTCGAGTGCTTAGAGCCGCGGAAACTAATAAGTATCTAGAAATTGCACTGGATTTTAGTTCAGATTCAAGGCGTGGAAAGGGGCGCATAGCTGTTCCATGCAACCTTTTCCACAACGCAGAAGCTGGACCAAAAGACGAGCAAGACTGGATAATTGTTTTTTTCCGCGGCCCTTATCTCAGAGCTGATTTCGGCTTTTCAATTCATAGAGGTGACGCTCTGCATCTAACAGGTGCTTACCCCAGTGCATTCGATAACCATTGCGCCAACCTTCAAAAGCCAGACCAGGCTCCTCGTCTATCAATCTTAATCCATGTTTGAGCTCACAATAGATATCGGTTAAGTCATCCGCCAGACTACCGCTCTTGTTATGCTCATCATGGGTCGTATCAAACTCCATCCAATAACCATCCCTGCTCCCAAGCAGTTCCCGCAACTGAGCAAAAAGTTCGAATCGCGCGTCCAGGTCGGGGGTCATATAAAGCTCATTTCGAACATTATCCGTACCCAGTGCGGCCACTGCCGCATGCAGCCTGGGCAAGAGTGCCGACATTTCCTGCAACCAACTTGAATCTGCTACTTCTACGTTTTCTATCAGGTTGCAAAACGCAGTTGCCACGTCCGCCATATCATTGAACGTCGGAGTCATGATCCCTCCTCATCAGAGCAGCATGCTCTGCCATGGATTACGAGATTAAGTGTAGTCGAGATTTGTACAGAAGCATGAAATTACCCGGGGAAGACTGCCGTTTTTGCCTTCCGACCACGGCTTCGTTGATCAAAGTCATACCTCTGAACCAGCAGGGGCACACCGTAGTGCCGTGGAGACATGCTTATCGAAGATAGCGCACCTCAAAAACGGGGAGTCGGGTACTGAAACCGGAGAGAGTGACACACGGACTGTTTACCAACCAATCGACGATTCAACCCCCAATTTTACATCAAGTTGGACTCACACGCACAACCATTGAGTTAGAATAGAGACCAATACGGGCTACCCAATTCTCCACCTCCTATGCAACCCTCACCATCCATGGTACTCACAATCTCCGGTCATGACCCCAGTGGGGGTGCAGGCGTGCAGGCGGATATAGAATCCATCGCTGCAATGGGCTGCAGGGCGACCTCAGCCGTGACCTGCACAACCATCCAGGACACCACGAATGTCCAGCAGATAATTCCGCTTCCCCCTGAAACAGTCGCGGCTCAGATCCGTACCCTGCTGGACGATATTACTGTTCGGGCAATCAAGATAGGCTTGCTGGGCACCGCTGAAACAGCAAACACTGTAGCGGCCGTTCTAAATGACGTTCCAGATATCCCAGTGGTTCTGGACCCGATCCTGGCAGCCGGGGGCGGAAAAGCACTGGCGAGTGAGAAGCTCATCGATGCCATACTGGAAAAACTGCTTCCTCGCACATTGCTGATCACCCCTAATTCAACCGAGGCCAGGCGGCTGACCGGCCGCAGCGACCTGGATTCATGTGCCCAGGACCTGCTCGATGGCGGTTGTGGAGCGGTGCTCATTACCGGTACCCATGAGTCTTTGCCTGAAGTCACCAATCGGCTGTATCAAATCGACCAGAAGGTTCTTTCGAGCAACTGGTCACGCCTGCCCGAAAGCTATCATGGTTCGGGTTGCACACTGGCGTCTTCGATTGCTGCCCTCATTGCAGGGGGATACGACCTTGAAGATGCTGTCTACCGTGGTCAGTCGTATACCTGGGAAGCACTTTCCCACGGCTATGCCCCGGGCAGAGGACAGCTGCTGCCTGACCGTTTTTTTCCTTTTGAGCCGGAAGCGGCATTCAGGAGATTGCCATGATACTCCACGGCCTCTATGCCATTACCCAAACCCTGCCCAAACCGATAGAAGAGACAGTCAATCAGGTTGACCTGGCATTGGGAGGAGGGGCTCGGGTAATACAGTACCGGGACAAGAGTGGGGATCCACAGAAAAGACGGGAGGAGGCTCTCCGCCTGCTGGCTTTGTGTAAGAATTCTGGCGTTCCACTGATCATCAACGACGATGTGGACCTGGCTTCCGAAATCGGGGCCGACGGGGTGCATCTGGGGAGAAACGACGACGATCCCGAGGGGGCCAGAGAACGCCTGGGGCCAACATCGATCATTGGTGTCTCCTGCTACAACCAGTTCGAACTGGCGGTCCAGGCACAGGCAGCGGGTGCGGACTATGTCGCCTTTGGCCGTTTTTTCCCCTCGTCCACCAAGCCCCAGGCGGTCCAGGCAAGCCATGGTTTATTGAGGCGGGCAAGGGCGGAACTCAAAATCCCCACGGTTGCCATTGGGGGGATAACCCCGGAAAATGGGCGATATCTGATCGCGGCAGGGGCTGATATGCTGGCTGCGATAGAGGGTATATTTGGACAGGCAGACATTCCCAGGGCCTGCGGAAATTTCACTAGACTCTTTTCGAGTACGGAGGCATCCAAAACATGACCACCCCCCAGGAACGATTCAGCCAGGCCAAGCAACACATTCCCGGCGGCGTCAATTCGCCCGTCAGGGCATTCAAAGGTGTTGGGGGTGACCCTGTCTTCGTGGAGCATGCCAGTGGACCCTGCATATTCGATCCGGACGGCAACCGGTATATCGACTACGTTGGATCGTGGGGCCCCATGATCCTGGGGCACGCCCACCCTCGTGTTATTGAAGCCGTCGGAAAAGTCATAGAAAAAGGGTTATCGTTCGGCGCCCCCACCGAACTCGAAACCCTGATGGCAAATCGAGTATGTGAACTGGTGCCCTCCATAGAAATGGTTCGCATGGTCAGTTCAGGTACTGAAGCCACGATGAGTGCCATACGACTTGCCAGAGGCTTCACCGGTCGGGAAACAATCGTCAAATTCGAAGGATGCTATCACGGTCATTCAGACTCACTGCTGATCAAAGCCGGCTCAGGCGCTTTGACTCTGGGCGAACCCAGTTCCCCGGGTGTACCCGCTGCACTGGCGAATCACACGATCACTCTTGACTACAATAACCCGGAGCAGGTCGTCGAAGCCTTTTCGAAAATGGGTGAACAGATTGCCTGTGTCATCGTCGAGCCGGTGGCGGGCAACATGAACTGCATACCACCTCAGGAAGGATTCCTGAGGACATTACGTCAAGTTTGTGATGAGTATGGAACCGTACTGATTTTCGACGAGGTGATGACAGGATTCCGGGTTGCTCTGGGTGGTGCACAAGGGCTCTTTGGTGTCACTCCGGACCTCACGACGCTGGGTAAAGTCATCGGTGGTGGAATGCCCGTGGGTGCTTTTGGCGGCAAGCGGGAGATCATGGAGAAAATCGCTCCCCTCGGACCTGTTTATCAGGCAGGGACCCTTTCCGGTAACCCGGTTGCCATGACAGCCGGGCTGGTCACCCTCGAACTGATTGCCGAGCCCGATTTTTTCTGTAACCTCGATAACTCCACAGCACTGCTGGCCCAGGGGCTGGTAGCGAGAGCTGAGTCAGCCGGGGTTCCCCTGACCAGCAACCAGGTGGGTGGCATGTTTGGTATCTTCTTCACGGAGGAGAGCGAAGTCACGAATTTTAACCAGGCCACCGCCAGTGATCAGACCCGTTTCAAGGCGTTTTTTCATGCCATGCTCAGCAGGGGGATTTACTTCGCCCCTTCGGCCTTCGAGGCGGGCTTCGTTTCCGGCAGCCACACTCCTGAAATAATCGAGACCACACTGCAGGCTGCAGACGAAGCCTTCAGGGAGATTCGCTGAGCCCCGCCACAACGAGCTTTTTTCTCCAGTAACCGATGTCGGAGTTTTTCAGTACTTTGCTTGACTGGGTTGCACTTCATCCCTATTGGGCAGGAATTGTGGTGTTCCTGGTTGCCATGGCGGAATCACTGGCCATCGTCGGGCTGATTGTCCCCGGTGTCGTCATCATGTTCGGGATAGGCGCGTTGATTGCCGCAGGGGCTATTGAGTTCTGGTCGGCGATGAGCTGGGCGGTTGCAGGAGCGATTACCGGCGATGGCCTCAGTTTCTGGTTGGGCCGGCACTATCAGGCACGCCTGACCTCCATCTGGCCGTTTGTCCGCTATCCCGACACCCTGGCCCAAGGTATCGCCTTTTTCGAAAAATACGGTGGCAAGAGCGTCGCTTTCGGGCGTTTCTTCGGCCCTGTGAGGGCGGTGATTCCTCTTGTTGCCGGCATGATGGGCATGCCTACCTGGCGATTTTTAGTGGCCAACATTCTTTCTGCCCTGGCCTGGGCACCTGCCTATCTGCTTCCCGGAATGGTATTTGGTGCCTCCCTGGAACTGGCCTCAGAAGTGGCCGCCCGACTGGTCATTCTCATGTTACTGATCGCGGCAATTCTTTGGATAGTAATGTGGATCATTCGAAAACTATTCACGCTGATCCATCCCCACACCACCCCCATGGTTCAGAGCCTGTTTCGCTGGAGCCGTTTGCACCCCTGGGCAGGAAAAGTGGCATCTGCACTGGCAGACCCGAATCACCCGGAAGCAAAAGGGCTCTCCATTCTTGCGACTCTGTTGATCGTTGCCACCGGTCTGTTCGCGCTGGTGTTGACGGCTGTTATCGAGGGTACGGCACTGGCCGGTTTCGACAACACCGTGTTACAAACACTTCAGAGCCTGCGCACACCCTGGGCTGACGAATTCATGATCAAGCTGACCTGGCTTGCTGATGCCCTGGTCATTCTGACACTCTTCCTTGGGATTCTGTCTTACCTGCTATGGCGAGGACACCAACGGACTGCTCTCTACTGGCTTTCTGCCAGTGCCTTTTACCTGGCGGGCTCAACATTTCTGAAATGGCTACTTAGAATACCACGCCCTGACGTACTGGCTGCTCCACTGAATTCCTACTCGTTTCCAAGCGGCCACACTCTGTTTTCGGTACTTGTCTATGGATTTCTCGCCATCATTATCGCCCGTGCCCTGAGCCCGAAATGGCGCTGGATTCCCTATGTATCAGCGGGTGCCGTCGTAACATCGGTTGGGTTCTCAAGACTCTATCTGGGGGTACACTGGTTCTCAGACATTCTGGGCAGCGTCACTCTCGGCCTTGCCTGGATCACCGCCCTGGGTATCGCCTACCATCAGCACACCAAGATAGAAACCCGCTGGCGAAGCCTGGCGATTAGTGCCCTCGTCCTGCTGGTGATGGCGATGCTGACCCAGAACTGGCTCTGGAAAAACCGGGATCTGGAACGTTATGCTGTTTCCAGAAGGGTGGAGATAGTGCAGGAACTGGACTGGATCAACAAAAAAGGAGAGGCGTTGCCGATCGAGAGACTGGATAGCCATGGGACCCGGAACTTCCCGATCAATCTCCAGTTTGCAGGTCCCCTGGACCTGTTTGAACGATCGATGAATACCGCAGGATGGCAATCGTCCTCTATGCTGAGCGCGGAAAATCTGCTCAAACTCCTTTCCCCAGGACTCGAACTGCAGCAATTACCCGTGCTTCCCAAAGTTTACGACGGTCAGCATGAAATACTCGCACTGGAAAAAAATTTACCCGGAGATGTGCGTCTGATCCTGCGCCTCTGGCCATCCCCCGTTCGACTTCTTCCAGAGGGTAAAACCCTGTGGGTGGGAAATGTTTCTCAACAGCACCAGGTTAAGATACTGGGACTACTGACCTTTGCCGCGACGACCGGCGCCGGGTTTGAAAAAGCACTTCAGACAGTGATCAGGGATACATCAGAATCAGTGATGCAGCGACTCTCTTACGACGACCAGGTGCTATTGCTCACCCCACGGAGTCACCAGGTGATGCCCCACTGAGAGATGATCCAGAATACGGGCCACTACAAAATCCACCATATCTTCCACTTGCTGCGGACGGTGATAAAAACCAGGGCTGGCAGGAAGAATCAGAACGCCCAACCGGGACAACTTCAACATATTCTCCAGGTGAACCGGTGACAGAGGCATCTCTCGAATGACCAGTATGAGTTTTCGTTGCTCTTTGAGTACCACATCAGCGGCTCTCTCGATCAGATTATCGCTGGCACCCATGGCGATTGCAGACAGCGTACCCGTAGAGCAGGGACATACCACCATAGCAGCGGGGGCATTCGAACCACTGGCTACCGGTGCGGTCCACTGTTGTCGGCCAAATACCTGCAATTGACCTGGAGCAGCACTAAAACGCTCTGCCAACATTGATTCCACCGCCGCGGGTTGGGCCGGCAGAGTAATATCGGATTCTATCCGCGCCACTACCTGGGCGGCACTGGAGATCATGAGATATACACGCCGACCCGCACCGATCAAACATTCCAGAAGCCTGAGGCTGTAGGGGCTACCGGAGGCACCGGTAACCGCCAGAGCGATGGGGCGGGCATCAGCGGTCAACGGCCCACTCCGCGAATAGCTGCCAGCCATCCGTTGAAACATTCAGATTTCAGGAATTCCACAACCCTGCTCATAGCTTGCCAGCCGTACCAGCAGTCTCAAGCCCATCCAGCAGTCGCTGATGTATACCACCAAAACCACCATTACTCATCACCAGCACCTGATCACCGGACTGGGCATTGCCAGTCACACGCCTCACAATCTCGCCGATGTCATCATACACAGCTGCCCGCTCTCCCAGAAGATTGAACTGGTCCCCAGCACTCCAGGCAAGACCTGGAGGAGTAAAAATATACACTTGATCTGCTATCGCCAGGGAAGCGGCTAACTTCTGGCCGTGAAACCCCATGCGCATGGTGTTGGACCGGGGTTCCAGAATTGCAATAATTCGGGCTTCAGGCATTTTTTCCCTCAACCCCGCCAGTGTTGTCTCGATGGCGGTAGGATGGTGAGCAAAATCATCGTAGACCCGAACTCCCATTACCTCGCCTTTCAGTTCCATACGTCGTTTTACGCTGCGAAAACCAGACAGAGCCTCGACGGAAACTTTCGGCGGTACCCCGGCATGTCTTGCTGCTGCCACCGCCGCCAGGGCATTTTGAATGTTGTGGGTTCCGGATAACTCCCAGGACACGGTCCCCATGGACTGATTACAACAGAGCAGTTCGAAACGACCACCACCCGGAGCCACGTCGACTACCCGCCACCGGGCACCGGTACCGGATGTCGAAAAGCGTTCCTGGGGTGTCCAGCAACCCATCTCCAGTACCTGATTCATGGCATGGTCTGATTCAGGGGCAACGATGAGTCCACTCCCGGGTACGGTTCTCACCAGGTGATGAAACTGACGCTGGATCATTACCAGGTCGTCGAAAATATCTGCATGATCGAACTCCAGATTGTTAAGCACCAGCGTCCGTGGCCGGTAATGAACAAACTTGGATCGCTTGTCGAAGAAGGCGGTATCGTACTCGTCCGCTTCCACCACGAAGAAAGGGGTTTCACCGAGTCTGGCGGATACACCAAAATTACTCGGGACTCCACCAATCAGGAAACCGGGTGACAGGCCGGCAAAATCCAGAATCCAGGCCAATAGACTGGCGGTACTGGTTTTTCCGTGAGTACCTGCCACAGCCAGCACCCAACGATCCTGAATCACATGCTCCGCCAGCCATTGGGGGCCGGATGTGTAGGCCAACCCCTGATCCAGCATGTACTCCACTGCCTCATTGCCCCGTGACATCGCATTTCCAACCACCACCCGATCCGGAGCCGGTTGCAGATGCCTGGCCTCATAGCCTTCCTGCAACCTGATACCAGCTTCTTCCAACTGAGTACTCATCGGAGGGTAGACATTGGCATCGGAGCCACTCACTTCATGGCCCATAGCCCTGGCCAGCAGGGCGATGCCACCCATGAAGGTGCCGCAAATACCGAGTATGTGAATATGCATTGCTAGGAAAAGAACAACTGCTGCACGGTATAGTGCACCATGAAAAAATAGCCGAATGCGATAACTATGCCGCCAGGCAGCGTGGTGTTCAGGGCGTGGCGCATGATATGCCCCACTACCACGATACTCCAGATGATGATGACCAGATACAGAAGTACAACTATCGGGGCGACCTCGGCCCCAGTGGCGTCCTCCGGACCCAGTGTGGGCAGGGGCATGGTCACCAGATTGATCAGTACACCACACCCAAACAGTGCAGTCAGGGTTTGAATAAATCGTTCGATCAATCCCTTGCTCGAAAGCAGACCCCACACCAGCCCCGTCAGCATCAGCAGGTCCAACAGCTGGGCGAACAGGGAAGTAATGATACTGCCGAATGTACCCACTACCACCAGTGCGCCAGTGATCAAGCCAAGGAAGGCGCAGACCAGCAGCAGAAAAGAGGATGATGGCAGTGCCTGAGGACCAGTCCTCAGCAAACAGATATCCACAAAGATGTTGAGCAATTTTCCCACGTTGCTCCCAATACTCCCGGTTTCAAATAAACAAGCTACATCATACTACCTTGTACTCCAACGTATCTACTCACACCCTACGGGCGATCGGTTCCGGAAGACGTCGTAAATACCTCCCTGTAGACTTGGGCTTTGGCATCCCTGCCAAAGACACTTTCTCCACAGACCATCCATGGGGGGGTGAGCAGTCACACTCCAACAATGTAATAATCGGGGTGTCAGGGAGTATGCCTGCTTTTACGGATAGTCGTGCCACCCGGGTAGTGGCTGTCCTATCACAGGTTCTGTATGGACTTACTCAGAGACTGCAGAGCACGATATTCTGCTGACTTCGGAGTATCCTGCGTATCAGAGACAAGCACAGGACCCATCAAATTCAAGGAACAGTCTATGCGGGAACTCCATGTTGAAACTCAAGCGCAACTGCACGAACTCTGCAAGCTGATTCGCGGCAGCAGGTGGCTGGCGATGGATACCGAGTTCATGCGGGAAAAGACTTACTATCCGAAATTCTGCCTGCTGCAGCTGTGCAACGGTAAAGTCGCAGCCAGTGTCGATCCTCTTTCCCTCGAAAGCCTGGATCCTTTAGTCCAGGTTATCTACGATCCCACAACCATCAAGATACTGCATGCCGGCCGGCAGGATCTCGAAATATTTCATCACCTGTGGAAGAAACTGCCCACACCGCTGTTCGATACCCAATTAGCTGCGACATTGTGTGGGTTCGGCGACCAGATAGGCTATGGAGGCCTGGTTCATTCAGTACTGGGACGGGAATTGGAAAAAGGGTACACCCGTGCCGACTGGGCGCGTCGCCCCCTTGAAAATACCCTGCTCCGCTATGCCCTCGACGATGTGATCTATCTGGGAGAGGTATTCGAGCACCTGGACAAAAAGCTGGAAAAACTCCAGCGTGCCCAATGGCTCGAAGATGACTTTGAGATACTGACCAACCCGGTGACATACAACAGTGTTCCGGAAGAAACCTGGCAACGGATAAAGGGGCGGCAGAAACTGAAAGGCGTTCAACTGGCCACACTCCAGGCCCTGGCTGCATGGCGGGAAAACCGTGCCGTGGAAGCGGACCGACCACGGCGCTGGATTATAAAGGATGAAACCCTGCTGGAGATTGCCCGCCATCGACCCGGGGATATGAAAGGACTGGAGCGTATCCGTGGACTGGAGGGTGGCACCCTCAAACGGCATGGGGCCGAATTACTGGATCGGATCAAAACAACAGCTGAATTACCTAGGTCCCAATGGCCCAGAGAAAAAAACCCGCCGCTGCGTCTTACACCAAACCAGGAGGCGTTGACGGACCTGTGTATGGCTTGTCTTCGGGTTCTTTCGGATACACATAAGATTTCCCCCAGCGCTATCTGCAACCGCAGGGAATTGGAAGAACTGGTCTATGGAAAAGCAGATCTCGATATACTGAAAGGCTGGCGAGGTGCCCTGGCGGGGCAGGTTCTGCTTAAGGTACTGAAAGGCCGCTGCATGCCGGTAATAGAAAACGGCCAGCTGGTTATACCCCAGAATACCCGGGATCCAGCATGAAGTCCGACTTCGGCAACTCACCTTTTTCCATCAGCATTTACCAGCGTATTCAACTGCAGCGCCCGTGCTGCAGTTCAGAGAGCCTGATGAGACTGAAAATACTGTTCCACTTCATGCTTCGGTTTCGGTTTGCTGAAATAGTATCCCTGAAAAACATCACAACCTTTCTGGTTTAGAAAATCCAATTGATCCTGGGTTTCCACTCCTTCCGCCACCGTTTTCAGCTCCAGACTGTGCGCCATATAAATCATCGACGAAGCGATGGCACGGCTCGCTTTGGACACGCCAAGATCTGAAACGAAACTACGATCAATCTTGAGCTCATCGACCGGTAATCTATGGAGATAGCTGAAAGAGGAGTAGCCGGTACCAAAATCGTCAATGGAAAGTGCAGACCCTGTCTCCCTCAGCCGGGCAAGTTTCTTCATGCTCTGGTCCGCATCGTCGATTAAAAGACTTTCGGTCAATTCAAGAACCAACCCCGAAGATTCAATATGGGACTCCCGGATAATACGGGTAATGGTTTTAAGAAAATCCGCATGATGGAACTGCCGTGCCGACAGATTCAGTGCAACACTCAGTTCCAGCTCATACTTGTCCTGCCATTCCTTCAACGTACTGCATGACTGCTCCACGACCCAGTTACCCATCGGAATGATGAGATCACTCTCTTCCGCCAGCTTCACAAACTCGCCAGGGGGCACCGAACCAAGCTCATCATCATGCCAACGCAAGAGTGCTTCCACTCCCACTATCCGGTTAGTCGCAACATCGATTTTAGGCTGGTAATTCAAGCTCAACCCTTCATTGGCAATAGCCTTACGCAACCTGGTCTCCATAGAGATTCTCTTTGCGTATCGAGTCTTGAGGTCCTTGGAGAAAAACTGAAAATTATCCCCCCCTCCACGGTGGGCGTAATCCTTTGCACTGCTCGCTTGCTTCAGTAGATTGGTACCATCCTCACTGTCATTGGGATAGCCTGCGATCCCGATACTCACCGTCCCATACACGTCCATTCCCGTAACGGATATGGGGGCCTTGAGAGCCTTACAGATACGTTCAGCCACGCTGGCCGCACTCTCCAGGTCGTGTACCGCATAGAGCAGCAGAGAGAACTCACCACTCTCAAATCTCGAAAACTCAACGATCATATTCGAGTTAAAGGTCATCCTGCCCAGATCATTGGAATTCCGAACGACCTTTTCGATTCTATCCGCAACCTGAACCAGCATTTCATCAGCTATACCGATACCCAGGGTATCGTTCACCTTATCGAACTGATCGATATCAATATTCAATAACGCAAACTTCTCTTTGGTACGGCCTGCCTTGTTGATTGCCGAACGCAAATTCTTCATAAACATTCGTCGATTGGGCAGATTTGTGAGGGGATCATAGTTTGCCAGCTGATCCTGGTAAGCCTTTACCGTCAGCGTATTGCGTACCCGCAGTACCAGCTCACTGGGATCCACAGGCTTGGAGAGAAAATCCGTGGCACCAAGATCCAGTGCCTTCAGTTTTGTCTGTGTATCTGTGGATGATGTCAGCACGACTATGGGAAGGTGTCGAAAATCCGGGTGAGCACGAACTTCGGCCAGTATCTGGAAACCGCTCTTTCCCGGCATAACGAGATCAAGAAGAAGGATATCCGGAATCTCACTCTCCAGCGCTTCTATTGCCTGCAGCGAGTCGTCTATCAAAACGAATCGCTGGTAACCAGCTTCCTCGAGAAAAGCCTGCACCACTTCCATGGTGATAGCCTCGTCATCGACCATCAGAATCTTAGCCTTGGACAATGGGTTATGTACCACCGCCCCCTGACCAGGGTCCTCTGAAAACTCCTCCAAGTTTGTGGCTGTCTGACTATTCATTATGTAATCGTTATCGTTTTATGGCTGTTATGGTGATCGCGTCAGTGCTAAATAACCTGAAGCAGAACTGACCTCATGACCTTCCATCCGCTTGCTTTTGATCCTCGGGATCGTGGGGGCTGGAAAGAACCAATGCCCCCGCAAAACTGCTGATTAGCTCCAGATAACACTGCACCTGATCCAGATCACCTCTTTTTGCCGCTGCTTCCAGCTCTATCGACGGTTCGGTAAAAACATCGAACCCGACAGTGCCTCCCGCTCCTTTCAACCAGTGAGCGAGTTCCGACAACCCTTGAAAATCTTCTACTTCGCAGGCCTCAAACATCTTATCGACCTGTCCTGCCATTTTATTAATAAACTTTTTAATGGTGGAGTGAAAACGGGGATTTACTGCCAACCGTGAAACAATGGGGGCTGTCTCCCCTTCACTGTCGGGGGCTCGCATAACCGGAATAGGGGTGACAGGCGCAGACGTTGATCCAACTCCTGTAACAGGGGCCAAAGACTCTTTTCCAGGACCCTTACTGATTCTGACCGCAAGCGCCCTGATCTCATCGAGTCTCACTCCAACCAGTTCCCGGTTACATTGTTTGGCGGCCAGTTCAAGCTCGGATGCCGGTACCGTGATCACATCAAACCCCATGGTACCCCCGGCACCTTTCAACCAGTGAGCCAACTGAGCCATCTCTGACCAGTTCGCCTCTTCGAAGGCCTTATCCATAACCACAACCTGGTTTTGAAGCTTGTCGACAAAACGATTGATCAGCGCTTTGAATTCGGGCCGCTCACCCAGCAAATCAGAGTGTATGGGAAAGGCACTTTCACTTTCCTCTGTGTGGCTGGTTCCGTTCGGTAGCGTAGTCACCTCATCATTCTTGTCTACAGCATCGGCCTCCACTGGAACCGCATTAAGCATTTGCGCCATTCGAGACATAAACTGATCGACATCGATAGGCTTGCTGAGATAGTCCGAATAGCCCGCCTGCAGACACTGATCCTCGAAGCCTTTCATTGCATTTGCGGTAAGCGCAACAATTGGTACCCTGATGTTCTCACTGCGCAGCCGCCCGGCCGCAGTGAAGCCATCCATAACCGGCATCTGCACATCCATCAGAATGGCCGCATAATCTGTCTGAGTGGCCTTATCACAAGCGACTTGACCATTCTCAGCCTCATCTACTGTGACACCAACCTCCTCGAGCAACAGCCTGACGAGTTCCCGGTTCTCCGCCCCATCATCCACGACCAGCACCCGTGCCGGGGGAAAATTCCAGCCCCTGGTTTGTAGACCCAGCGCTTCTTCCTGACCAAACGCGATGTCAGAAGGCTCAAGCATCGGAATGCCATTCAGTTGGCCCATTGGAAGGGTAACGTGAAAAGTACTGCCCTCTCCCAGCCGGCTTTCCGCAAAAATATTGCCACCAAGCGCCCGGGCGAGTCTGCGGCTGATGGAGAGCCCAAGACCCGTACCTCCGAATCGCCGGGTAACCGTACTATCCGCCTGGACAAAGGGATCGAAAATACTTTCCACCTTGTCCTCCTGCATCCCGATACCGGAATCTGATACCGCAATATGAAAGACAGGGCCATCCGAGCGCTCATTCAGGCCACAGATAACCCTCACGCCACCCCGATCGGTGAATTTTATGGCATTGCCAACCAGGTTGGTCACAATCTGACGTAATCTGGCGGGATCGGATTCGATAGATTCGGGAATAGCCGTCTCAAACTCGAGTTTCAAGTCGATACCTTTTTCCCTGGCCTTCACCACCATGACCTGAATCACATCGTGAATAACCCGGTGAGGTGACATGCTCAGCGTTTCCACCTCCAGACGCCCGGATTCGATCTTGGACAGGTCTAATATGTCATTGATCAGTTCCAGCAGGTGCTTACCACTCGAATGAATGGTGGCGAGATGGCGTTGGTTATCCATGCCTTTACTACCCCAGCCGCGCCGCAGCACCTCGGTAAATCCAAGAATGGCGTTCATGGGCGTTCTGATTTCGTGGCTCATGTTTGCCAGAAAAGCACTCTTGGCATGATTAGCCGCCTCAGCCTGCTCTTTGGACTTTCGGAGTTCGATCTCTTTCTCTTCCAGTTCCGTCACATCATCAAAACTGATCAGAACACCGGCATACTTGGCGCCCGAGCCCAGCACTGGAGAGCAGTTGATCATGAAGGTACGCCATTCACCATCAGGAAGTTGCAGCTTGAGCATCTGACTCATCTGGGGAACGCCCTTTTCCAGGGCCATGAGCCAGGGCCGCTGGGAGGGTTCCAGTTCGGCGCCTTGCTGATCTCTCCAGGGGAATTTGTTGATCTGAGTACCCAGCAACCCTTCCGGTGATTCATTCAGAATGTCAGCAAAAGCCATATTGGCCAATGCGACGTTTTCCTTGTGATCGATCACCAGCAAACCATCCGCCATGGTATTCAGAGCTTCCTGGACCCTGCCGGGAATGGCTTTGGAGGGATCCAGATGCTTCAGCGCCCTCCCGAGATAGAAATAGAAGACCAGGAAACAGGCGACACCGAGAAAGGCAACCATTTGAACCCTGGGCGTCTTGAAGAACTCCAGAACTCCGCTACCTCCGAGGTCTCCCAGGAGTACCTCTATCTGACCCCATTCCTTTCTCTTGAAACGCAACTCAATCTGCCCGGATTCATTGGCCCCGTCATAAACGGGAACCTTAATTCTGTCCTGCCCCATCAATCCACCTTCGATGGGCTTCCAGAACAGATCATGATCCCCCACTTCCACCATCAACCGACCGTCTTGACGCCGTATCCCCGCCGATACCACATCAGCATTATGATCCACCAGCGTCATCAATATTTTTTCCACGCGGCGTTGATCCGACCGCGATACCAATGTTTGAGCAGTGATGGCCACGACCTCAGCCAGAGAGGCACGCCCCTTGTTAACAGCAGAACTCTCGTCGGGGGCCAGATTAAGAAACGTAGCACACAGTGTCAGACTGACAACCAGTCCGGACAATCCTATAGCCAGGCGAAATTTTGTGCTCAATGTTTTCATAAGGGTGTGGCTACTGTGCCTCCTGGACCAGCGGCTACACCGATATGTCCGGTATTACTTTGCTGATCGTTTCCAGTCCGCGCATCACCACACAACAGATAACCGGTAATCCAAAGGCTGGAACACCAATTCAGGCCGGTACAGTCGATGCATACTCTTTGTTATCGGTAGTCTGCCGCTGTTTCTTTATAATTGACTCCAGGGATTCGTCATCTTTATCCTTACCTGACTCGACCCGGGCCAGTACGGGCAAAGGATCAAGAAACTGCCAGGCCGGCAATGAGGAGAGTACAGTACTCGCCAGTGCACCACCGCGGATGAGCCAGACTGCATACCCCACCGAAAGACTCGTGGATGTGAATACTCCCGAACCCACCACTATTGAATCAACCTGATTACGCTGCTCGACTTCCTGCTTCAAGTCATTGAGAATCAGCCGCATCTGTTCCTGAGAAGCAAACTCAAGGGTATAGGTACTTACCGCCTCCGAGGGTATCGCCAACAATCCCATTGCTGCAGCTGGTGATATCGCTGTTTTACGTGCACCCAGCAGCATACGATTCAGTGAATCC
This sequence comes from Gammaproteobacteria bacterium, assembly GCA_024227135.1. GTDB lineage: Bacteria > Pseudomonadota > Gammaproteobacteria > Chromatiales > Chromatiaceae > JAHEHQ01. The sequence continues at coordinate 22,407 of JAAELC010000396.1, forward strand.
AGGTCTACACTCACAGTCCCGCTCAAAGAGCTGCCATAGCTGACGGGGGGCTCGGGAGTGCTCCCTTCAAAGTAGGTGACTTCATCACTCAGCTCCGCAAATGCTTCGTCCAGAGAACTCTCTGCACCTGGTTCCTCTTTTGTTTCAAGCTTTGTATCGCTGCGATCAAGCTCCTTGTCCGGAACTTCACTTCTCTCCACCAGGCCTATAATGAGTTCCACCCGAGGGTCGTCAGACCAACCAGGCGGGGGAGCGTCACCGACTCTTGTATCTTTTTCAACCTTTATGGACAGTGGCACATCAGATGAGAGGCCCTGGCTATCCGTCATACGAATGACCAGATCGAAAGTTCCATCTGCACTATTCTCCAACCTGGCGGCATCCACGACCAGGTGCGAGCCATTGGCAATACGGAAACTCGACTGATCGGAACCACCAACGATACTGAAGCTGACGACATCACCGATATCTTCATCAATCGAGCTTAGTTCGCCTACCTGATGCCCACCATCGGAATCAGGTGCATTCGATACTTCACTGGAGGCAAAGGTCACCCCGGCAGGCGCTTCGTTGTGATCCACGAGCCTCAGATTCAACCTCTGTACTGCCTCACCACCCTTATCATCCACCGCCATCACCATAACTTCATAAACACCGTCATGATTCACATCAGCGGGTTGCTCGAAATTCTGGCTTTGTACGAAGGTGACTATTCCAGATTCTGAATCTATGTTGAACAGGCTTTGATCCGCCCCTCCAACGATCCTGTAGCTTAGTGAATCATTGTCGGCATCCAGGGCATGCAAGTCGTCTACCAGGGTCGTGTTTTCACCCACTTCGATAGTCACTGTACCGGCGCCTCCACTGGAGACGAATACAGGGGTATCATTTTCACCAGTGATGGTGAGGGTCACCGTGGTGGAACGAGCGACAGTACCGTCGCTGACATCGTAGCGGTAGGTCACGACTTCGCTTTCACCCTGCGCCAGATTATTATAAGCATTCGGGTTGATCGATAGTGTGCCATCACCGCTATTCGTGATACCGGCAGCGTTGCCGTTTACCAGGCTGAGATTGCTGACACTCAGGCTGTCGCTGGTATCGGCGTCGCTACTGTTAGAGAGTAGATCGATGGTGTAATCAACAGCATCCTCAGTAGCATTACTGACTATGGCGCCTACGACCGGAGTGTCATTGACGCCGGAAATGGTGAGGCTTACCGTCGTACTACTGCTTGTCTTGCCGTCACTCACGTCATAGCCGAAGATCACCACTTCACTCTCACCCCGGGCCAGATAATTGTAAGCATCAGGATTAACGGTGATCGTGCCGTCAGAATTGTCAGTGACACCAATGGCATTACCACTGATGAGACTCAGGTTGCTGACCGACAGGGTATCACTGCCATCGGGGTCTGAGCTGTTGGACAACAGGTTCAAACTGTAAACCGACTCATCTTCGCTGGTGCTGCTGGTCACACCGGCTACCGTCGCACCGTCATTGGCACCGGTGATGGTGATCTGTACCGTGGTGGGGGTACGGGACAGTTCGGTGCCCCCGTCGTCTTTTTCCACCACCTCGTAGTTATAGGTGATCACTTGGTTCTCGCCTACAGCCAGGGCATTGTAGGCGCCGGGATCAACGCTGAAGGTGCCGTTGCCATTATCGGTGATACCGGATGCATCGCCGCTGAGCAGACTCACCGTCTCCACACTCAGCACGTTGCTGGCATCGGACTGTGCGCTGTTGGAGAGCAGATCCACCGTGTAGCCCGGGTTGTCTTCGCCGGCACTGCTGGTCACACCGGATATGGTCGCATCATCAATCGCGCCGGTGATGGTGATCTGGGCCGTGGTCGGGGTACGGGACAGCTCGGTACCGCCATCATCCTTCTCCACCACTTCGTAGTTGAAAGTGATGACCTCGCTCTCGCCCACAGCCAGTGCGTTGTACAAACCTGGGTTCACCGTGAAGGTGCCGTCATCGTTATAGGTGACTCCGGATGCATCGCCGCTAACGGGACTCACCGACTCCACACTCAGCAGATCGCTGCCGTCGGGGTCCGAGCTGTTGGACAGCAGGTTCAGTATGTAGCCCACAGCATCTTCGCTGGCACTGCTGGTCACACCGGATATGGTCGCATCATCATTTGCGCCGGTGATGGTGATCTGGGCCGTGGTCGGGGTACGGGACAGCTCGGTACCGCCATCATCCTTCTCCACCACTTCGTAGCTGAAAGTGATGACCTCGTTCTCGCCCCCAG
>JAAELC010000397.1 GCA_024227135.1 Gammaproteobacteria bacterium
CCTACATGCATGGCAGGTTGGTTCATGCGTGGTTCGTGCTGGTGGGGCTTTTGGCAAGGGGCCTTATTGGGCATGGGACTGGGTCCTGCTCGGACATGGACCCGTAAGAGAATGCGCGTGCCGTTCCACCAGACGAACCACGGGGTGCCTTCCTTTTCTTTGGCCCGGATGAACTCTATCGCGGCGGCGATGGTCTCGTCGTCGACGGTTTCCATGCGCTTCTTGGTGAGTGCTCCGGTGTCTTCGATCTCCTGACCGGTGACAGCGCCGTTTTTGTCATAGACGGCAGAGGTCTTCAGCACCCCGCGCGGGCCGAAGACTTCCTTGAAGGGACGACCGTCCACCATCACCAGGTCAGTGGGATAGTCCTCGTTCTCCGGCTCTTCCTCGGCGTTCAGATGGTAGAGATTGCCGAAGAACTCGTCGAAGCCATGTTTCGTCGGCAGATGCTCGTCGAGGTCGCCGAGGTGGTTCTTGCCGAACTGCCCGGTCGCATAGCCCTGTGCCTTGAGAAGCGCAGCGATGGTAGCGTCTTGTTCCTTCATGCCCTGCGGGGCCCCGGGCAGGCCGACCTTGGAAAGCCCCGTGCGGAAGGGCGTCTGACCGGTGATGAAGGTGGATCGGCCGGCTGTGCAGGACTGCTCGGCGTAGTAGTCGGTAAAGATGATGCCCTCACCGGCGATCCGGTCGATGTTCGGCGTTTCGTAGCCAACCAGGCCCATCGTGTAGGCCGAGATGTTCGTTTGCCCGACATCGTCGCCCCAGATCACCAGGATGTTGGGCTTGTCGGCCGCTGCGAACGAAACCAGCGGCGCAACAATCATCGCTACCAACCCCAGCAGGGGCGAAAATAGTCGTCTAGTGTTCATGGGTATTCCTCCTGATACAGCTCAATTGAAGATACAGCGCTTTTTTCCGCGGCCGTTCGATTTTCCATCGACCGACCGAAATCACTTGGGAAACAGGAACGCCCACTGGAACGAAATCTGCCACCCCGGTGCCCCTGTCGGGCGCTCAACGTTATAATAGGCCTCCAGTTTGGCGTTGATCGGCTGCTCTCTGACCTTGAACAGCTTTCCTATTCCACCGCCCAAAGGGACAGTCCAGCGATCATCCGACTTCGCCTCCCAGTTGGCGATGATGACCAGATCGGTGGTCAGATACCAGCCGTCGTCCAGATTGTAGTTCAGGAAGGGCTCGATCAGTGTCTGGTTCACATCTTTTCGATCGTCGTCCCCGGCAAAGGACCAGAGCTGACGGACCAGTCCGCCCACGGTACCCCACTTGGGCTGGGACAGTGCGACGGCGGAGATGCCGGCGCTCCACTTGCCGCTGCCCAATTGATCATCCGACGCCGTCGGCAGGTTGATCGAGGGGCCGACGCCCCAGATCACCTTGTCGTATTTGACCGGCGAGAAGTAGAGCGAATAGTTGATGTCACCCAGGCCACTTGCGCCATCTCCCGGTCCCGGGCTCGGGTTGTCAGGGCCGGGAATCGGCCCATCGGCGTTCGCTATCGGAATCAGGGCGCGGTTGACCAGGTTCCAGTCACCGACAGTGACCGGTATTACCGGATTGACATTAAGGATCTGTGCGTCGCCATTGCTGGCGCCCTGATCGATGGTGAGTTTAAGCGGCAGACTGATCAGTGAGCTGATTGGATTCTGCGCGGCCGAGCGCAGGTCACCGCCCCCGCCGCCCTTCTCTTCGGCGTTGACCGAACCGCTGACAAACGCTCCCAGACAGAGCCCGGCTGAGATCCGCATCAGTTGCGCGATATCCATTGATTTCATTGTGATCCTTTATTGTTTCCGCTTGCTCGAGCAACCATATACCGCTCACCGCTCACCGCTCTCAAGGGAAATGGTGCGAAGATCTACAAAGATATCACCATCCCAGCGCTCCTGAATTGTCTTTTCGCTGGTGAGCAGCGGAATGAATAGGAGTCGCAATCCAAGTTTGCGATGGTGCTCCACAAGCAGCTTCCCGGACGCCTCCTTCGAAACGGTCAACGTATGTTGACCAACCTCCGAACAGCCGAAAAGTATCTGGTACCTGAAACGCCTGGTTGGTTCCGTATCAAGGATTAAGGCAAATAGCGGTGCGACCGGCAACAGCAATGTCTAGGCCGTAAGGTTAAAAAGAAAGTCTCGTCGATTAATCATTCAATCAAACCCCCATGCGATGTGTTCATTGCATCCGAACGAATAAGCACTTTGGTAGATCACTCTTGTCTTACATGCTTATCAGCTTAGAGTCAGTTGCAGTCATGGGGAAATAAATTTCGGTCAAATGCAGTGGCTATTCCGGCCAATCAATATAGAATCCCGACCCCGCTTCACCGGTCTGGTAAGAGTAGTTGTACTTGGCTGCCAGCGACGGTGGATCTAGTCTCGGATTCTCTGAACTGCCGCAAAGAAGGAACTTCTCAGGGCTGCCAGTGTTATTGTTGCATTTTCTATACTTTCATTGAGTAGTTCGGTGAGTATGCATCCGGTTCGTTGTAACCGACAATGGGCGATGCCAGTGGCTCCCCCTTGTAATCCACGAACACTACAGTGGGCGTAGCATAGATGTTGTAACGCTTGAGAAAAATCCTGGTACGTACGCGCTCACCATCGAAATCTGTGATCTTTCCACCCCGGTCGATACTGAATTCCCGAAGAAGCACCTTGCTGGGTAGCTTCCCGCCTCTCACAAGTGGTACAAGGACTTGTTTTTTTAGACGTACACAGTAAGTACAATCGGGGTTACTGAAAACGACCATGAGGGGGACACCGGCTTTTCTGGCAGCAGACGCTTCGGATTCCCAGTCGACCAAAATATCGATTTGATCTGAAGAACCAGCCGCAGTTAACCCTCCCAGAAACAGGGTCAAGGTTATAACAAATAATCTTGTATGCGCATTCACAACGAGTGACTCAACTTTGTAGCTAATGATGGCGTGAATCTGACTTGTCGATGCACGCCTCCAGGTTTCCTATATTGCATTCTCATCCGATGACGATAAGGATCGTAAGATCAGTGGCAGTCAGCGGCAAGTCACTTTCGATCAATTGAAGTGGCTCTACGGGTCAAACCACCAAAGTTTACATCACTGCGGTATCCAACTGGCAGGCATATCGCATTTTCGGCAGAAAGCTGGTGTTTTCACAAAGCTTTGTGGTGTTGCTCCAGGCCGTGGATCATCAGCCGCTCGCCGATACAGGGCAGATCATCCATATCCATTCGATCGCGTTACTTCAATCCGCTTTGGTCAGGTATCAAGGGCTCGCCCTCAGCGATCTCACAGATCAGCCCCAGATCAGACTGGGTATCGAATAATTGGAAGCGGGTGTGTTGCAGTTCGCCGGCACCCAGCACCGGCACACCTTGGGCATGCATCCTCTCGACACAGGCATCGTAATCTGGAGTTACGAACATGATGTGGTGTAACCCGGGTCCCTGTTCGCGCAAGAACTCCGCATATACACTGTCCTCATCACGGGGCTCGATCAGTTCCAGTTCCACATTGCCAATTGAAAGCCAGGCGATCAACGCTCGAGCCGCGATGGGACGTTCTCCATTGCGAAAGTTGAATCCAAGACACTTTTCCGTATCGACTTCGTTGAAGTGCCAGTCGGTTAGGTTCAGCAGGTCTCTGTAGCGCCGGGCAGTTGCCTCGGCATCACGAACGACGATACCGATCTGTACTACTTGATTGAACAGCGGTTGATCCATTTTCAAGTCCTCAATCAGAATCAATCTCCACGTCTATCAGTTCCACTGGAAAGCCGGAGGGCTCGGGGGTATCGATCTTGCACATACGGGCACCATGATCCTCGATGGCCGTGGTAACCCGCCACCCCAGGGTGCCAAGGTGATCCAGGGCTTTGTCCATGTCCGGGACGAAGAATCCTACCTCGCTGAGGTGCCCAATAGGCTGGGAGCCACTGGATCCGGTGTCATAGCCCAGCTTCTGCGGTTCTCTTGGCTGCATCAGCTCCAGATAGAAATCTTCATTGATCCAGAGCACACTCAACTCCCTCTCGCCGGAAAACAGTTCACCGCCTGGGCGCAGGAAACCTCTGAGGCTAAAAGATTGCTCGAGAAAGGCTTCTGCCCGGTCGATATTCTCGACCCGTACGCAGACATGATTCATCAGCATCCGCTGCTCGCGTTTGCACTTCTTGGCCAGGGCCAGATACTTTGCCATAAAGTCATTCAGATGATCGCTGTCTTTGGTGGGTGTATCGCTCATCCTGTTCTCCTTTGCATAATTACGGGCAGCCAGTATCAGACGTTTTTGATCGGTCCCGACTTGGGGCAGTTCTCGTGGGGGTAGAGAAAGATCTTTCCTGCCTTCTTCGACAACGCCGCTTCGAATGCTTCGGCCGCCTCCGACATGTTGTACTCGTGGGTGATCAGGTGATCGGCCCAAGCCTGTACCTGCGGGTTCTGCAGCATCTTAATCAGCCCTTCGCGGTGTTTGACGTGGACATCGTGGTTACCAGACAGGTGCACACCACGGTTATGGATCACGTCCAGCAGTCGGATCGGTAGCGGTTCGGAATCTTCCACCAGGAATCCGTAGAGCCAGACATTGCCGAAACGGCGCACGGCGGCCAGGGCCTTATTCTGGTAGTAAGGGTAGCCGGAAGCCTCGAATACGTGGTCTGCACCCTTGAGATACCCGGTCAGGGCATGGATCTGTTCCAGCCAGTCGGGGTCGTCCGGATTGACGATATGATCGGCGCCCATGCGCCTGGCCTGCGCCATTCGGAAATCGTTGCGGCCCAGGACGATGACATTGGCACCCCGGTACTTGGCATTGATGATGGCGCCAAACCCGATAAAGCCGACACCGGCGATCACGACCCAGTCGTCCTTCTTGACGCCGCACTCCTCGATACCTGTGTAGGTGCAGCCGATGGAGCAATTGGCCAGGGCAGCGTAGCGGAAAGGCAGGCTGTCGGGAATTTTCTGCACCATACACTCCTGAAGGATACGGTACTGGACGAATCCAAAGCCGCCGGATTCTGAATCGCACTTCTTCTCGATGATACGTAGGCCACCCGGCATATACTGGGCCTCGATGCCGCCCAAGGCATCGATCTTGGCGTCGGGTCGCTGGGTGTCGGTCAGCTCTTCGTAGGGGATGCTCATACAGTGGGTGGGGCTCAACTGGCGCTGGCAGACAAAACACTCACCGCAGGGATCACCCTGGTACATCACCACCCGCTCACCTATCTTCAGCTTGGATCCTGGGGTTACCTCGCAGATGATGCCAACACCTTCGTGGCCTTGGTGATCGCAATCGGAATGCCACTCCATACGGTGTGCCTTGTACACCTGGTGCTCGATGCAGATGGGTGCAATCTCCACCTTGACCATGACATAGCCTGGAACAATCTTAGGATAGGGCATCCTTTTAAGAGCCACTTTTCGAGGCTCTGGGATGGTCAACACTGTGTTGGTATTACTCATCTCTATTCTCCGTGGGGACTCAGGCTGGGAATCGCTAAATTCATTCAAACCTAATGCTAGCGGTAGCCTTCTGTGCTATGAATAACATTTACGGGACAATGAGTATCATTTACGGGACATATATTGTATGGCAGTGCCAACTACCCCTTCACGACAATCCGAAGCTCAGCAGATCATTCGTAACTGTCTATGGCGGTTGCAACAATTACTTCAGGGGCACCGAGCGGGGATTTTTCATCATGCACTGATAGCCTCCGGACTGACGGAGGAGGGACTGCAGGAAAACTCACAACTTTCTCTGAGCAAGCTGGACCAAGTGCTTTTTCATGTGCGTCAGAAACTTCCGGGAATCACTTTGGAGTTGTTTTCCAGTCTGGCGCTGATGGACCTGGGATTAGTCGGCTACGCGGCTGCCAACGCCGATACCGTGGGCCACGCCCTGAGAATCGTGAATAATTACCACGAACTCACCTCGGATCGGTTTCGGCCGTTGCTGGAAACCGAAGGGAGTAATGCACACATAGTGCCGGTCGCTGGCTCCTCCTTCATGAACGAATTTACGGACATCGCCGAAGATCACCTGGCCGGCAGCTGGAACCTGATCCGCCAGTTACTGGGTCCCCGGGCCAAGTCCACTGAAATTCAGGTGAAATTGGCTTGCTCGGCACCGTCATATCAGACAATTTACGAAAAGGTGTTTGGCGGTAAGGCCAGGTTTGACGAGGAACGGACCGAACTGATCGTCCCCTCAGCCTGGCTCGGACATCCGGTTGCATCCGCCAACCCTGAGATAGCCGAGCTGTCTGCCACAGTCTGCGAACGTCTTCTGGGTCCGGCTTCCAGGGAAGGAAACACCATCACTGCGGTACAAACCCTTTTGTTGAGCCGTCCAGGCAGGATCATGCCGGGAGTCGAAGCAGCCGCCGATGCTTTGAAACTTTCCCCGGAACAACTCCGAAAACGTCTTTGGCGGCAGGGCAGCAGTTACAAATCACTGGTATTGGAGGCACGGATGGCGTTAGGACGAAACTACCTGCAGGCCACCACTCTCAGCATCCAGGAGATCGCCTATCTATTGGATTACAGCCATCCTGGAGCATTCAGCCAGGCTTACAAAAAGTACTATGGTATCACGCCCAATTCCTGCCGTGAGGTGGCTCAGGATGGTGGTTAGCCTGAAACAAGATTCGAGTATTTCTGTAAGAGCCAACTTTTTCAGCAAGATCGGCCGTTCGATTCAGCTTACCTCAATGCCTGCAATAGCTGGTTGCACCCAAGGTTTCCGGTATCATGTAGACTGCTCGTTCTTCGCACGTCTTGCGATGCGCGCCGCTGCGTAGCGATACGCCAAAAGTGCGACAAAGAATATAACGATGAGTGAAGCTGAAAAGGCGAATATGCGCATAATCAGGCTATCGACTTCTGCGTCTATCTTATAAACCAGGCGCAGCGCCTGAGGTCTCTGCTCCCCCCATTCATCCGTGCTCATCAAACCTTGCAGATGTTCCATCACCGACGTGAACTCCTGCGCGGTCTGTTTGATATCCACGACCAGCTTTTGATAATCATCGAGATCGTACTGCTGGGTAACTTCCTCCTCCGCGCCCCGTCCCAGCTTGTTGGCAAGCTGGTCCACGGTCTGTACCGTGCTGTTGACGGTTACCGCCAGCTCATTCCCGAGTGTAATCGTCTTCTGCAGTTCACCCAGCACGGCCCTGACGCGGGCCTCCTCAGAGAACAGATCATCAACCATCGCCTGACGCTGCAGGCTGAGTTGATCCATGAACTGGTTTATCGCCTCCAGGCGGGTCTGCGGCAGGGTTTCCGCCACGACGGCAAATCGTTCCACCGAGGCATTGAAGCGGTCGGCACTGCCGAATATCTGCTGAATCTCGGGCAGGCGCAGCATCTCGTAGGCCCCAAACTGCATCTCCAGGCGCGTCAACTCCGCTGCTTTCTGCATATAGTAGAGCAGGCGCTCACCGAGGTCGCGCACCTCGTCGATGGCCTCGCGCGTCTGCGAGACCTGGCCCAGCAAGCCCCCGCGCCCTGCAACC
>JAAELC010000398.1 GCA_024227135.1 Gammaproteobacteria bacterium
ATCACAAGGATGCCAATGACAGCGGATTCGAATCGGTTCGCTTCGGCCCAATTGTGAAAAACTGCCCGTCTGGGTATTTGAGCGGAGCCGACGCAATTAAATATCTCCTACCTCGATTTTAGGGGCAAGTGGTCAATATTCCTGGTCCTGGGACGGCCATGTCAAGAATTCGTGCGTTTAGCATAGAATTGTTACGTGGCTGTCAGTTTTTTTTACACAAGATTTTCCCCTTTAAGTGCGTGTTATTTTAACTAGTTGAATCTATGGGCAATTATCTCTGGCGCGAACTTTGCATATTTCCTTCGGATGCCCATCGCAGAATCGTTTTTCAACCAAACAATACAATAAGGGGAAGTGAATGCGGTACGTAGCCGGCAAGCAGAATTACCGAGTTTCAACACTTTCTGAGACGCGCTTTAGCATGATCGCGGCACTTATATTTTTCAGTTGTCTGCTGCCATCGGCGGCCCACTCCCTTGAGATCATTGCCAGCCAGTCAATTAAGGCGAATTGGCAATACCTGGTGGAGGATAACTTCGATGCTTTGGATAGCAGCTACAACAATCAGACCTCGTCTCTTGGTAGTCAAACTCAGGAACTAAACATCAACGGGACGTCTCGTTCGGAAGTTACAATGACCACGAATGTGGAAAACACCAACCAGGTGCGATCCTACACGCGCGTCAATGTTGACTCCGCTTTCGATTCTCATTTCTATCTTAGTGATTTTGAGGTATCGACAACAAACAGCGCGAATTACTACGACCAAGTGACATATCAGGACTCCCCTGGTGGAGTGTATATCTTCAAGTTTGCTTCCCTTATAACCGGGAAGATGGGGCATCTTGGAGATGTACGAGGAGAAGGGGGCGAGTCTGCCTCTGTCGAAAAAATGAAAATCGAAAATAGAGTGGATTTCTTCGGCGGCGCAGTTGGACGCCCGGGCGTGGAGAGCGATTTTAAAGAGATTTCGAACGAGAGCGAAGGTTTTGATCCTGCCGATCTCGATGAAATTAAGGATGTAAGCTTTCTGATATTCTTTGCAGACATCATTTACGACGGCTCCGGGCCATTAGACTTTAGTTACGTTTATTCTGAATCTATTGATATCGACTTTGATAGCATAGATGCGTTTTCCGCTTCAGCCGCGGCAACAAACTCGTTCATGACAACTGTGACTACTTATGCAACTGTTTACGATATTGATGGCAATCTTTTACCCGCCGCACGCGTGTCATCGACAGACGGCTTCGTGTATGAACCAATCTCTTCGATGTCGGGCAGTACGATACCAACCCCCTCAACCTTCTTACTTTTGTTACCTGGCCTCCTTGTGATGGCATGGAGGAAGCGACACTGATTGCGACGATTTTTCGACCGGACACTGTCAGGACTTTGTGTATTAGTCCGCTCTTCGCAGGAGCGGACATTCCTGCTGCTACCCGCTAAGGATCGCAACGGGTCGATTGCGGGCGATCAGTTCGCCCTCCTGAACGACCGCTTCCACTGATCAACGGTCATTCCCCGGGTGAGTGCTGACCGTCTCTTCCGTGTCGATTCCAGGCATTCCCGCTCCCTCAGCCAATGCCTGCTATGCGTTTGAAGCGGACCTTCCCATAGCTCCCATCGAATGGCCGGACCTGGCCGGGACCTGTCATTCGGCTCCCTAAATCAAATGTCTGCTTCACTGTGTAATGAGAATCATTTCCCGGATAGCAGACCTTCCCATGCTGCACCGCAATAGGCGGTTCCCGACCCACAAGAGACATTCAGTATTCGCCTATTTCTTTCACACTCAGGTCTACTTCACATTGGCCGGGTTGCCATTCTCTGAGCATTTTATTGGCGGCTGTCAAAGATTGCGCATCCAGATATTCATTTCTTATACGCTGGGCATCATCACCCCATTTACTTCCAGATTTATCTGAGAGCATGTACCACAGGTATGCCTTTGTGTAACTTATTTCTCTGCCGTCGGAACCGTGCTCGTAAATATTTGCTAATCGGTACTGCGCTTCTGGATAACCATTACCTGCGGACCTGCATAGCCATTGATATGCAGAAACTAGATTGCTAGGGACTGTAGTGTAGTAGAGACTTAATTGTGCTTTGGGATCTCCATACTTAGCATCACTAATAAGTTTTGATCGCCGCAATTTTCTCTTATATCTTCTCTCATAACCTACGTCATAAAATAGTTTTGCTAGAATAGTACTTGCTTCGCGATCACCATAATCGGCTAGTCGTACTGTCTCCGCAAAATCATCGAAACTATAAGCTAATCTAAATGCCGTATTTCGATCTCCCTCCTTAGCATTAGCCTTTAGCATCTCGTGGATCTGAGTCGAATGATGATCAATAAATTCGATTTGCTTAGTTGCCCAAAAGGATTCTCGACAATCTGTCTTGCTGCGATATAGGCGTAATCCCTTATCTCCAACCGCTACACTTTGCAATTTGTTGGATTTATCATAAGTCAGTTGATAACAGTGATATATCTCATTGAGGGTTCCACCTACCGCATAAGGCACGAGAAGTTCGCCAAATCCCTGTGTTTCTAAATAATAGTGGTGCGTCTTATCATCCTCGACAAAAACCTGCACTGGCTCTCCTACTATCTCGTGTACAGTATAAAATGGCTTTCCAACAGACTTCTCAAGTTCCGTAACTGCTGGCACGTTCTGGGTTTCGGGCGCAGGAATGGGCAAATACAAACACCCGTTAAGAAGTAACAGAATTGTCAAACAGAAAATGCTATTCGGCCTGATATCCATCACACCCTACCTCTTCTCTACCGAGGCGTTCTTATACCTTAAAGTATAGACTTGAACTACAACGCCCTCCGGTGGCAGAGGTCAGAGGTTCGGATCCTCTCGGGTGTGCCAATTAAATCAGCAGGTTAGACAATTCCCTGAAAAACCAAATTGTCTCTACTACCAAAATACCCCTATGAAGCACCAAAGTAGTCGGTCAACTAGGTCTATTCTTTGGCCTTTATCCTGACTTCCGATACGGGTATAACTGATTCCGCAGGGCAGCATTTTTCGCCTGCAAGGACAACCGTGACCTGGCAGACATAGTCACCACCGTCAGAATAAATCAGATTAGCCGCAACATGAATCCAAGAATATGCCACAGGAGCAACAGTCTTCTGTTTTCGAAATCCACAGACGTTGGTAGGTAATCATTGGTCGAGCTTAGCCATTTTGACCAATTAACTTATCAGCATCGATTCGTGAACTTATCCGGGGCTGTCTCCACTAACCACCATAGCTTCGTGCTCCATGTTGGGTGGCATCACCTTTATCCGCGAATCTGCCGATGGCAAATGGGCCTATGTCCAAGCTGCCTCGCCCATGAGCAACCAGTTCACCGAGGATACGCCCTACTACCGGCCCCAATTGGAATCCGTGCGCTGAGAACCCAAACGCGTGAAATACACCGGGTTCACTGCCCGGCCCTATAACCGGGATCTGGTCAGGCATCACACCCTCGATACCCGCCCAACAGCGTACCACACGGGCCTGGGACATGATGGGAAAAATATCCAGGGCGGTTTGTGCGTTGATGGCAAGACGTTGGTAGTTTAAAGAGGTTGCATTGGTACCGGACTCCGCCCTGCCCCGATGACCGCCGCCAACCAGAACGGTGCCGTTTGCAAACTGCTTGAACGAGAGCGTTCGTCCCTGTGCTCCCACGACCGGTTCAATGAATGCCGGCATGCGCGCGGTAATCATGAGCATCGGTGCCTGCGCATCGACAGGAACCGGTGGTTCCCCCAGCAAAGCGGCAACCCGACCGCCCCAGGCACCAGCGCAATTTACTACCATGGCGCTCTCGAAGCTTCCCTTCGCAGTCTCTATCAACCAGTTGCCATGACGCTGTCGAGCAGCGGTGACCGCGGCACCTGAATGGAACTCGACGCCCAGAGTTTCACACCTGCGCCGAAAGGCCGTGACAGTGCGGAATGGATTGGCGTGGCCATCATCCTCCACGAGGATCCCCCCCACACAGTGAGGAGAAACCGCCGGCAGCCGCTCTCGAAGTATCGTCTTGTCGATCAGCTTCTCATGACCGAAACCTCTACTCTGGAGCATTGCGACACGTTTTTTCTGTAGATCGAACTCGCCCTCAGACTCCGCAACCTTAATCTGGCCTGACGCTTCGAAACCGCAGTCATCGTCTACCAGATCCGCCATGTGCTTCCACATATCAGCCGCAACCATGGACATGGCTACCTCCTCCAAGGCCCGGCCGAGGCGACGCACCCCGCCCGCGTTCACCCCCGAGGCATGGCGGCCCGGATAGTCCTTCTCCAATACCAATACGGAGAGGCCGCCGAGACGCAGGTGCAACGCGGTGGAACATCCATGCAGACCGGCACCGATGACGACGGCATCAGCATGTTTTTTCACTCTACCCGCTGCGTGGCGCTCACCTGGTTCATTCCTTGGAAGAGTGTGCAAGATCGGCCAGTTCCTTGAGGGGCAACGGCTTTATCGGGGAACGTAGTCGAAAGTAGCCGACCTCGCTGATGGGCAGTCCGCTGGCTTCCCCGATCAACTCGGAAACGGTGTGGCCGCAGAAGCGGCCCTGACAGGGCCCCATACCGGTTCGACTGAAACTCTTCAGCTGATTCGGACCACAACATCCCAGATCAAGCGTCTCCCGGATCTGACCGGCAGTCACTTCCTCACAACGGCAGACCACCGTGTCCGCCTCCCGCGGCACCCGCAAACGATCCGCCGGCCGGAACAGCAGGTCGAGAAAATGCCGGATGCCCATCTCCTTGCGCAAACGGATACGATACGCTGCGGCAAGGCGATCACGCTCACTCGCATCGATCCTGCCCAGCGCGTGCAGCGCACCGAGCGCTGCGATGCCTCCCTGTGCTTCTGCTGCCGCCGCACCGCCGATGGAGACACCGTCACCTGCGACACTGACGCCGGCAACGCTCGAGTTGAACCAGTCATCCACGGTCACCGTCCAACAGGCCTGGTTGTGACTCCAGTGGCAGTCACAGCCCGCAGCCATGGAAATGTTGATGTTGGGGACGACGCCCAGATGAAGAAAAGCGGTATCACAGGTTATCGCCTGCCACTCGCCGCGGCGCCGGTAGTCAACACTCTCGACGGACTTTTCGCCACTGATACGTACGGCATCGACCCCTGTCAACAAGGGAATGCCGGCAGCCCCGATAGCGCGCTTCCACTGCCATCCTTCAAGAATCTTGGCAAAATCCGCACGTGCACCAAAGAGCGCCGGCAGCGCACCCAGGTAGTTCTTTGCCGGTGTCAAGTCGAGTACCGCTTTCACCGGCACACCCAGTTCAAGGTACTGATGCACCGCCAGATAGAGCAGCGGCCCACTGCCGGCAAATACAGCGTCACTGGCAACGACTGACGACTCCTTAAGTAGAATTTGGGCAGCGCCAACGGTCATGACGCCCCGTTTGGTCCAGCCCGGTATGGGCACCGGTCGTTCTTGTGCACCAGTGGCGACGATAATTCGGTCGGCACGTACCAGCTGGGCAATACCATCCCTGGAATACCCCACCTCGAGATCGGCTGAGAGCTGCCAGACCGAAGCAGCGTTTACATAGTCCAACTCACTCTGGCGAAACCCATGCACCAGGGGTACACCATCCTGATAGCTGGAACCCAGTTCCCGACGGCGCTGGTTATGCGGCTTCTCAATAGCGCGGTAAATTTGCCCACCGGGCGAACTCTGTTCATCGAGCACCAGCACACGGGCACCCTGTGCTGCAGCGGTCCTGGATGCTGACATGCCCGCAGGTCCAGCACCGATCACGATGATGTCGTAATGCTTGGTCACGGTGTCGTCTCCCCTCGGTTCGCAGTCGCGGCTAAAGCCGGGTCCAGTTCCGGGTCGGCCGCGCCGCATTGGCGCTCGATACACATACCTTCACTCACCTCTACCATACAGGCCTGCAGATTGGCTTGACCGTCGATCACCAGCAGGCAATCGAAGCAGACGCCCATCATGCAGAACGGTCCACGCTCGGCCGCGGTGACCGGGGTGTTGCGAAAATGCGTGATGCCTTCACCGAGCAGAGCCGCTGCCACGCTCAAACCTTTGCCCACGGTCATCTCACACCCCTCGAACCACACCCTGACGCTTTCTTCCTGTGTTTGACCGATCTTAGTGAACATGAAAACGATCCTCCCCCAAGCTGTCCAGTGCGGCCGGCATTTCGCCATCGGCAACAAAGCGGGCAAAATCCAAAGTATGTGCCGCCGCCAGGGTGACGCCACTGTGGCCGGTGGCTGTAAATGCACCCGGGCACTCCCGGGATTGCTGGTATACGGGTAACCCGTCCGGTGTCAGAATCCGCAGGGCACCCCAGGCACGCAGGATTCTGGTTCGCTCCAACCGCGGAAAAATTAGTCGTGCCCGATTGGCAATGGCACTCATCACTTTGATATCGGTGCCGTCGTCAAATCCCACTTCCTCGTGAGAGTCGCCCAGCAGAACGCTGCCCGCCTCGGTCTGGCGTATGAAAATGGTGGGGTAGTCGAGAAAGGGTTTGAGCCTTTCGGTTACTAGAATCTGGCCACGCTCGGGGCGCACGGGAACGTTCAGCCCCAATTGCGGTGCAAGCGCACGGCTGCCCAGACCTGCAGCCAGGACGATCTTCCCAGAGTAGAATGAACCCTTCCCGGTCTTGGCCTCGAAGCCGCCTTTTTCGTAACATAGCTTTGTCACTGGCGCACTGATCAGCATACCGCCAGTGGATTTGAATGCCGTATGCAGAGCGTGCAGTAGTGACAGGGGATCGACGTGGCCATCCTGTGCGCTGAATGAGGCCCCGGCAACAGATGGCCCGACCCCAGGCAGGCGATGGGCGAGTTCATCATGGTCGAGCATCTCGTAGCTGAAGACACCCTCGCTCGCCTCTGCCATGTTCGCCATGAGCAGACTACGGCTCGCCAGCTCCTCCTCGTCCAGGCAGAGGTGCAGCCCGCCGCTGCGGAGGTAACGGGTATCAATGCGCGTGCGTTCCTTGATCTCGTCGTTGAACTCTGCCCAAAGATCGGCGGATCGCCTGGTCCAGGCGGCGTACTGGATATTGCTGACGCCTTTCCCCTGCACCCATACCAGGCCGAAGTTTCCACGAGCGGCGCGAAATGCCCGGTCGCTTTCGTCCAGTACCAGCGTGCGCACTCCCCGGCGTGTCAAGCCATAGGCGATAGCAGCACCGATTACGCCACCACCCACCACGATGACATCCTGATCACGCCGATCTCCGCTCATTTGCCTTTTCCTACAAGTATTCGGTCCAGGCCGTAGGCGCGATCAAGGATGAACATGACGATCATGGTTACGAAAATCAGCGCTGCGGAGAGCGAGGCGATCAGGGGATCGATGGTCTCGGTAATATGCTGGTACATGCGCACCGGCAGTGTGGTGGTGCTTGGTGAGGCAACGAACACGCTCATGGTCAACTCGTCAAAACTAGTGATGAAAGCCAACACCCATCCACCGGCGACACCAGGAAGTATCATTGGCAAGGTGACACGGCGAAAAGTGACCCAGGGAGACGCACCCAGAGAGGTGGCAGCCTTCTCCGCCGAGCGGTCCATACCAGTCACCGAGGCCAGCACCAGCCGGAGCGCATAGGGCATGATGATGATCACATGACAGAGCACCAGACCGAGAAAGGTGCCGTAGCCCCCCACACTGGTGAGAAAGCTTAAAAAGGAGACGCCGAGCACTATGTGGGGAACCATCAGGGGTGAGAGAAAGAAAGCCAGAAAGACCTCTCGGCCAGCAAACCGGTAACGGGCGAACGCCAGCGACGCCGGCAACGCCAAACCGATAGCGATGGTAGCCGAAGCCACACCCAGGTAAAAGCTCAGATAAAAGGCATCGATGAAATGGGGATTGTCGAGGATGGCTTTGAACCAACGCAGCGAAAAACCGTCGGAGGGCAGCGAGATGTACCCTTTAGAGGTAAACGCAACCAGGCAGACCACCACCAGCGGTGCCAGCATAAAGAGCAAAAAAATCAGGTTGAAGGCCAGGGCGAGTGGGGTGTTCCTGTTCATTTGAATACCTGCGCATAGCGACGTTCGATGTACTTGTTGTAGGAGACGATGATCACTACATTGGCGATCAGCAGCAGCATGGCGATGGCGGCGCCCAACGGCCAGTTCAGCGTGCCCAGATACTCGTCGTACGCCGCAGTGGCCACCACCTTGAGACGGCGGCCGCCGAGTATTGAGGGTGTGGCGAAGGCGCTGGCGGTCAGCGCGAAAACGATCAGACTCCCGGACAGTACCCCCGGCATGATCTGCGGCAGCACGATGCGGCGCAGCACAACAAACGGGGTGGCGCCGAGCGACAGCCCGGCGCTCTCCACGCGCGGGTCGAGCTTCTGCAGGGAAGCCCAGACCGACAACACCATGAAGGGAATCAGCACGTGCACCAAGGCGATCACCATACCGGTATTGGTAAACATCAGCTTGATCGGCTGGTCCACCAGCCCCATCCCGATCAAAGCGTGGTTGATGACGCCATTGCTGCCGATGAGAATCGCCCAGCCGAGGGTGCGCACTACCACGGAGATCAGCAGCGGGCCGAGAATAACGAGCATGCAAATCGATTTCCAGGGACTGGCCATGCGATGCAGGATATAGGCTTCCGGTGTACCCAGCAGCACGCACAGCAGGGTCACGGCCAGTGAGATAAGCAGTGTCCGCAAAAAGATTTCGTGGAAATAGGAGTCACCTAGTACTTCGAGGTAGTTGACCCAGGAGTATTCGTCGAGAATGCCGCCCCGGTTCATATCAAAGGTGTTGAAACTGAGCAGGAACGTCATCAGCAGAGGTGCCACGAAAAGCGCCAGAAACAACCCCAGTGCCGGTGCATTCAGCAGGTAGGGGCGTGTACTCACGGCGTGTGACCCCGGGGCGCTCATTCGTTCTCCTCCCGTGAAAGCACTCTGACTTCACGGGCCTCCCAATCCAGGCCGATCCGTGCACCTTCGGCCACCGCCACCTCCCCGGTGTTCTGACTGACGACGATAACCGTACCCAGCTCTGTGGCGATCTGAAACACCCAGTGATTCCCGAGGAAGATACGCGCCTCCACGTTGCCGGTCAGCCGCGCTTCGCCCTCTCCTACAAGGTGTATCTTCTCGGGGCGAACCGAGTAGAACACCGGTGCGCCACTCGCCAGCGGAGCAGTAGCCGTGCGGGGAACAGCGGCCTCCATGATTCGTGTCGATGTACGGACCAGAACCTCTGCCCGGGAGACCGATTCAACGCTCCCGGAAAACATGTTGGACTTGCCCAGGAAGCGTGAAACGAAACTGTCACCGGGGTGCTCGTACGCGGTGAACGGGGGATCCACCTGCACCAGGCGGCCGGTGTTCATGACTGCGACGCGGTCCGACATGGCCATCGCCTCCGCCTGATCGTGGGTGACCAGTATGGTCGTAGTCCCGACGGTGCGTTGTATCGCCCGCAGTTCGATCTGCATGTCTTCACGGATCTTGGCATCCAGTGCGGACAGCGGTTCATCCAGCAACAGAACCTCCGGCTGGATGACCAGCGCACGGGCCAATGCAACCCGCTGTTGCTGCCCCCCAGACAGTTCCGACGGATAGCGACCGGCAAAGTCTCCCAAGTGAACCAAGCCCAGCGTTTCCTCAACCCGCTTCTTGCGTTCGCCCCCTCTGACTTTGCGCATCTCCAGCCCAAAGGAGACGTTTTCAAAGACGCTCATGTGGGGAAACAGCGCATAGCTTTGGAATACGATGCCGAGCTGGCGCTTGTTCGGCCTCTCACGCGTAATCTCCTTCCCGTTAATGAACACCCGGCCCGCCGTGGGCTCGATGAAGCCCGCGATCATGTGCAGCGTCGTTGTCTTGCCACAGCCAGATGGGCCGAGCAGCGAAACAAACTCGCCTTTCTCAATATCTAAACTGACGTCATCGACAGCCAGAAAATCACCAAACTGCTTGCACAAACCCTCGAGGCGCAGAAATGACATAGATGATCACCATCAGCGAATATAGTATTGGCAGATTGAGCGTTCGCAATGAACCGCAACAAGAGCAAAGCCGACGGAAAACAGGGTGCTCATCTGCACCCTCATCGCTCCACTAAGAAGGTTCAAACTGCTGCGTGACTATCCGGGCGGGTACCGCTCCCACCACCCGCCCGACATTCGAACTGATCTACCGCTCTACCTCACGCACCCAGCGTTTAGTCCAGGCTGCACGTGCCGGGTTGATCACATTCCAATCAACGGCGTTGAGGCCGTTAATCTTCTCTGGGCCATAGGGCAATGAATCACCTAATTCCTTGGGAAGTTCTGTCTTCATGTTGGTTGGCCCCCAAGCCTTGACCCGTGCGATATGCGCCTGGTTCTCGGGTGTCAGCAGATACTGAATCAAGCTTTGGGCGAGATCGGGAACGTCACTGTCCACCACCGGACAGGTCGCGACCATCAGCGCCACACCTCCCTCCTTCGGATAGACGAAGCCACCGGGAAAACCTGTGTCAGCCAGCGATTTCAGACGGCCGCTGCCCCAAACTGAGAGTACCGCTTCACGATTCTGGAAGAGTTCGGACATCTTGCCGGAAGAGGGTTCGTAAGTGAGCACATTGGGTCCGACCTCATCAACAAAGGCGGTGAAGCCAGCATCGATTTGGTTCTCACCACCGCCGCGCAGACGTGCCATCATTACCAATGCGTGCAACCCATAAGTATTGGAGATAGGCGGCACGACGACCTTGCCTTTGTACTTAGGATCGGCCAGATCGTTCCAGGAGGTGGGAATTGGCCAGCCGTTTTTTTCGAACGTCTCCTTGTCGTAGGAGAGCCCTGTCGCGACAAAACCGACCCCCACCGCTTTTTCCGTACCCATCTTGGCGATGTCGTAGACATCATTGAAGATGTCCGCATCCTTGATGGTATCGCAATAGCCTAACGCAACCGCCTGGTACATAGGGCCGTCGTCGAGAAATACCACATCAAGCTCTTGTTTACTTTTCTGAGCCTGTAACTTGGCCAGAGTGCTGGTCGAATTACCGGGAACATAGACTACCTTTGCATTGTTTGCCTTCTCCCAGGGAGGAAGGATCACTTCCATCATCAGGTTCTCGGTGGACCCACCATAGGCGCCCAGGTACAGTGTTCGTTCCGCCGAAACGGCAACGGGGGAAGACAGGCATGCGGCGACGACGGCACTCACGAGTGTAGGTGCTTTCATTGATTCCTCCTCTATTATGGTTATGAAGCTATCTTGGCAACGCAAGAACAGCTTATTAAAGAAAAGCAAACTCCAACATATAATACCAATACCAGATAGTCCTAATTCCATACCTAAATGTTATAGTGTCAACTATACAGGAACCCAATGGGAGGACCTCAATGCTCACCTCGCGCATGATCGAAGCCTTCCGGGCAGTCGTGCTCAACGGTGGCATGAGCGGAGCAGCGGAGTATTTACATATCTCTCAGCCAGCGGTGAGTCGTCTTATCCGGGATCTCGAAGCGGAGATAGGTTTCGCTCTGTTCGACCGCAGACGCGGCCGGGTTTACCCCAACGAAGATGCGTTGGCACTCTACGAAGAGGTGGACCGCGCCTATATCGGTATCAACAAGATCGCCCAAGCAGCAGAACACATCCGTAAGCGCGAACTGGGCATGATCAAGATTGCCTGTATGCCGGCCGTCGCCTTGAGCGTGATGCCGAGGGCCATCACCCGCTTTCACCACAGCCATCCGGAATTCAAAATCGAACTACAGGCCGTGCGCTCTCCAACGGTGATGCAGTTCCTCAACTCCGGACAATGTGACATCGGTTTTGTCGAGGCCTCGTTTTCAGCACCTTCGCTAGTGCCGGGGCCATTTTTCCATCTGGAAACCGTATGTGTGCTACCCCCGGGACACCGGCTGGCACCAGAGTCAGTAGTAACGCCACAGCAACTCTCGGGCGAGACGTTCATTTCCCTGGGACAGGACTCCAAGACGCGCTTCAAAGTGGATGCGGTCTTCACATCAGCTGGTGTGGAACGCCAAATGATGATCGAATCTCCACTTACAAATTCCATTTCCTCGCTGGTGCTTGAAGGCTGTGGCGTATCCATCATCGAACCGATGACAGCGGAGATCTTCACTCAACGTGGAATCATCGTGCGCCCATTCAGGCCGGAGGTAACATTTTCCTTCAGGGGGTTCTCTTCACCACGCATCGCCCGTAGCAGTGTGGGGCAGGAGTTCTACGAGGTATTCTATGATTCACTTCCAGAAAACACGGTTTGCGAGCCTCCAAAAGTGTAACGCCGAGGGGATCGGCAGGCGCGGTATTTACTGTTCGGTGGAAAAGACCGTGAAAGTGGCTCAGATTGACTCCTGGATGCCATATTGGCACAGACAGTAACGGTATGCCCAACGGACGCATGTTCGGTGAAGCCTGCTTACCCAATGGTCTTCTGGTCGAATCAAATCCGGGGGCAGATGAGCTTCACTGACACAAAGGGGATATCGGTCATCCCGACACTTTCGATTGTAATGTCTGGTGCATTGAAATGGGCTCATCCAAAGGTTCGTGTCAGGTTGCTGCTGCCCCAGTCAGCCATCTGCGCATGTGAGTAGATCCGGCAGATCACACGCTTGAAACCGGCGGCCTCGCCGGGTTCTTATAATAAAAATCGCTGCATCTGCTATACCCGCACACTGAACTATCCGGATCAGAGACCAGAGCAACATACCTTGCCGATAACTGCTCAGCCCCCAGAGATTACCCCCATGGGCGATCTGTGGAGGAAGTGTCTTTGGCATGGATACCAAAGCCAAGCCTATAGGGAGGTACTTATAGTCGCGGAAAAAGTGACTCATCCCATCCTGCTGGGCTCTCACCTCCGCTATCACTACCGG
>JAAELC010000399.1 GCA_024227135.1 Gammaproteobacteria bacterium
GCAAAAAAATCCACCCCCGGCGCCATCGCCCTCCCGGAGAGCGCGCCTTCACTGCGAGTGGTCAGCGTGGCCGGGGAAGATGTCCCCATGAACCCCCGGAGTTCCTACGATCCGGTGGATCTGCAAATCGATACGGGGGAAGCGGCGGTATTTGAAATCGAGGCCAGTAATATTCCTTTAGGCACGGTAGTCCAGCTCACCCTGACCAGCGAGATGGGCGAGGCGCCGGTGGCGTTCGAATCCACGCCACTGGCGGGGCTGCCGGAGTCATCGACCGCCACCGCCAGCACGTTGATCCCCCACGGCTACTCCCGGTTTAGGGTCGAGGCCACCTGGGAATAAGGGGTGTGGGCTGCAGGGGTGGGGTTGAGGTATCTGGATCTCAACCCCACCCTGGGGCTTTCCAGGGGTGAAGCCATCCACTGCCAGGATGGCAGTCATTGGTGGGGAACTTGCGCATGACTCGCGATCGGTGCGGTTCGTTTCTCTCACCGCACCCTGCAGGGCTGGAGTCATCGACCGCCAGAACAGGTGGGTTGGGCTGAGGCACGAAGCCCAACAGCTTTATTGCGAAATCCCCGTTGGGCTTCCCAAGCTCAGCGCCAACCTACGGCTTTCCTTCAGGGGAAGTCTGTTCCCAGCGGGCCGCGACGTGCTCGGCAAATCCGATCCCCGCCTCGGCGTAGATATTGTAGGCGGCATCCGCCCCCGCGGCTTCCAGTAACTCGATATCATCCTGATATTTGACGGTGGCGGTGATCCCCCCGGGAAAGCCCTGCTGCCGCAGTCGCTGGGTGATGTTGAGATTGGCCCTGCGGTTGGGCAATGCCAGCATGACGAGCCGGATTCGGTGGGTTTGGTTGACCCGGTCCCAGAAGTCGGCATCGGTGGGATCCCCCAGGAGCACCTTGCGCCCCGCGGCCTGGTGAACCCGGACGTTCTCCTCGTCGAAATCCACCCCCACCACGGTGTCACCGTGGATCTCCCGCATCTTGTCGTAGGCACCGGTGCCCACCCGCCCCATACCGAAAACCGCAATAGTGGCTTCCCCGGTATCCAGCAGGGGGTCATCGGGAAGCCGCCGGGCATGCTGGAAACGATTCCAGGTCTCGTGTCTGGAAAAATAGATTTCGTGCCCCCGGGCATTCAGTACCGATGCAAAGACGAAGGTGAAAGAGAGCGCAATGGCAATGGTCACCAGCCACTCGTTGCTGAGCCAGCCCGAGGAGACGCCAATGGCGGCCACTATCAGCCCGAACTCGCTGTAATTACTCAACGACAAAGTCGCCAACAACGACGTTCGCGCCCGCAGCCGTGACCAGGTGAGGAGGAAGTAGAACAGGGCGGATTTGAAACCCACCAGCAGCGCCAGGATCAGCGCGGTCAGCACCGTCTCATAGCTGGGCTGCCCGGACAGGCCGATGGTGAGAAAGAACCCGACCAGAAACAGATCTTTGAACCCCAGCATGGACCGGGCCAGTTCCGATGCCCGGGGGCTGCCGGCCAGCATGGCACCCAGTATCAGTGCTCCCAGGTCCGCCTTGATCCCCACCATCTCGAACACTTTCGCGCCCCCAAGGGCGAGAATCAGACCCAGCAGTACCTGCAGTTCCCCATGCCCCATTTTTTTGAGCATGAGATACAGCAGGGGACGCAGGGGGATCAGCGCAAACAGCGCAAACGCCCAGGGGGTCGGCACCTTGCCGCTGGATACCGCCAGAAACACCACGGCCGCCAGATCCTGCATGACCAGAATGCCGATTGCGATGCGGCCATGCAGGGAGGCGGTTTCCCCCCGCTCTTCCAGAACTTTGACCACGAACACGGTACTGGAAAAACTCAACGCAAAGGCCAGCATGAACGCTACAGGCCAGGTGATGCTGTCAAACAATGCCAGGCCGGTGGACGCAAATCCGAACAGGATGACGCCGAACACCAGCACCGTCAGCAGGGTGTGTGCCGTGGTCACCGCCCATACCTGGGGCCG
Organism: Gammaproteobacteria bacterium; assembly: GCA_024227135.1. GTDB lineage: Bacteria > Pseudomonadota > Gammaproteobacteria > Chromatiales > Chromatiaceae > JAHEHQ01. The sequence goes on from JAAELC010000399.1 coordinate 1,988, forward strand.
CATCAATGTTTTCATGTTGAGCTTGAGACCGATACTGAACAGCAGCAGGGTAATACCCAGATCCGACAGCGCCTGCAGGGTGGTACCGGGGGCCGCGCCCAGGGCGTGGAGTACGAACCCGGCCACCAGGAAACCCACCATGGGCGGCAACCCGATCAGCCGGGCTCCCATACCCAAAACGAAAGCCACAGAAATCCACACCACATCGCCCAGGGCGATGGCAACCCATTCAAAATCCATAGAATTCAGTCCCCGATCTGCCGGATACCCGAGCCCTCAGGCCCTCAACTGCTTTTGGCATTTTTGGCGGCAATGGCCATCTTGACCAGTTCAGCCAGGGAGGATGCCTCCATCTTTTCCATGACCCGGGCCCGGTGTGCCTCCACTGTTTTGGAACTGACGCCCAGGGTCTTGGCAATGTCCTTGTTGGCCCGGCCGCTGGTGACCATGTCCATCACTTCGTGCTCTCTTGGTGTGAGATGTGCCAATCGGGTCGCAATGTCTGCCCTGACGGATTGAGCAGTCCTTTGATCCACATCCATGATCAATGCGTTTCGTATGCTTTCCAGCAACAACTCGTCATTGAACGGCTTTTCGATAAAATCCACTGCACCGGCTTTCATGGCACGCACCGCCATGGGCACATCACCATGGCCGGTAATAATGATGATGGGAATGTTGATCTGTTGCTCTATGAACTGTTCCTGCAGCTCCAACCCGCTCATCCCCGGCATTCTCACATCCAGCAGCAGGCAGCCGGCGCGCCCTGGGTAATAGTCCCTGATAAATTCATTGGCGGATGCGTAGGTCTTGACTTCCAGATCCACGGACTCAATCAGCCACTTGAGAGAATTCCTCATCGCCTGGTCATCGTCCACCACGAACACGGTCGCTTGATTGCTCATGTCGCTTACTTATCCTCGCTTACCTGATAACCCGGTAGAGTAACACTGAACCGGCTGCCACCTTCGGGCAGGGGTTCAGCGACTATTTGTCCACTGTGATCCTCGACGATCGTCTGACTGATCACCAACCCCATTCCCATTCCCGTTTCCTTGGTGGTAAAAAAGGGCTCAAAGAGGTGAACCGCCGCCTCGGCATCGATACCTGAACCTGAATCGTCCACCTCAACCAGAACTGAACCGCTACTGAGTCGGCTGGTCCGTATCGCTAACCTGCGCTGGGGTTCCGGCACTTCGTTGAGTGCATCCAGGGCGTTTCTCAACAGATTGAGCAGCACCTGCTCGATCTGTACCACATCGACCCTGACCAGGAGATGCTCCAGGCTCAATTCCTGCTCGATCACCACCCGAGACTTGCGCGCATCGAACACCACGAAAGAATTGACCTCACGAACCAGATCGTTGATATCTGCCACCTTCCGCACCGGTGGCTGTTTCGCCACCAGGGAACGCAGGCGACGAATAATCTCACCCGCCCTGTCGGCCTGGCTGCTGATCTGGCTGAGTGCGTACACCAGATCATCGTGTACCCCATCCCCGGATTTCAACCGGCGGGTACATCCATTGGCATAGTTGGCAATCGCCGAGAGTGGCTGGTTCAGTTCGTGGGCCAGTCCGGTTGCCATTTCACCCATGGTACTGAGTCGGGAGACATGAACCAACTCCTGCTGATGCTGCCTGGCCTGCTGTTCTGCCAGGTGCACATCGGTGATATCACGACCATAGATATTGACATACTCGAGGCCGGGCACCGGGGCCATCAGCAACGAATAAGTCGTCTGATCACAGGTCAGCTCGATCTCCGAATCCTTCCCCGATTCGAGCACATCGGCAACCCGCCGGCGCCAATACTGAGGCAGCGTCTGACCCTGCTCACAACCCCAATGCTTCACCAGCAGGTCGCTCGCGGGATTGGCATAGGTAATCACCCCGAGGCGATTGACCCGTAAAACCGGGCTGGGGCTCTCGGAAGGGAACTTGGCCAGGCTGTAGATCTCCTGTTCCGCCCGCTTGCGGTTGGAGATGTCGTGCATGTAGACGGTCAATATCATCCGGTCCTTCAACTGAATAGGCTTGATCGCCACCTCCACGGGAAATGCAGAGTTATCGGCTCGCCGTGCCTCCATCTCGCTGCGGGCATCCGTAAAGACCGGACCCTGGACCGAGCTGAACTTGGCCAGCAGATTCTGAAACTGCCCGTAGCTGCCCGGCTCGATGATCAGGGATTGAAAGTCGGCCTCGATGACATTCATTCGCCGATGATCAAACATTTCCTCCGCCGTGTGATTGAATTCAATGATCTGACCGGACTCGTCGATGGATATGACCGCATCCAGCGCAGCCTCGGTGATCGCATGCTTCAAAGCCTCCGATTCCTGCATCTCCGACTCATGCTCCAGACGCATTTCATCCCTGGCTTTACGCACTTGACGAATAAACTGCCTGATCCAGTCTTCCACCACGAACACCTGGTTGCCCGACTCTATCACCGGCTGCTCTCCTCCGAGTGCAAGCCGTGAGAAACGGGACATTCGCCGCAGCATTCGATTGAGCCGCTCGGAGAGCAGGTAAAAGACCAGGGTAAAGACAGTAATGAAAGTGACCGCGGCCACCACACGCTGGCGTCGCTCGACTCCGGCCACCCGCTGGCTGGTGGCCTCCACCACGCTGCGCAGCACCATGGTGGCAAACTGGATATTGAAATCACTGCCGTATTCGAAGAACGACTGGGCGGTGACCAGATAGTTTTCGGCAACCTCCTCCATACTGTCGCCCACGAGAACGCTGTAAGGGTCGCTGCTGGTGAGAAAACGTTGTTCATCGGCATCCAGCAGGCCGACCACCACCCCCTCGGCCGAAACTCCCTGCTGGGATGCGTTGAGAAATGCACTTTCGATGGGGGCGACGACCATCAGGTAGCCCATACTGGTATCTGTCGCATCCTCTGCGATATCGGATACCAGCAGGTAGGGTTTATCCTGAAACCGGGTCAGGTAGGCACGCACCCGGCTCTCGTCGAGAAACAGTTCATCGACGGTAAGCAACTCCCCGGGTAACACCTCATCACCTACATTGAAGATCTCCCGGGTACGCCCCTTCCGATCCAGCAACAGGATATAACTGGGTCTTATCAGCGGTCTCCAGAGCGAGCTGCTGGGTAACCAGGGGGGATTCTCGTAGTAGATGACGGGAGAAATATCATCATTATCGAACCAATAGATCGGCTCCAGATAGCTGGATAGCTGGCGATGGTGGGAGAGCAGGCGAGTAGCCGATGTGTGGGCGGTCACATAGTTTTCAAACCGGATCAGGGTTTCCCGGGCCTGCTGATCCAGCCGGGTGTTCAGCTCTTCGGAGAAGATCTGGCGCAACGCCCGCGGTTGTACCTGGTCGAGCACGACCCAGACGACCATACCGCAGAACAGCCCGATCAATATCGAGAGCAGCGGCATAGGGATCTGCCTCAGAATCGAGGGCGTATCCGTGCTTGGTGGGAACTGAGACGGTTTCAATCTGTATCAGCCCTATCTATAGTCAAATCACCAGAATTTGCAGGAACCCAGGATCCTGCCCGAAGAGGGGACATTATGAATGGCAATCGAGCGACCTGCCAGTCATAGGCCCGAACAACCGCGTTTCGTTTCGATACCCCGGTACTTCAGCGGCCCCGGTACCTTGACGGAGTCCCTCACGGTGCCGGTGGATGCACTGACCTGGAATGGGCAAACAACGTTGAGCGATGAAGACCGGTACTCATTCTGAGCTATCATTGTCCCTTTGATTTGCCATCATCGGGAAAGACATGTCGGGAAAAGAGGTAGAAACTGAAGATACCGAGGCACCCGGGCTGCTTCGCCGCCTGGCCTGCATGCTCTATGATGGCCTGTTGGCCGGAGGGTTGATATTCTGCGGAATGATCCTGGTGGTGATCGTGCTGGGTACGTTCCAGGGCCTGGAAAGCATCGATACCGCCGGGTTGCGGCGAAACCCGTTCTACATAGGGTTTCTGCTGCTGATCCCAACCCTGTTTTTCATCGGCTTCTGGCGATTTGCAGGTGAGACCCTCGGCATGCGGGCCTGGCGTCTGCGAATTATCCGGGCGGACGGTGGTAAACCTACCCTGGCGGAGGCGACGATCCGCTATTTCGCTGCGCTGCTCTCCTGGGCTGCACTCGGTCTGGGGTTTCTCTGGATTCTCGTGGACCTGGAGCATCGGGCATGGCATGACCGTCTCTCCGGTACCCGCCTGGTACTCACAAAAAAGAAGTGAATGATTGAGGTGTTGCGGCCTCTGACCCCATCGAGACCCCCGGGGACAGTGCCGGGAACAAACCCCCAAATGCCATGGGGGCCATCGCAAGTTTCAGTGCAATCTGCGCACGAAATAGAGGGCTATCGTCAGAAACAACAAGCCTGGAAAGGAAACTGCGAACAGGGCATCGATGTTGTAAACGATCGCCATGTGCCCGAATGCCTTGTTGAGCAGCAGAAAAAGCACCCCGAGAGCAGCCCCGATAAAAATCCGCTGCCCGATACCAACCGATCGTAAAACCCCAAACACGAAGGGAACCGAAAGCAGCACCATGACCAGAGTGATCAGGGGGGTAACGATCTTTTCCCAGAATGCCACCTCGTAGACCCGGGCTTCCTGGCCGTTGCTGTGGAGAAAATCGATGTATTGGTAAAGTCCCCAGGCCGGAAGCATCGCGGGCCGGGTGACCACGTCCAGCAGGTCTGGATTGATCATGGATTCCCAGGTAGTGGTCACGATGTCACTGCTGATCACCTGCTGCTCGGAAAAACGGCTCTGCTTAATGCCCTGCAAGCGCCACCGACCGTCTTCGTAGCGAGCCGAAGCCGCATGAGTCGCCAGTTTCAGAGTCCGGTCCGAAGCGAACTCGTAAATATAGATATCCCGAAGTTCCGAACCTGGCAGGATCTGACGAATGTTGACGAAGTATTCCCCGTCCCGTGCCCAGAATCCGTAGCGTGTTTTGAGCGTGGTTTGATTGTAGAGCTTTTCCGCCCTGACGGTTTCGGCATGCTGTTCACTTTTCGGCGCCACAACCTCTCCCAGGAGCACCACCAGGAACATTACCAGCAATCCCGCCTTCATCACTGAGAATATAATTCTTCCCAGTGAAACACCGGCTGAACGTATGGCAACCAGTTCCGAGTGACTCGCCAGCCCGCCGAGGCCGATCAGACTACCCAGTAACACGGCTACCGGAAAAATATCATAAGCTTGCCGGGGCATCAGAAACAGCACGTACTTGAAGGCATCCAGTGTACGGTAATCCCCCCTGCCGACGTCCTCCACTTCCTCGATCAATGCGAAAAAACTGATCAGGATGAGCAATACCAGCAGGGTACCCAAAATACCGGATATCACCGTTTTACCGATATATCGGTCCAGCAGTTTCATTTCGACCTGTTACCCCAGCCTGGCAAAAACCTGCGCCTCAAGGTGGGAATACGCATAACGGCGATAGCGCCCGCCATCGAGAGCATGACCAGGTGAACCCACCATCGACCCAGCCATTCCGGGGTCGTACCGTTTTCCATCAACTTGCCCGATACCGCGAAAAGATTGATGAAAGTGAAGTACAGCAGCAAGGCCAGTATCATTCGGCCGGTCATACCGTCCCTCGGCAGCGAATAGCTCAAGGGGACACTGACGATGGTAAACACCAGCACCGCCACGGGAATAAGCATCCTGTATTCCAGCTCCGCCCGCATTCGCAGATCCGAAGCACCTAACAACAGGGAAGTGGGCAGCTCGTCGGCTCTGAGATGCTTCCTGGCCTTTGACTGGAGATCGAGTCGCATACTGTATTTCTTGAACTCCGCCAACGTAAAATCTCTTCGTCCCGGAACACCCTCATAGCGACGTCCATCGAGTAAAACCACGAAGTGCTCACCGGTTTCCTCATCCAGATACTGATATCCCTCGGCCGCTGAAATCAATCCCAGCTTTCCATGCTGACGATTCTGCACAAATACGTTCTGCAGCCGGCTCTTATCATCGGACATGGATTCGACGTAAACCACCAGGTCACCCCGGCTGAACTCATTGAACCGCCCCGCCACCGCATTGCTGAATTCAGCGCGGTTGCTCTGCTGGACGATAATATCCCGCTTCATCTGGTTGGCCATCGGTTGTAGATCGAGTGTCAGCCAGCCTACGAGCAGGGTCACCGGCAGCGCCGCCACAACCACCGCCCGGTAGATTCGCAACCCGCCAACGCCACTGGCAGACAGAGCTGTCATCTCGCTATCCCGGTACATCCTCACCAGGGTTGCCATGATCGCGAGAAAAAAAGCCGGGGGCGTCACCGGACCCAGCATGCGCAGCGTTTCGATGAACGCCAGTTCCAGGAGCACCTCGTTGCTCAAGGCTCCCGCTGCCGCCTGACCCAGCAGTTTGATGAAACCGCTTCCCATCAGGGCCATCAGAAGAATCAGGACGCTGCCAAGAAAATACTTGGTCACCTCGAGCAGAATATACCGATCGATGATGGGTAACAGCCTCAAAACAATCTACCCGGCGGTAACGGAAAATGCTGATCGAAGATGGGTAACGGCCTCACAACACTCTACCTCTCAACTGATGTATCACCACTGAAATACAGCCGACAGCTGAGATACGGATGGGATCGATGGTGTGCAAGTGATTACTCCGAGCCTTTCTGACTACCCGTAAAGATTAAACAGCACCGTGGTCACCCGGGGCCAGGGTGAAACCAGGAACACATTGTAAACCATAGCTGCCGGTCGGTGCCGGAAAACTGGAAAAGAGTGGGTTAAGGGCTGCGGCAAGAATAAAATATCCGGGATCGGGTGAACCAGATGTGGACAGCACTCCCCTTTCCACAGTAGATTCACCACTGCTTGGAAATGACTGGGATATATCTCGTGGCTACCAGGAAACCGCGACTGCCTGAACACCGTCGACCTGACACCGGCAGAGTACTGATACAATCGACCCGGCTTCGATACAGATCAAACCCTCACCACCCGGGGATCGATTAAAGTCCCTGATACAGGAGACCCCATGGACTACGTTCTAAAGACCGGCAACCCCGAAAAACTGCGCACCAGCTGCCTGGTGGTGGGTGTTTTTGAAAGCCGAAAACTCACCAAACCCGCGGCCACGCTGGATAAAGCCAGCGGCGGTGCGCTGAGCAGCATTCTGAAGCAAGGGGACTTCGAGGGTGACGCCGGGCAGTCCATGATGGCCTACCAGGTGTCTGGATGCCTCAGTGAACGAATTCTGCTGATCGGGCTGGGACCCCAGAAAAAGTTTGATCTTTCCGCCTACCGCAAGGCAGTCGCTTCCGCCACCCGGTTGCTTGACGACGCCAACCCGGTAGACGCGATCACCTGCCTGCCCGCTCTGGAGGCCGGTTCGGCCAGTCCGTACCAGGTGCTGCGTGAGACCGTGATCACCAGCGAAGAGAGCCTCTACCGCTTCGATCAGTGCAAGAGCAATCCCAAAGTCAGCAAGCGGCCATTGAAAAAACTGGGGCTGTTCATCGGGGACGGGCGCAGATCCAAGGCAATGCAGGATGGGGTCAGCCATGGTCGGGCCATCGCCCGGGGTGTCAAACTGGCTAAAGATCTGGGTAACCTGCCGGGTAATCTCTGCACCCCCGATTACCTGGCCTCCCAGGCCCGGTCCCTGGGTAGAAAATCGAGTGCTCTCACCGTCCGAGTGTTGAGCGAAAAGCAGATGAAAACCCTGGGCATGGGCGCCCTGCTGTCAGTGAGCCGGGGAAGCCGTCAGCCTGCCAGACTGGTCGTAATGGAGTACAAGGGTGGAAAATCCACACAGAAACCGGTAGTTCTGGTTGGCAAGGGCCTCACTTTCGATGCCGGAGGCATTTCACTCAAACCAGCCGCCGGGATGGATGAGATGAAATACGACATGTGCGGTGGGGCCAGCGTCATAGGAACCATGGCGGCCTGCACCGAACTGAAGCTGCCGATCAATTTTATCGGAATTGTTCCCGCATCGGAAAACCTGCCTGATGGAGATGCCAACAAACCGGGAGATATTGTCACCAGCATGTCGGGGCAGACCATCGAAATACTGAACACCGATGCGGAAGGGCGCCTTATTCTCAGTGACGCACTCACCTATGCCGAACGGTATCAACCCGCTGCGGTCATCGACATTGCCACGTTGACCGGTGCGTGCGTCATCGCTTTGGGCGCCCATGCTTCAGGACTGCTCAGCAACGACGACACACTGGCAGAGCAAGTGCTCGCGGCCGGCCAGACAGCAGGAGACAGGGCATGGCGCCTGCCTCTTTGGGATGACTATCAGGAACAGATCGACAGCAGATTTGCCGACATGGCCAATATTGGTGGCAAAGGTGCTGGAACCATCACTGCCGCCTGCTTCCTTTCCCGATTTACCGAGAAGTTCAGCTGGGCGCACCTGGACATTGCCGGAACGGCCTGGAAGAGTGGCGCCAGGAAAGGCTCGACTGGTCGGCCGGTGCCACTGTTGACCCAGTTTCTGCTCACCCATTGCGGGAAAGATGTCTCGTGACCCGTATCGATTTCTATGTGCTGGGTGAGGGGGCGAGTGGTAACCGCTTCAATCTCAGTTGCAGACTGGTGGAAAAAGCCTGGAGCAATGGCCGTCGTGTCTATCTGCACACCAACTCTGTGAGTGAATCCAGGCATCTGGATGGTCTGCTCTGGACCTATCGGGAGGGCAGTTTTCTACCCCATGGGCTGATGGGAGACGCCGACCCCCGACTCAATCCCATTCTCATTGGACACTCCGGTGATGCCGGTGACGAGCACGATGTTCTGATCAACCTGGCCAATCGGGTCCCGGAGTTTTTCAGCCGCTTCGAGCGGCTGATAGAACCCCTGGACAGTGATTCTCAAGTGCGGATGGCCGGGCGGGACCGGTACCGGTTTTACCGCGACCGTGGCTATCCTCTGAACAGCCACGACATATCACCATGAACAAACAGGACAACACCAAGCCTTCCAGGGGGGATGATTCCAGTTCACCCCTTACAGAGGAAACGCTGGAGCCACCCTGCCTCATGGACGACACGGGGATACCCATCCTCGACGATGTGGTGGTCGAACCCGCGCCATCTGCCGAAGAGGAGGCAATCGACACGGTCGAGCTTCAGGAACCTCTGGAAACTGCGGCTGATACACCACAGGCTGCCGCTGCACAGGAGAGCGACATACCTCCGGAAGAGGACCAGGAAGCACTGATAAAGCGCCTGTCAAAAACGGCCGCTGCTCGAATCATCAGAAAACTGGAGCCGAGAATCCGTAAGGAGATGGAAAAGGCCATCCGGTCCGGATTGGATGAATTGACCGAATCCAAACCCCCACCCGACGACCACAATTAAATAAGTTCCAGGGGGAAATGAGGGACGCTGCAACGGCCCGGCACCAACCTGTCCCACAAACCCGGTACCGGGTTTCCCTGCCGGGGTTCAAGTTCCGATACTGACCGAATCCACCTTCTGAAATCCTCTTGGAAGCTTGTTGCCCCGTCGCCCTCTTTCACCCTGATAACTGTCCAGATCCCGGGGCCTCAGGGTAATATGCCTTTTCCCTGAACAGGCGACCAGGCTGCCACCTTCGGGCACGCAGATAAGGGCAATCACAAACTCCTCCCTGGCCTGAAGCCGCTTGGTGGGGATACCGATGATCTTGTTACCCTTACCTCGCGTCAGCGCTGGCAGCTGTGATATGGGAAAAACCAGCATCCGACCCTCGTTGCTGATCGCCACGACCCGACCGGATTCCCGATCCGGTACCAATGAAGGAGGTAGTACTCTGGCGCCCTTTGGCAGGCTGAGCAACGCCTTTCCGGCCTTACTCTTTGTGGGAAGGTCCTTGAGTTGGACGACGAAGCCGTATCCCCCATCGGATGCCATCAGATACCACTGCTCCGGATCTCCCCCCAGCACCGAAATGAAAGTACTCCCCGCCTGGGGGGTGAATCGTCCGGTCAGAGGCTCTCCCTGGCTGCGTGCCGACGGCAGGGTATGGGCCTGCAGTGCATAACTGCGACCACTGCTGTCCAAAAAAATGGCCGACTGATTGCTGCGCATACGAGCCAGGTCAAGGAACTTGTCCCCTGCCTTGTAATTGAGCCCTGCAGGGTCTATCTCATGGCCTTTAGCGACTCTCGCCCAACCCTTTTCTGAAAGCACCACCGTCACCGGTTCGCTGGGCGCGATATCCGATTCACTCAGCGCTTCCGCGGCAGTCCGGGTAACGATGGGGGAACGGCGATCATCCCCATACTTGTCCGCATCTGCCTGTATCTCTTTTCGAATCAGTGTCTTTAGCCGCTGTTTCGATCCAAGTGTTCGCTCCAGCACTTCCCGCTCCCGGGTCAATTCCTGTTGTTCGGTCCGGATCTTCATCTCTTCCAACCGGGCCAGCTGTCGGAGTTTGGTATCGAGAACGTAGTCCGCCTGCACATCGGTCAGGCCAAACCGCGCCATGAGCACCGGCTTGGGTTCATCCTCGGTGCGAATGATGCGTATCACTTCATCGATATTGAGGAAAGCGACCAACAACCCATCGAGCTGATGCAGCCGATCCAGCACTTTTCTCAGTCGGAACTCGAGTCGGCGCCGAACCGTCTGGAACCGAAAAACCAGCCACTCTTCAAGAAACTGCCGCAGATTCATCACCCGGGGCCGGCCATCCAGCCCGATCACATTGAAATTGACCCGATAGGTGCGTTCAAGATCAGTACTGGCAAAAAGGTGCAGCATTACCCGATCCACATCGATACGGTTGGAGCGTGGCACGATCACCAGACGGGTGGGATTTTCATGATCAGACTCATCCCGCAGGTCCTCCACCATGGGCAGCTTTCTGGCCCGCATCTGCTGTGATATCTGCTCCAGTACCTTTGCACCCGATACCTGATGAGGCAAAGCAGTGATCACGATATCCCCCTGCTCCCGCTCATAGCGGGCCCGCATCCGGATATTGCCGTTTCCGCTGCTGTACATTTTCAACAGTTCGTCGCGGGGGGTAATTATCTCGGCCTCTGTTGGATAGTCCGGACCCTGAATATGCTCACACAGCGACTCAAGAGGGGTCTTGGGACTTTCCAGCAACAGAATACAGGCAGCAGCCACCTCCCTCAGATTATGGGGAGGAACGTCTGTTGCCATACCTACCGCGATGCCAGACGTTCCATTAAGAAGCAGATTAGGCAGTCTGGCAGGCAATACCACCGGCTCTTTCAGGGTACCGTCAAAATTGGGAGACCAATCCACGGTGCCCTGCCCCAGCTCAGATAGCAGAACCTGGGCATAGGGCGTCAACCGGGACTCGGTGTAACGCATGGCGGCAAAGGACTTGGGATCATCGGGAGACCCCCAGTTGCCCTGACCGTCCACCAGCGGATAGCGATAGGAAAAAGGCTGGGCCATCAACACCATCGCCTCATAACAAGCGGTATCCCCGTGGGGATGAAACTTACCCAGCACATCGCCCACGGTACGCGCCGATTTCTTGTGCTTTGAAACAGCCGAGAGCCCCAGTTCCGACATGGCATAAACGATTCGCCGTTGTACCGGTTTGAGACCGTCCCCCAGATGGGGCAGGGCACGATCGAGAATCACATACATGGAATAATCCAGGTACGCTTTCTCGCTGAAGACATTGATAGGCATCTTTTCGATGCCTTCCAGGCTGGTGTCGATTCCGCTGTTCATAGGGCTCGGGGCTTATTGAGTCGTTATCAGGCAGAGCTTGATTGGCGGGGAATAATACGAAATACCGCAGCAATTGTCACAATCCTGGCGCTCCAACGGGGCTACGCCCTTCCGCAGGCCTGTCAGAAAGCATCCGGTGTTACAACACCCTTCGCAAAGGGGGCAGGCTGGGACGGGGGGTGAAGACATCCTGTTCCGGAAGTCCTAGCTGACCACAACTTTCACTGTCGTCTCCGCCGTCGACTTCTCAATCTCAAACAGCAGCTCGCAATACTCCGTCTGTGCATCTACCGGTGTCGGATCATCGGCACAACAGCTTCCCGAGACGACCCCTGAATAAAACAGTCCGGTTTTCACTCGAAGCTGAAGCGTGGTCTCCTGACACCCGAGAACCAGTACACTCAGCAGACCCTCCCGTCCGACACTGCTGCTGTGGGACAATCCCTCCTGCAGTGGCAACAGACCGGCTTCCAGACGCTTCACTTCGTCCTTGAAAACATTCTCGAACTCCGGGGTACCCCAAGCGTTCAAGGCACGGGCCAGCTTGATCACACGACAACCTCCCTCGGTAAAACCGAAGCGCTTATGCTTTCGGGCAATCCGTAACCAGATCTCCTGCCAGCCGGGTTTGCCTCTCCGTCCACACGGTGGCAAGGGAAAAAAAGGTCCATGGGGAGTATGGCAACCTCCCGTCGCTTTTAAACAATGATTCCGAACATCAGGGTCGCGGAAACCAGTAGCTCCCCCCCGGAGATTACCCCCATGGGTGGTCTGTGGAGGAAGTGTCTTTGACAGGGATGCCAAAGCCAAGTCTGCAGGGAGGTATTGACGACGTCTTCCGGAACAGATCGCCCATGGGGTGTGAGTAGACACTAAATCGCTTCACTGGGAAAGGGGGCTTCGTCCTCCTCGATCACCTCGGGCTCACCCTTGCCCCTTTCAATCCAATCACGGGCTGCCGAACTGCCGTAGAGCGTATTGGCATACTCTGAACCAATCTCATCCAACGGAATCTGGTATCCAATCAGCCGCATTACCACCGGTGCAAACATACAGTCCGCTACGCTGAACTGCCCGAACAGCCAGGGGCCACCCTCACCAAACCGGGTTCGACACGCTTTCCAGATAGCGAGTACCCGTTGAATATCCCGGTGAGCAGCGTCACTGGGTTTGAAACCCACAAACCGGCGTCTGCAGTTCATCGGCATCTCATTGCGAAGATCGGGAAAACTGCTGTGCATCTCCGCACTGACCGAGCGCGCCACCCCACGGGCACCGGCATCCTCCGGCCATCCGTTCAATTCAGTAAACCGCTCCGCAAGATACTCCAGGATTGCCAGAGAATCCCAGATTTCTCGTCCTTGATCCAGCAACACCGGCACCTTGTTATCAGAGAAATATGGCTTGAGGTCCGGCTCCATACTCTCCGTGAACAGAGATACCCGCTTAAGTTCGAAATCTATCCCGTGGTGAGCGAGAAATAGCCAGGGCCGCAAGGACCAGGAAGAATAGTTACAGTTTCCAATGACCAGCAGTAAATCCGACATTCAATGCATCTCCTCTTTACCCTGCCATCAGGGTGCGCCCCTGCGGGGTACAGTTTTGTGTCAATGCGACGTTGAATCTTCGTTACCCTAACCCATTCCGATCTTCGGAATCCATACCTTGGATTGGTGACCAGGCCCTGCTACAGCCGATACTTATGTCTGAATGTAACTACTCACGCCCCATGGGCGATCTGTTCCAGAACACGCCATCCGACAAAATCAGATCACAAATGAGACAGCCCCCCTTGATTCAAGGTTTCACGTTGAGCGCTACTTCAACCCTAAATACTTTGTTGGAAGCGATGTGGTCGTCTTCATGGTTTCCATGGAAAACGCCGAGCTGATATCGGCAAACTCCAGGTTCTCGATCAGTCGTTGATAAACCTGGTCGTACTCCTGGATGCTGGGTACCACGATATGCAGTAAATAGTCGGTATCGCCACTCATTCGATGGGCTTCGATGATCTCAGGAATTTCCGAGATCAGACTTCGAAACCGATCAAGCCATTGATGGTGGTGCCGGGATGCCTTTACCGCCGCAAATACCGTAACCCCCAGATTGAGCTTCTGGCGATTCAGCAGAGCCACCCTGCCTTTTATGAAGCCGGCCTGTTCCAGTTTATGGATACGCCGCCAGCAGGGGGTCGTCGACAATCCGACTTCAGCTGCAATTTCGGAAATCGGAAGGGTGGCATCCCGCTGCAGCAACTCCAGAATCACCTGATCCTTTTTATTGAGTATCATTCTTCTTTATAAGTTACTATATCAGAAAATTTTTCTAACTAATTAGCTTATTAATAGAATATTTACAAATATTTTCTACCTGACATGAACTGCAATTCTCTTCATCGGAATCAATTCAGGAACTCACGATGAAGAGCGAATGGCCAGGCTATATCAAGTTGATGAATCGGGAAATCATCCCTGCACTCGGCTGCACCGAACCGATCACCGTGGCCCTGGCCGCTGCCAAATGCCGCCAGTTGCTTCAGGGGGTTCCGGAACGAATACAGATCTGGGTAACACCCAATCTCTACAAAAACGGCATGGGTGTCGTTGTGCCTGGAACCGGGCTGACCGGGCTGCCGGTAGCGGCCGCTGCGGGCATCGCCGGCGGCGCACCCGAGGGCGGTCTGGAAGTGCTGAACACCAGGTTATCTGATGCTGGAATCTCGGGGAAGCATGGGCTGGCAGTGGGTACAACGCTGCAGCAACAGATAGACAGCAAGCTGCTTGGAGACGATCTGCTCTGGGAGGTGACCTGAGGGCAGTGGGTAACTGTATCAAATCCATGACCGGTGACGTGGCCGGAATTATTTGCGATGGCGCCAAGGCAGGCTGTGCCGTCAAGCTCTCCACCAGCGCGGTCAAGTGTGCCTTGATGGCCATTGGCGGCAATGGCGTTACCGAACAGCAGGGCATAGTGGAAAAAACGCCGGATCTCTGTATTCACAACCTGGGGTAACTGTCGAAGCAGGGGATGCTGAGCACCGACCAGCAGATAATCGATATCATCCGCAATAAAAAACCTGAGATTCAGGGTAAAACACCCCATCCAATCGGCGCAGCATCGGAGCGTCACGCTCTTCCCCTGTGAACCCACCAACCCCACCAAAGTCGGGAAGTTTGAAGCCAGCTGGCAAAGCGGATTGGACGATCTCCCGACACACCTTCGCCATCCCTGTGGTTTGAGGGGCTTCGTCCAGGTTGGGAAGTCAGAGAGAAGGGAGTGACGGAGGAGCCGACAACCCTTTCCTGCACCTCCTGCACAGGAGGAACCTGCCTGGAACAGAAGCTCATGACTGGAATCTGGATCAGCATTCAGCACTGTTTCGGGACATTGGCTGATTTCCCGGACCCTGAGGCCGAGACCATCGAGAACAGGGCCGCTTTCGGCCCAGGGTCTTCGGCATCCCGAACGAATTGTGAAAGTACCGAATCTATTGCAACATCGGGATTTTTCATGCAACCTTGCGACTCGCTAGCCTCTTGGAAAGCAGGCACCAACACCTTACAAGCCAATCTGGCCTTACAAGCCAATCTGAAGTTCCAATCCGGTTTTCACCCGGAAGCGGGAAACTGATGCCCGCTCCCCGTTAAGCATCCTATTTAGACGACAGATAGTAGACCTACCATGCGCCATCAGACAGATGACCTTCGTATCCGCGGCACCGGAGAGCTCGTATCGCCCAACCAGCTTCTCTCGGACTTCACTATCACCGATCAGGCCACAGAAACTGTGTTTCAGGCCCGCCAGGCGATTCACCGTATCGTTCACGATGAAGATGACCGACTGCTCGTAGTGGTTGGCCCCTGCTCAGTTCACGATCCGGCAGCCGCCCGGGAATACGCAACCCGGCTTAACAGGCTGCGACAGGAACTACAGGATGACCTCATGATCATCATGCGGGTTTACTTCGAAAAACCACGCACTACGGTGGGTTGGAAAGGTCTCATCAACGATCCCGATCTGGACGGGACTTTCCACATAAACAAGGGATTGCACCTGGCCAGAGAACTCCTCATGGATGTCAACAACATGGGCCTGCCCGCCGGTACGGAGTTTCTGGACTTGATCAGCCCACAGTACGTCGCCGACCTGATCAGCTGGGGTGCTATTGGGGCACGGACCACCGAAAGCCAGGGACACAGGGAACTGGCCTCGGGACTCTCGTGCCCGGTGGGCTTCAAAAACGGCACCAACGGGACGCTGAAAATCGCACTGGATGCGATCCGCTCCGCGTCCCAACCCCATCACTTCCTGTCGGTGACCAAGGACGGCTTCTCCGCCATCTTTGCCACCAGCGGGAACGAAGACTGCCATGTCATTCTGCGCGGCGGCACTCGTCCAAATTATGATACGGAAAGCATCAATATTGCCTCTGAAGAGATGGAGACCGCGGGCTTTCGTCCCAGACTGATGATCGACTTCAGTCACGCCAACAGCCGTAAACGGCATCTGAAGCAGGTCGATATCGGCCGGGACATAGCCGGCCAGATCAGCCGGGGTGACAGACGCATACTGGGCACGATGATTGAAAGCTTCCTGGTGGCAGGCAATCAGGAATGGCGTGCCGACCGGGAACCTGTCTACGGCCAGAGTATTACCGATGCCTGCATCAGCTGGGACGACACCGAACCCTTGCTGCGACTGCTGGCAGAATCGGTTCGCAACAGACGTGGAACGGACAGAATCTTCTAGGAAGCCCCGCAAGAGAAGACACAGCCCGACAAGAATTCTGAGGAAAACCAGCTGGTTACCCGACCTGCCTCAGGCAGGCCGGGTAACCCTTGTTCATAGCCCTGACAATCGATACTCAGGGGTTAACAGGTCGGGGCTATTCGAATCCTGCCAGACGATACCAGCGTTTTGCCTCTTCCGGGTCTTTTTCTACACCATCACCCCGCTCGTACATCATTGCCAGCGTAGTCTGTGAGCCGGCCAGGCCCTGCTCTGCGGCTTTTTTGAACCATTCCAACGCCCGAGCGCTGTTCCTGGCAACGCACTCCCCTTCCAGATACATAAACCCCAGACCATGCTGGGCAATGGCCAGGCCGCTATCCGCTGCCGATTTCATGTACTTGAACGCCAGCAGCTCATTGACCGTCATACCCAGACCGTTCTGGGCCATTATGGCCATCCGATACTGTGCCTCCGTATTCCCCGCGTCTGCCAGGGATGAGAGGGCCTGGGCCGCCATGGCAAAATTCTTTCCCTCAAAGGCAGCAATTCCGCTGCCCAACTGCATTGCTAACTTATCGCTCTCACTCATCCCATCGGTCTCCATCTGAACAACACACCTGTAATCGGCTGAAAAAACATGTCGGGCGGGGGCCCACCCGTTCACAACAGCAACAATTTAACCGCTTTTGCCATATTCAGACTACACTATTTCTGAGGATTATGGTCTGACATTATCCAGCGGAATTGCGTATTATCCGACGCTGTAGCGTCGTCAAAACAAAATTGACGAGGATGGAGCCTGATCGGTTTTGCAAAACCAGGATGCGGAGGACGGGGAGCGCGCCCATCCTTCCAGGTGCTGCAACAGGGCTGCGGAAGGGCGTTGCAACGCCTTCTGACCGGACTGGTCAAGATCACAACTGCAGGCCTCTGGACGAGGATTGACCTGTTCAGAGCGCCCCGAAGCAGTACCGATGAGGTATCCGAGAACCCGAAGAGCTGATATGAAAATGCAAAGTGCCTGTAAATTATTCCTGGGATGGCTGCTCTGTGCACCGATGCTGACAATGGCTGCCAGTACCGCCAGTGCAGTTGCGCCCACCGATCTTTCACGCCAGAGAGCAGATTTTCAGGCGGCCGAAAAGGCATTGCAGCGGAAAAACCGCACAAAATATTTAAAACTTAGAGCGCGACTGACGTCCTATCCTCTCTACCCCTATCTGGAATTCCAGGATTTTGCATTGAATCCAGGCAGGCTGACGGGGGAATCCACCGAACGGTTCATCGAAACATACACCGACTCCCCCTTGACGGGAAGATTACGCAACATCTGGCTGGGCCGGCTGGCCAAGCGGCAACAGTGGAGCGAATACAAGGACTTCTATCGCCCCACCCGCAACACCAGGAGACGCTGCCTCTATCTACAGGCACAGCTCAATACAGGAGATGAAGCCGAGGCGTTGAATGCCGTAGAGGATGTGTGGCTGCACGGCAAGTCCCAGCCCAGCGCCTGCGACCCGGTTTTCAAAGCCTGGCGAGAAGCCGGATGGTTGACCCGCGAACGGGTATGGAAACGGATTACACTCGCCATGGGTAACCGTGAGCAGGGACTGGCACGCTATCTGGGAAAATTCCTTTCAACTGAGGATGCCCGCTATCTGACCCTGTGGTTGAAAGTTCACCAACAACCCCGCCTGATCCTCGATCCCGACGCATTCGCCGAACCCCATCCCTACCGCAGTCAGGTACTGCTGTACGGATTGGAGCGACTCGCCCGCAAAGATCCGAATACCGCAGACACTGCCTGGGAACAGATCAGCGGTAACTACCGGTTCGATGCCGATCAGAATTACCTGGCACAGCGGGCAATTGCTCTGGGCTGGTTGCGCAAACCCGGTCCGAACCTGTTCAGGGAACTCAACAAGATCACCCCGAGGGACGAGGATACACGACTGCTGGAGTCCCGCTTGCGATCCGCATTATCACGCCAGGCGTGGAACTGGTTACTCACCTGGATAGATGACCTGCCACCCTCACTGGCGGAAACGGACCGTTGGCGATACTGGAAAGGGCGGGCGCTTGAGGAAACCGACCAGAAAAACGAAGCGGTAGCGGTATTTGCAGACCTTTCCGCTGAGCGCAGCTACCACGGATTTCTCGCGGCTGACAAAACCGGCAAAGCGTATCATCTGGCCAATCACCCGTTGCAGGTGCCGTTACGCAGCATTGAGCGATTGTCATCGAAACCAGGTATAGCCCGGGCAGGAGAACTGGTCCTGCTGAAGCGTTTTCGGGAAGCCCGGCGGGAGTGGAGAGCAGCCACTGAAGGCCTCGATACAGACGACCTGAAAGCTGCCGCAAAAGTGGCTCATGGCTGGGGCTGGCATGATCAAGCCATATTCACCCTTGCCCGCACCGGCTACTGGGACGACCTGGACTTTCGTTTTCCGATAGAACACACCCACCACATCGACAAAGCCAGAAAAAGCCGAAAATTGGACAAATCTTGGGTACTCGCTGTCATTCGACAGGAGAGTGCCTTTGCCATGGATGCCCGTTCGTCTGCCGGCGCCCTTGGTTTGATGCAGCTTATGCCTGCAACCGCCAGGCAGGTTGCCCGGCAATTAAAGCACCCCCTCCCCAGAAAGAACAAACTGCTTCAGCCATCGACCAATATTGAACTGGGCACAGCCTATCTTGGGGAGGTCCTGGACCAGCTCGATAACAATGTGGTGCTGGCTACAGCAGCCTATAACGCTGGCCCTCACAGAGTCCGCAGGTGGCTGCCCGACGAAACCATACCGGCAGATGTGTGGGTGGATACCATTCCCTTCAAGGAAACCCGTCGTTACACACGACGGGTGCTTTCCTACAGCGTGATTTATGATAAACGGCTTGGGAAAAAACCAAGGCGGCTTAAAAACAGCATGCCTTCGGTCAAGCCAAGGAAAAAAATGATCGCTACAGGAGCCGGGGCCCGAACAAAAAGTAAGATTTAATGTAACTCTGCCCCCCCCCGGAGATTACCCCCCCATGGGCGGTCTATGGAGGAAGTGTCTTTGACAGGGATGCCAAAGCCAGGCCTGCAGGGAGGGTTTTACGGCGTCTTCCCAACAAATTGCCCGTGCGGGGTGAGTAGTGATAATTGAAGACATCCTGCTTGGTATCTTTTCATTACTCTACATGGGTCGGGTTTTGACTAGGGAGTACAAGGAGGTACGGCGGTAACGGGCTATCCGACTACCTTAGCAGCGCAGAGGTGAGGAGTTATTGTCAAATCTGGTGTTCAGGGACTGAATCAGGCGGCGACCTGATCGACTTTTATTACCTCGATTCCATCTTTGAATTTGATTCCGGTTACGA
>JAAELC010000400.1 GCA_024227135.1 Gammaproteobacteria bacterium
ACGGTAACGCTTGAGTGTGAAGATAAAACAACGGTGCATCTTCGCAAACCCACCCGAGCGGAGCCAGAGCAGAAACAGATCTACGACGCCTTGGGCGTTTCATCCCGACCGGGTGGGTCACGAAAGACATTTTGGGGGTCTAAGAAATCTGCACAGAAAAAATCTGTAGTACCATAATAGCCACCGAAAACTTAGTTTTGTATCTCCATGAGAGGTTGGTTGTGTGTTGAACGGGTCGATTCCAGAAGACTGCGTTGACCACCGGGAAACTGGTGTTATTGAATCGAGCAAGCAGTATTCAGAGGTTTACCGTGGGACAGAATAGATTACATCTTTCAATCGAACCATTGCGGCAGCCATTTCATCGACGGTGTAACCACAAAAGCCCATCAAAAGGCCGTTTCTTGGGGCGGCAGAGGTGTAGTAGCTCGACAAGGCTGAACACAGGATTCCATTTTTTGTGGCCGCTGCGGTGGCCCATTGCCGACAGGGGAATAGACGCGCATCCGGTTGACCCGGCAGAAAGGGTTGAGGCTCAACAGGTGTCGATGTCGGCTGTGGATTCCCAGTTGCGGATGAATCAACAGCCGTCACTTGTTCAACTTCACCGATTTCACTGATATAGACTCCGGATCCGGCGCGACCCTGGGCAAATCCCTCGGCAATGAGTTGATCATAGGCTGTAATAATGGTGGTGCGTGATACTCCCAACTCTTCTGCCAGTTTTCTTGTGGGTGGAAGCCGATCACCGGCTACGAGCTGACCTGAAACCACGCGTTTGCGTAGAGCCTCATACACCTGTTCGAACAGGGAAATTGAGGCATCCGGGTCGATATTGAGCCCCAGTAGCGGTGTATCTGCCATGGCTGGTTGGTATCAATAAATTGTTTATAATTGGATCTTACAAACATACCAAATTATCAATAGAGTTCAACCATACCCATCCACAACAACAGGTCGAACCATGAACGATATATTGCTGAAAACGGAGCATACGCGGTTACGGCGCATGCGGGAACGGGGGTACTTTGACCGTGAGACCGTATACTCGATTCTCGATGCCATGCCGATGTGTCATATTGGATATGTACTCAATGATTCGCCGGTAGTAATGCCTACCTTTCAATGGCGGGAAGGTGATCATGTCTATTGGCATGCATCCAGCGGTGGCCGGGGAGTCAAAGCATGGGAGGATGGCCCTGTGTGCCTGACAGTTTCTCTACTGGATGGTCTTGTATTGGCCAGATCAGGCTTGCATCATTCGGCAAACTACCGCTCCGTCATGATCTTTGGTCAACCGGCAAGGATTACGGAGCCAGATCAGAAACGAGCAAAACTCGCTGGTCTGATCGACACCCTGTACCCGGGGCGAAGCCATACATTGCATCCCATGACAGAAACTGAAGTCAAGCAAACGGCGGTTTTATCCCTGCCGGTCGAGGAAGCCTCAGCGAAGATCCGAACCCAGGGCCCAGTGGATGACGAGGAGGATTACGCTTTGCCCATATGGGCCGGCATCATTCCCGTGCAGATGCAGTTGATGAAACCGGAGCCAGACCCCCGAAATCTCAAGGGACTCGACACCCCGGAATATGTTCGTAACCTTACCCTGGGCTGAACATAGTATATTGGTATCTGATGCAGAAACTATCTTTAATCATCTCTGCAACAGAGCTGGATGGCGCTTGGTCGATAAGAGGTATGGCTGGAGAAAGAAACTGATGATTGCCATCACATTCTAAGTGTGGCCGGATCCGCAATGAAAGTGAGACCCCCCGGATATCGTGGCCGCTTTACGGCCGTGTGAAAAAAGTAAATGGTAACCCTACCGTCGCCTTTTTTACCCCTTTTCCATAGGAGATTACGACCAATTCGTATCGCAGCTGAAAATGTTTTCGGTATGTCGGTCTGCTAAACTGGTAGCTGATTTGAGAATCCAGAATAGAAACAGTACGATGGTAATTTCGATGCCATTCCCACCAACCAGGTACAGCTGATGATGTGCCTGCCTTTAATCCTCACCGGACCGATACTGCGCCGCGTAACAGCAACTGAGGTGGTGGTTTTCGTCTGTACCAGTGAAGCGATTGCACCTTTCCTTGAGGTTTACCAGGCCGGCGCTGAGAAGCCCCTGGAGGAGCTGAGTTCACATCCGGATCGGTGTCGCGGGTTGTGTATCGGCGAACGAGCCTTTGTCTGGCTGCTGCATTGGCACGCCACCCAACCTTTGCCACGAGACAAGGTCATCGAATACGACCTCATCGTGACCCGGGAAAATCGCAGGATGGCCTTGAATGAGTTGCTGCCTGATCTCTGTTATGAGGGTGCGCGACGCCCAAGTTTTGTCCTGCACTCCCGGCTTGAGCATCTGCTCCACGGATCTTGCTGCAAGCCCCATTTTCCGGGTGAGGATGCCTTGGTACAGGTGGATGCGCTGATTGCCGGGAGCCACGGCTCGGCTGCGGAGCGCCCCGCGCTTTTGATGATGAGCGGCGATCAAATCTATGCTGATGACGTTGCCGGCCCGATGCTGAAGGCCATTCATGGTGTTATCGATCGGCTTGGATTGCGATCCGAGTATTTCAGTGGCGCCATAGTGGAGAACAGTAGCGAACTCTAAAAGGCCCCGGACCGAGACCAGCAAAGAACTCAGAGATCGCTTATTCGGCGGTGCCCGTAAACCCATCTTTACCACCGATGTGGCGCACAATCGCCTCATTACACTGGCTGAAATCAATGCCATGTACCTGTTGGTCTGGTCGCCGGTGCTCTGGGATGGGCTCGACCTGACGCCACCGCCGCTGGATCCACAGTATCGTGATCGCTACGATGCCGAACGGCCAATAATCGAGGAGTCATCCAATGGCCTGGCTCGGGTGCGCCGGGCACTGGCCCATGTGCCCGTGTACATGATTTTCGATGACCACGATGTAACCGACGATTGGAATCTCAATAAGGGTTGGGAGCTTGCTGCCTACCGCCATGCATTTTCTCGGTGTATCATTGGTAATGCCCTGATCGGCTACTGGTTTAAAGAATGAGTTTCCCCATCGCCTGCTGGTCTGGTTCGACCGTATGGACCGTTGGCTGTACTCCAGCGATCCCCCCCTCAACTGGCTTACCCGTCGCCGTCGCATGCGTATCCGTGCCCGACGACCATTCGGCGCTGGTCATTCACGCCTGGTTAACCGCAGTGCTGTCGATCAACTGATACTCGATGCCGATGGCCGTCCGTCCCGAATCAATCTGTACTTTGCAAATGGTGGCAGTATCGAATTTCCACCGCTGAAATAGACGTGCGTATTTTTGACCCTGCATCGTCTGGTTGAATGTCGGTATTGTGATAAAAGCACATCGACCCTGTATTGGCTTCCCGGATTCACCAGCCCTATTCTGGGATTAGTTCATCGTTTCACGATGAATTTGGGATGCCGGGCAGGAAGGGTATCTGGTGTCACAAGCTTGAGCAGATCGAGGTGCACCGATACATTGTCCCGGCACCTGATCTGCCTGCGGATGAAGGTGAAGCGATGTGGTGTAGTTCAAGACTTGGGGTGCCAGTGGATTTCGAAAAAGCTGGGTTCCCTAGCGAAGACACCCACAGGTTTCTGACCATAACCCTTGGGCCCCTTCCTGCAAAATACAGCGCAATTTCCGGATGTTTGGTAATTTCAGCGGCCCTGAGACAGGCGTATTGCCCTCTCCTGCTACGGAATGTGGCGGTATTGCAGGATGTTGGGAGTCTTGTTCAGAGTCTCCCTAGGAGGCTGTCCGAGAACTCAGTTTTTGGCAAAACGCGATTTTTAACTTATTGATTAATAATGAATAAATTTTGTCAAAAACACGGATTTTGCTATTCTCGGACAGGCTCCTAGTGGTTAGTATCAACCTATAGAGGATAACTGCGGCCTTAATATCTGATGAATCTCAAACGTACTGCACGACTCTTCTTCCGCGAAGGCAAGTCGAATAAGGTCTACGAAGTGGATCTATGTGATCTGGGCTCACGTAGCGGTGATGTGCGCTATCTGGTCAATTTTCGTTATAGACGTCGGGGCAGGGCGCTTCGGGAAGGTACCAAAACGACGAATCCTATTGTCCTGGATGAAGCGAACAAGCTCTTCGATAGCGTTGTGGTGTCGAAAACCAATAAGGGTTATCGACCGCGCGAAGACGATAATCCAGCCGTAAATTCCCCCGCATCGGTTGCAGTAGTGGGCAACCGGCCTGAGGATTTACGGGCACAAATCATTATTGACCGATTAGCAGCAGCTACATAAAAATCCCTCTCCTCCAATGAGATCAAGCGAGCGGTTTGGCGTGCGGGTGAGTTGGGCCTGCACAATGCCGCTGTTTTGATCGGCCGCCTGGCTGGCCAGGACGATGATCTGTTAGATTATTGTGTTGCCTGGTCTCTGGGGCGTTGTGGATACATCATGATGTTGTCCGTGTTGGATTCGCTTCGACAACGGTACGGTGAGAATTTCGTCGGTGCGATGGCGCGGGAGGCCCAGCTGGCCTTTTCAGACAGTGCCGGGCGTGAGGTTGTCTATGCACAGATCAGGTCTTCATTACCCGACTATGTTCTCAGGGCCATTGACGGTAAACAACGCATACAGATTGTCTCCGCGCTGGAGATGCTTATGCAACGCTCATCGACGGAAACCATCGATGCCATAGTCGATCTCTACACACTGGCCCTGGATGATGGTGCTGTTCATGGTGCCCTGTCACAATTTGTTCCTTCACTGAAATTACGGCCAAATACTTTCAAGGCGATTCGCGTATCTTTAGAATGGCTGAGTTTCGAAGGGATGGCAGGATCTTTGGCATCATTACCCATCTGTTCGATATCCACGCACCTTACCACCATGCCCCCGAGTATGGTGAGCATGCTTTCGACCCACAGACGAATCGCTACTACTCCGTCGTTAAGGAGTTCAGGAAGAAGAAACCGGCATTCGCCTATTCCAACCGGACCCGGGAGTATCTGCGTCGTCGCAGCTGGCGCACCCTGAAGCGTCTTGGAGTGCTGAACTCGGAGCAGTATATCGACCTCGCCGTTGAAATGCTTTTAGCGGTCAATGATGCCGATGCGCGTTCAGAGCAGGTGATCGAGTTCTACGATTACAAATTGGAGAAACTTGTTTCCCGCACCTGCGACCGTTACGGCCATCTGTTTGCCTTCAACCATATCCTGAATGCCCATAACCCACGCATTAAACTTTCAGGCAGCGGCAAACTGTGGCTAATCGATACCGCCGTTGCCGAGGTAGGTGCTTTTCGCAGCGAGGCTTATCCAGGATTATGGTACCAGGCACCTCAGGCATTGTTCCGTCTGCTGACGGAGAGCCGCTGCGATGCCGTACATCGCTTTGCCGTACCGGCGCTCAAGAGTAACCAGGAGTTCGTGTGTACAATCGACGGTGAGGCGGCCAGTGTCATGTTATCCATGCCCTATGAGTCCACCGCCCTTTTTGCCTTGGATATTGCACGCAATCTGATACGTTCCGGTAGTACCAATATCCGGTTGATCAGAGCCCTGTTTCTGTGTCGTTTCCGCGCCGCCCGTGAGCTGGCGCAGGAGACGATGCGCTTGCATCCCTTATTGTTGACCGATGATGTCGATCTGGCCTATGCCGTGATTACCAGTACGCATGAGGACAAATACGGTATTTCTCTGCCGACCACCCTTGGCAGGTGATGGCTGTGGAGCCCTTTGTCGCCCGCTTGGTGGCTGGCGTAATACAGCTGGGTCGGGATGATGGTGACAGCAGCACCCTGATTGCCGATATCGGCTGGATGCTGGTCAACGTCTTTGGCGGAGTGACCCGTGCATTGGGTTTCGATGTCCTCATGGATCTGTTGAATGAGCGGTCGGAAAACGTGCAGCTGCTGGCAGCGCAACTGGTACTGAACCACGGGACACCGATTGAGGCACTGCCGCCGGCCATCCTGCGAATATTACTGGAGGCAAAATCTGCCCATGTCCGTGCCTTGGGTGCCCAACTGTTTAGCCGTCTTTCCGACGAGACGCTGCTGGCGCAACCGGCGCTGGTGCTCAAGCTGGCATTATCCCATGATGCCCAGGTGCGGCAGGCGGCGCATCCGGTGGTTCACCGACTGGCGCAGGCCGACCGGAGTTTTTCCACCCTGGCGCTGGCACGCCTGATGGACAGCCTGTTTCGCAGCGAACCTGTCGAGGGCCTTCACGAAGACACTCTCAAATTGATCAAAGAGAGCCTGGCGATCACGACGCAGTCCATCGATGTGGATACCAATTGGCGCTTGCTGCAGGCCCGCTCGAAGGGTGCCCGAAGCTTTGGTGCCCATCTGCTGAGCCGATGGTCGCCACAGGATTTTAGTGTGTGACAGTTGGGCCGTCTGGCCGGCAATGCGATATTGTCGGTACGGCAGTGGGCATGGAGGGGCTATGAGCAGCAGCTGGACCGCATCAAGTCTCATGCCCGGGACGCTATGGTGATATTCGATACCCAATGGTTGGATACCCGTCAGTTTGCGATGCGATACTTCGATGAGCAATTCACCGAATACGACTGGACTCCGGAGTTATTAATCGACATCTGCGACAGTACCCTGGACGATGTCCAGGACTATGGTCGACAGTTGATCATGGGCTTCTTCGATGAGCAGGATGGCGTCAACTATTTACTGAAGCAGTCACAGCATCCCTCCAACAAGGTGCAGCTGTTCGTCAGCCAGTTTCTGCAACAGTATACCTCGGACAATATCGAGCACCTGCAAAGCCTTTATCTCTACTTTATGACCATACTGTCCAAGGTAAATCAGGTACGGGTAACCAAGATCCGGGTTACCGAGTTTCTTCGGGTCGAGGCGTTGAAATCGCAACAGGCGGCACAGTTCGTGCTTGATATCTTCTCCCACCAATCGGTGACTAGCGCGATCGTCGATGAATCGGCGTGCATCGACATGTTGCTGCACATCGCTCGAATATACCCCGAGCTTAACTCCCCCCTGACCCTGCTGGCGGCGCGACGGCATCCCGGTAAGAGTGAGATGAGGCAGATCGGTTAAACGGAAATCCACTATCGCTACGCCGGCAGTTCCCAGGTAGAGAATCGCGCCGACTCTTCCAGCATCGCTTTCGAACCCGATACTCTGTGGAAGCCTGCCTATTTTCAGGCAGAACATGGTCGAACCCTGATATTCCGCGAGGCCATCTCGGCACTGCACGATGTGGTGGTATCTGATCTTCGGACGGTACCGAAAGATCGGTAGGCCTATTTCGATTGGCTGGCGGAAAATGAGTCCGCCTTGCTGGCCGAATTCGTGGAGCAGAAACACACTAACGAGGAACAGCTCAAGGAGGTCCGACAGGAGCTGAAACAGATCAACACCCGCTACCATCAGGCAATGGCCCCCTATTTCAAGGCGCAACGCAAATACTTCAACTATCTTTACACTACAGACTACGATGCCTGGTTCGTACTGGATCCGGTTATCAGCGTGCATCCCGATGAGCTGTTTTTCGAATGCTTCAGCAATGACGAATCCACCTATGCCCGCCTGAGCTGCGGTTACGATGTATTCCAGCGGATCGGTGAAAAGGCCTATGGCACGACCAATATCGATTACTCCGATACGCTATATAATGAATTCCAGAAGCTACGTGACTATAAGACTTCCCATTTCCAGATAGACCCCGAAGGATTCGAAGTCACCACCGGCAATGATGACAGCTACCTGGAGGAGATGATCGATCTGCCCGACAGTTGGATACGAGGCTTTCTTCAGGTGAGTTCGGCTATGGGCATGTCGATGATTAAGTTCGGGTTGCACCCCATGGACGTGCACAATATCTGCCTGACTTTGCGGCGGAGAAAGGAGAAACATGGGCCGCGCTCTATCTGCTTTCAGCTCACGCCGGACCAGCCGGTAAAGCTGGTATTCGAACCCTGGAATACGGTGCTCGAATGCAAACGCTCGCCGTTCACAGGTGATCAGGTGGCAGAGGTGCGTCTTTGGGGGCGTCGACGACTATTGACCCTGGAGCGGCTGATTCCTGTCAGCAGCCATTTCAACGTGGGTTTGCTCGGTTCCGGCATGCCCTCTTTTTTCATTGCCCATATGGGTGATCTGAGCTTTACCCTGGGGCTCTCCGGCTGGACCGCTAACGACTGGTCCAGAATGGGGAACTTCGACCTTATGGCCCCCAGGGCAAATGTTGACGAGGTCACCCACCACTGTGTATTCACGGCCCTTAAGGAAAGCTGGGCCGAGGACAGCGGCTCTCTGAGTCGTTGTCTCAAGTTGGATAAGGGGATGGTTGAATCAAGTTTGGGTCTCTATACCCAGGCGGGACGCGTAATATACGATCTGGCTAAGGGTGTATACCGGCTCCGGGAACTGACCCGCGAACCGCTACCGATAAACAAGCTGCGCTATGACAATGAGCGATGGGCTGCAGTGATGGCAGGCCACCTTGCAATCTGTGCGGTGCATCACCGTCCTTGTGTTCAGCCTTCACACGCGTCGAGTTGAGCGGCCCAGTCCGGAGATCTGTACGAAGGGAATACCGCCATCGCTGCAGCCTTCCATATTGTTTCCCCGTCTCGCTTGCTCTCCACTCTCTATAACAAGGAAGCTTCGTGAGCAAGAATAATCGCCAGAAACTCTACGACCGTATCCGTGCCTCTTCTAAAGATGAGGTGATTCTGTAAGAGATGAAGCGTCTGGGCTTCTTGCCTGCCGATAAGGATAAGGCCGATGTCAGTGAAATGCTTATCTAACGCAAGGGTGAACTGCAGCGTGAATTGAATCAACTGGTCAAGAAACAGCGCCCCTATGCCGCGCCTGAAGCGCGCACAATACTGGGTACCGGCCAATATTCTGGAAAAGATTCCGCTGCACGATGCCGCCCATGGATTCCGGCAGGGACGTTCCATTGTCACCAATGCACAGCCCCATTGCCGATCTCATGTCGTCATCAACCATGATTTCAAGGACTTTTTTCCCACGCTGAAATATGCGCGAATCCGCGGACTCTATCGCAGCCTGGGTTATGGCGAGCAGGTCGCCACCATTCTGGCGTTGCTGACGACGAAGGCTGAGGTGCAGCAGGTGGATCTGGACGGCGACCGCTACTATGTGAAGCAGAGCGAACGATATCTTCCACAGGGAGTGCCAAGCAGCCCTGCACTGACCAATATTCTCTGCCGTCGGTTTGACACCCGCCTTCAGGGCGCGGCCCGATCCTTGGGGTTTCGCTACAGTCGTTATGCCGATGACCTGACCTTCTCAGGGAGCCGGGAAAGCGCCAGGCATCTGCGCAAGCTGCAATGGCGGCTGGAATCCATTGTGGCTGATGAGGGTTTTCATCTGCACCCCGAAAAGTCTCGGGTATTGCGCCGCAACAGTCAACAGGAAGTGACCGGCATCGTTGTCAATGACAGACCATCCATCGACCGCAAGACACTGAGGCGGTTTCGTGCCCTGTTGCATCAGTTGGAACATCATGGTGTGGAAGGACGATCTTGGGGGAATTCACCCAACGTGCTGAATGCCGCGAGGGGCTACGCCAACTTTGTCGTTATGGTTGATGCGCACAAGGGACGCCGCTATCTCGAACAGATCGGTCGGATTATCAAAAAGTACTGTTATCGCTCCTAGCAGCAGAGCAGAACTCATTTATGCCCCGCCCTGTTCAAGGCCGCGGCTGCCGCGGGGAAGGCCCCCCGTGAAGCGTGGTGGACACCAGAGGAGCCGCTGCCTCCACAAATGCCGGTGTTGGAGGAGAAGAAGCCGATTACTCAGGAAACGATGTCGGGGCGAATACCTCAGGAATCGCAGAATCACACAGAGGCGTCGGGCAGGGATGCCTACAAAAGCGTGGGGGGTATGCTGCGTAGATATATCGGAAGCCTGCCGAGCTTGTTGATGTTGTTCATCGCCATCCTTATCGGTATCTTTATGTTCAGTGTATCGCCCATATTGGGTCTTTGCTACATGGCAGCGCTCATCTACTTCCGAAAAGGCCTGGACCGCTGAGGCGATTTCAGTTTATTGAAATCCGGTCAACGAATATACCAATGTGGATTCCGAGAATAAGTTCCCGTTGAATCCGAAGATGTGGGTGGCAATCTGGTTTTCAAACTGCTACAGGTAGCTGACAAATCTCTCGACCGTGAGTCTGCCAGCGGAGTCTACTCAACTTGACGGGCGATTTAGTCACGCAGTCAGATGTACGCCAGCTGGTCCCAACTGCGTTGCACCATTCTCCAATAGTTAGAGGTGTCTCTGCGTATTCATCGATCACTTTGATATAGGCACGAGGGACTCAGATCTCACTTGGCAGGCATTGGCAGGTATTGGTTATCGATTCAATAATTGGGGATCGGTTGTTTTCATTGACCGACATCTGGAATACGACCAGGGTAAGACCGAGTTGCTTCAGAATGTCAGTTTCAGTGGTCCTGCATTAGGGGTCAATTTTCATTTCTGACAAATGCAGAACCGGGTCAGAACACAGGTTTCTCTGACATTGGCAGAAATTGTGCTCTGCCCCGAATGGCACTTACTGAAGCCAAATAGTCGTCATTGCGAGCACGAAGTAATCTCCAGAACCCCGGTACGACAAGGGAGATTGCCACGCTACGCTCGCAATGACGGGGTTTTTAGGCTTAGGTAAGTGCTATTCTGCTCTGCCTCCGGTTTTGCTCTAAATAAGGCATTCTCCCGGCTGGTTCTATGCGAGTTGATACAGGTGTCCAATGAAGTATGCGTAGAATAGCAGGAGCAGTGCAGCTTCGAATCTGTTGATTTTTGCATCCAGCATGATGATGATATAGAGCAACGTGACCGCAATCAGGAACGGCAGAGAAAACACGATGACCTGATCCGGTACGGTCAGCGGAGTAATCAGGCCGGGAACTCCCATCACCGCGAAAGCGTTGAAGATATTACTCCCCATAACGTTACCGACAGCGAGCGCAATTTTTCCACGGCGAGCGGCCGTGATGGCTACCGCTATTTCTGGCAGCGAAGTACCGAGTGCGACAGCGCTCAAAGCGATCACCTCGGTGCCGACCCCCAGGGCGCCTGCGAGGATCACTGCAGCATCCACGGTGTACTTGGCGCTGACCACGATCAGTAACAACGAGCCCACGAGGCGTAACCAGGTCCATGGTCCTAATTGTACCTGCGGTTCCTTGGTTTTTTCTGAATGCGTATTCGTAGCGACGGTGCTGTAGATATAGATAACGGTTCCCAGTAAACAGAGTGCCGCATCCAATCGGCTGAAGTTTGCATCCATGATCAGAAAGCCCAGCAGCAGGGTTGAGCCCAGCAGCATGGATAGATCGATGTGGAGGAGATCCCGATCGAGACGGACTTCCCTGCCAACCAGGCCGGCAATACCGAGAACCAGCAGGATGTTTGTGATATTGGAACCGAGCACATTACCAACAACGAACTCGGTTGCACCGGCAAACACCGCATACACTGATGAGACCAACTCGGGTACTGAGGTTCCGACACCTACGATCAGGATGCCGACAACGAAGGGAGCCATCCCCAGTCTCAGTCCTATGCGTTCAGCGGCATCGATAAGAATGCTGGATGCCCACACCAATGCACCGAGGCTCAGGGTAAAAACCCCAAGCCAGAGTAAATTTGTCATAAGGCTGTCTCACACCGCCGTGGCGGGGATGGTTGCAATATAGCGAAAATAAAAGCGCGGGTGGTCATTGAAACTGGAACCCTCTACCAGGCGATCTCGGTAGTGGTTCGATTACCATTCGTATCGGTTTTCGCGCCGGTACCATTTCAGAAAGGAATTGCAGTTACCTGTTTTTTGAAGGAACCGTGGTGATAGAGGATATTCTTACCCAAGCTATATGTACTATACCGACACTGGTATAGCGTGGACATCGTTTTTCATTGGACTCAAATATCGCGTACGACCTCAATCGCGCCGTCTTTTATGGCTTCACAGAGTCTCCCATGATCCCGCTCGGTAACACCTGCGTAGCGATCAGCATATTCGACCATGACATTGTCGAACAGGTTGTCCTCACCGATGTAACCGCGGATCGTATTGACATCACCAGAGCGTGCGTGCGCGAACGCCAGTGTTTTTCCACAGAGTCCGGCATAGGCTGCAAGCCGCCTGGGTCCGAGTTTGTCGACATATATCTTACCCTTGCCATCCCAGAGCTGGCGGAAGTAGAAGTCGATCTCCTGTTCGTCCTGGTACTGCCAGCGAGCCCATCCCAGGAGTACATCGCTCGTTGCCTGAATCAAACGCTGGCCTTCGACGACACGTTGTCCGGCCTGCTCATACGCACTGGGTTCGAGGTGGGCTTCCAGAACCGATGAGTTTGCCTGCTTGAACTGCAGAAACAAAGGTGTGCCGTCTCCAGCCTCGAGCAGAACGATCAGGCATCGGGTGCCGACGCTGCCGACTCCGACGACTTTTTTGGCGATGCCCACCAGGGAAAATCTGTTCACCAGTATCCGCCTCTCCAGTGGAAGTGTCTATCGATAGCGGGCCAGAAATTGATTGACGGTGTCCGACTCCGCCGCCGCAACATCATCGTCGAGTCGCATGATCAGTGGTGGATCCGGAACGATAACACGACGCCCGTCGACTTTGGCGGTCAACTTCCTGAAAGCGCTCAAGCTGTTTTTGCGGGAAGCTTTTTCGAGAACCGCCTGCTTCCATTTCCGATGTGCTTTGCCGTGCTTCTCTATGCGCTTCAGCGCAGCCTTGGATTCAAAACGATAGCAGTACAGATCAAGGGGGGGGTTAGCATCGATGCCTCGATAATGCACTTGCGATAGTTGCGCATTGCAGTTTCTGTTACTGCGCATGCATTCCTGGCGGAGAAACCATTCGTGCGCCCGCTGCTCTCGAGAGCAGACTGGGCATCCTGGTAATCGGCCTTGATCCGCTCGGCGAGTTTCTTTGCCCGCGCCTGCTCTCCGCTCAGCTCGACGAGCCGGATAGCCCTGCCCTTTGCCCAAAAAATAATGCGGAACTTTTAGCGCCGTGTCGTCCATCATGGTGGCATGAAAACCCAAAACCTGATCAAACAAAAATTATCACAGCCGGAATC
>JAAELC010000401.1 GCA_024227135.1 Gammaproteobacteria bacterium
ACATTTACCACGGTATTTGGCCGAGTTTTGTTTTCGTTTTAACAATCGATTTTATATGGGTTCGATGATAGAAACCCTTGTTAATAACGCAGCCTTAACCCAACCACTTCCTCAACACCGATTGAAGTTTGCTGAGGAATGGGGGTGTAGATTCTCATCAGACAGTCTATTAAAAGTCTCAATACGCATTACCAGCCAATAACCAAAAAGATGGCCGAAAGGATTTCTCCTTCCGGCCGGTTGAACTGTAGACAGCAGTCTACCGCACCGAGTTATCCCTTGGCGCCGGAGTCCCCTCGCAGACGCCTCCGTTTCACTCGGATTCGTTGAACCATTCTGCGTCGTAGAGGGTCTCGGCGGTAATGGTTTTCTCTTGCCTATAGTAGGCCTCCTCAAGGGCCATTGTGGCGATATTCATTATATTTCGTCGATTTCCTCTGGCGTGGGCGGCAAGGATGTCAATAACCTCATCTGCAAAAAGATCAGGTGGTGCCTCGCCATTTTGGAGACGGTTTTCAATGAAGAGTCGGGTATCCTGCTCATTCATGGGCTGGAGTTTCATGATAGTTGTCAGACGTGCCCGGATAGGGGATAGTGCATAGAGTTCGAGTTTCTTCATCAGTACTTCGTCACCAATCAGGATCAGAGAAGCTGCCACTGCCTGTTTGGCTGTCTGGAACAGGAGTGAGCAGAGATCCCATAAAGAGTCATTTTCCACCAGTTGTGCATCATCGATGATAATGACTGGATGGCGGGGATTGGCCCCGCCGGCCATAGCTTCTAAGTGTTGCTGGACACGGGTGATCAGAGGCAGTCCCCTGCCTTTGGTTTCTACCCCGAGGGTTTCGGCCAGGATCCGTGTAAGACCGTTTCTCGGATGTCCGGCATAGGGGATCAGCACTGGTCGATAACAGTTTTTGTCGAGATCAGTGATCAGAGTATGGACCAGAGTTGTTTTGCCAGAGCCTGACGGTCCGCATAAGGCCATGCTCTTGCCTGTATGCAGGAGGCGTATGATGGTTTGCAGCTGTTTGTTGTCTCGTGGAGGTATCCACAACCTGCGCTGGAGATAAGTGTCAGCAAAGGGGTGATATTTCCAGCCGAAGAAATCGCTTATCGGCAGTTGTTCAGAAGTACTGTTGTTGTGTAACATGTATTACCTCCTGGTAATTTTTGCGTTGTGGTAAAGATCAACCGGCTTAGCCGGTTTCATGTCAGATCCATACCAGACAAGATCAAGTTCCCATGGCATGTACCAGACATCGAGGCGTTCTCCGGGGAGAGCGTCCAACACTTCATAACTGCGTTTTTTGAAGCGGATGGTATTGTTCAGATAGACGCGGCAGCGGCGCTTCATGCGAAAGAGCGGTTCGATATCCACCGTTTCCGGTAATATTCTGCAGCAACTCGGGCTGCTAAGTCTCTTCTGTAGAGGGGAGATGCTCAACGAACTGTGGATTTTCTTATGGTAGAGAGAGAGCCACTTTTTGAAGGCCTCATTGAGGCCATCAATCGTATGGGCAGGTGTCTTGTCTCCATCGAGAAAGCCATCCCGGACCGTTCGAAAGTAGCGTTCCACTTTGCCGCGGCCACGGGGTTTTCCAGGGGGAGTATGGATGAGATGGACACCGAGACCTGCACAGACGAACTTGAGGTGTCGGCTGGCATAGCAGGCGCCATTGTCAGTGTAGAAGCGCATGGGGATGCCATGTTGTCGTATAGCAATCATCAATTCCTTCATCAATACCTCGGTGTCCTCAGCAAGGAAAAAACCGGCACGAACCACGTAGCGACTGGCGTCGTCGATGATCGTATGCAGGTAAGTTTTGCGTCTTTTGCCTTTAACCCTGATCTTGGGTCCGTGGAGGAAGTCCGCCATCCAGAGTTGACCGAAGTCCTGGTAGGCGAATGGCCTTGCCGGCGTGTGCTTGACGAGATGGGGATCGCGATGCAACCCTGTAGTTGCCGCAAAGCGGTAGAGGGTTGCACGGGATGGATTGGTCATATCCCAGATTTTTTCGTCGATCAATTGACCGAGCATCCGCGCTAGAGTCCACCTCGGATGCTCTTGACGAAGATCAATAAGGCGTTCCGCTAGCTGTTCTGGCACTGAAACGTGAGTTCCCCGGTTCTGTTTAGGCATATCGCCGAGGGCCGGCAGGCCGCCATGACGGTAACGATACAGCCATTTTCTGATTGTCTCATGGGAGAAGGAGACACTTCTTCCGTCAGGCCTGCGAAAGGGTCGCGCGGCAAGCTGCAAGAGATCCTGTTCGAGGGTTCCATCCTCTTCATTTCGATGAAGAAGACGGCTGATGATGCCGTAGCGCCAGACGGCAAGATCTGTTTTGTCGTGTGTTGTCATGTTCACCTCCGGGTTAAGGGTTAAAATCCCCGGCATGGAAACATATCTTACTGAAAACAGGTAGGTATGTATTGTGTTGGTGAGGGAATCAGTCACCTAAACGGGTAGAAGGCATGCGCAATAGCCCGGGTAAAATCCGACCAGAGTGCAGCTTGATTTGCCTCCGGATCGGGTCCCCAGTCAGCAAATGCTTCTTCGCGGTTGCACCAGGCAATGAACTGACGGCAGAAGCCGCTAAGTCTTTTGACTACCCCTCGGGTAACGTTCAGCTGCCTGGCTGTATCCGCCTGACTCCTGTTTTGCGTGTAACAGAGGGAATGGCAGAGGAATATAGTCCTATAAAAATGGCGGATAATCGGCAGGAAGGGATAAGGCAAAACGGAAAAAGTCTTCCATGGACATTGGGGTGACTTGCAAAGATAGCGTTGTACGGCGATCTGACCGGTTTTCTCCGGGTGGACTCTCGGGTATGTGCCGTTAGGGATGGTGAAGGTTGTTGCACAGTGAGGACAACGAGTGGGATGTTCTTGCTTGTCGTTTGGGCTAAATTCAAATAAGTTAGACATGATAAGAGGGTTTGGGGGTTGGGGTGATAATATTCGGGAAAATACTATCTATACCACATCCCCCCCTCTTATCCCCC
>JAAELC010000402.1 GCA_024227135.1 Gammaproteobacteria bacterium
GCCCCAAACTGCATCTCCAGGCGCGTCAACTCCGCTGCTTTCTGCATATAGTAGAGCAGGCGCTCACCGAGGTCGCGCACCTCGTCGATGGCCTCGCGCGTCTGCGAGACCTGGCCCAGCAAGCCCCCGCGCCCTGCAACCCTTTCCAGACGGGCGGCCCGCTGACCGGAAAAGGCACCAAAGCGTACATCCCAGAAGTAGTGCTGGTCCGGGTGTGTATCATGCCACTGTTGAATCAGGGCCAGCATATCCTCCTGCTGCTGTGCGGCCAGCACATTGTCGGCAGTGGTCCAGATGTCTTCTTCCAGTATGCGCACCGATTGCAACAGATCCTGTCCCTTCTGTTTGCCGATCACCTCCGGCACCCAATAATCCTCCACCTGCATGCGCGACAAGCTGGCCAGCACCATCATGTCCAGAAGATTGGCCACGGGATCGGGTCCGACGGCAATGGCAACCGAGGCAACCCGGGAAGCAAGCTTCCAGCCCAAGCCGAGCCATCGTTCATCGGCGGTGTCTGTCGCCTCCAGCAGACGGTCGGCCACCAGGGTCATGCGCCCGCCATAACGGTCGGCGAAGCGCATGACATCCTCCTGCAGCTCCGCATGGGCCATGCTTGCCGATGTGGCTTCGGCTTTCGCGCCGATTGGCACGACCTTTACCCCCGTTTGCTTTTCCGGGGTCGTTGCCCCAACGCAGCCGGAGAGCCAGAAGCAGCTCAGCAAAATACACAGCGTGGTCCAGGTACCGCCCGATCCCAGGTGTACCTTGACCGCTGCGTCTTGTATCTCCCTGTCTCGATGGTTGAGATCATCAACCGGTCTGCTACATGTCGAGTATTTCATGGTTTACCCCCATTTCACCGGACAGCTGCTGCAAAAAAGAACGGACATAATCCCGGGGTGGGAGGCGGCCGTCACCAGTATCGATCCAAATGTGCAGCAGGGTCTCCCGGTCGCCAAATTCGGTGGCCTCCGTAGTCAATAGATAGTCATCCTGTACCACTTCTATCTGCAGACGATCAGGATCCCTGTTTATAACATTCAGTTCGGTTGACCTGTCCGCCAGACGCAGAATACCTGCGTATACCTCCCCGGGTGGGGCTGCCAGTGTTGCAGCCATTGCATCGCTGCCGGCCTGTTGTGCGTACATTTCCATTCCGGTATCCGCAATGTTTCCTACAACAGGTACTGTGGCTGAACTGCACCCCAGCAAAATGAGTGTCGAGCAAATGCAAATGAGCAGCACTCTTGGCGTTGGCTTTTTCATAGGATTCGGCACCATGTATTTTTGGAGATCCAATCGCCCTTAAACAATGTCTGCATGTTGGATCCCGACTGGTAATAAGCCTCGATATCGCCAATCAGGATTCCTGACGTCAGGTTTACTGGATCCCGGGTGTTTCCAAGCTCCGCAGTACCAGTTCAACGACATAGCCTCCCCAGGCCAGTAATGCGCCCGCAACGTGGATCCGGAGACTCCGGGAGAATGCCAGCAGCAGGAACAGGATCAACAACAACCCGTTAACAAGGCTTAAAATGTTCAAGTTTTGATACCAGATATCGATGCCGATTATCCAGGCATCGTGCAAGGCCAGCATGATGAAGAAACGCCTGGACAGTCCCAAGTAATGATCGTAGCGCTGACTGTTCTCTGACGCTTGCTCTGGTGAAGCGATGACGCCCGTTGCAAACAACAGCACTATAGGTCCTGCGATGACATAGAGAAACTCGGCAAACCTCCATTGATCAATTTCGAGTATTGCAGTCGTTTCCCAGAAGAGATTGAGCAGTATAAACAGCATTAAAAGTATCCAGCTGAGCTGAATACGTTCCGGCGCAGGGCGGCGCAGCCCGCCTGCAATCTCCGCGCATGCCATCAGGATACTGCCGATGGCCATGGCGAGTATGGTCACAAACATGATCGCGACCAGAAGTGTAGTTGGGTTCTCCATGATCTACTCCTTCAGCTAGGCTGTGAACAGAACACCATACTCCCTGTTTTCATGAGGCAGAGCGCTTGTTTCTGAGCTTTTCCGATCGTTCGAACAGCAGTCTGAGATGTGCCCGCAGGGCGAAAAGTTCCCCCCCGAAGCGCGATGGGACATGAGTGTCTCGAATCTCCTCTTCCACCTTATCGAGTTTCCTGTAGATTCTGTCCAGGTTTATTGCATCGGCGCTTTCATCCATCTCTTTCTCCACTCTCTCCAGCACGCTGTACCAACGATACACCCTACGCTGGTTGACCCAGCGGTATGTTGGTCCGAGCGAGCGCAGCAACGGATAGAGCAGGGTCAGAAAGGGAAGAAGAAAAATCGATAGCCTGGTTGCTGCATGAGCGTAACGATAAGGCAGCCATCGGTAAAAAAAAGAAGGACCCCGCTCAAAATAGTCGAGCGCACCGTCAGCCAGTGGAGCCTCTACTCCGTGCGCCGACGGGAACCGCTCCGGTTCGGCAAGCAATCCCCCCTGGTACAATTGCTCGCGAAGACTCGCGATCAGCAATGGGATAAGTGCGCTATGAACATCCGGTCTGGTTACGAGGCTTGCAGTCGTGGCGATCACGTCCATTTCATTTGGTGGGATTTCATCCTTAAGGTTGATAAGCCCTGCGGGTATCCGGATCCGCTGCAGGAAGCGGTAATGGCGCGAAAAGGCCTCGGCCAGGGAAAAGTTTGTCACCCTGAGATCAGTGTCGGTAAACTGCGATTCAACCCACGGAAGATCGAGCGATGTTGTGAAAATTCCGGAATCCACCCGCCCGTCCCAGAGCGCTTCCAACGCCTGCTCGTTTTCGATCTCCACGAACCGGGTTCCCGGTGGTATTCCGTCACGGACTCCCTGGTCTTCGAGGAGTTTGCGGGCGAGCAAGTTGCTGCCGCTTCCGGGCAGACCGATAGCGATACGTCCACCCTGTATATGGCCGGATTCCCAGTCGGCCCTTTCGACTATGAGCACCGGTTCATAAAAGACTGCAGCAATGGATACGAGCCGTGCAGCCTCAGCAGCGGTAATGTTTCCACTTTGAACCAGACCCACGTCGATCTCGCCTTCCAGAAGAAGGCGGATATTCTCCGCCGAACCAACGGTAGTAACGAGTTCCAGCTCGATACCTTGCTCCCTCACCTCCGCACGAAGAGCCTCTGCGAATCGGGCATAGTGGCCGCCAACTGGTCCAGTCCCAAGTCGAACGACATGCGGGAGAGAGGGCGGAAGAAACCACCAGGCCGCAACGGCTGCCAACAGGAAAACCAACAACGCAGCGCCGGAGATACGGAACCTTAATTTTCTGCTCCGCTGATCACCAAAATCTGGTCTTGGTTTTTCCACTTTGATAATCGAGACAGATTTTCTGGTATTGGTGGACGAAAGTCAGCTCAATTCTGGAAACCGACGTTGAAACTCTCTGGAAGAATGCATAGTTGCGACCTGTTCTGTTGAAATGCTAGATCCTAGGAGCAAGTATAATTTTTATGTAGTAGTTGGTAAAACCGTTCTCGCGAGAACAAACTAACAACAATTGTTCTCTCTGTTCTTTCTCCGCCTCCACATAGGTGCGAGTTCTACTTTCCAGTTTTTCGGGTCTAAAAGTTTTTCAATCCAACCAGGTAGTTACTGAATCTATTTGGGAAACAGGAACTGCCAGATGAACTGAAAGTTCCACTCCGATGACCCTACTGGCTGCACCACGTCACCGTTCTCAAGGGAGAGGGCGCGAAGATCTACAAGGACATCACCATCCCAGCGCTCCTGACTTGTCTTTTCGCTGGTGAGCAACGGAACGAATAGAAGTCGCATTTCGAGTTTGCGATGATGCTCCACAAGCGTCTTCCCGGACACCTTCTTCGAAACGGTCACCGTATGTTGACCAACCTCGGAACGCCGAAAAGTATCTGGTACCTGAAACGCCTGGTTGTTCCCGTATCAAGGGATAAGGCAAATAGCGGTGTGACCGGCAACAGCAATGTCGAGGCCGCAAGGTTTAAAAGAAAGCCTCGTCGATTAATCATACAACCAAACCTCCTTGCTCTATGTTCGTTGGATTCGGGTGAATAAATGCCCTGGTGGATCATTCTTGTCAGGCATGTTCATCAACGTAGAGACAGTTGCAGTTATCGGCAAGTCAATTTCGGTCAGGAGCAGTGGCTATTCGGGTCAATCAATAAAAAATCCTGACCCCGCTTCACCCGTCTGGTGAGAAAAGTTGTACTTGGCTATCAGCGACGGTGGATCTCTCTGAACTGCCGTAAAAAAGGAACTTCTCAGAGCTGCCAGAGTCATTGTTGCATTGTCTATACTTTCATCGAGTAGTTCGGTGTATGCATCCGGCTCGTTGTAACCGACAATGGGTGATGCCAGTGGCTCTCCCTTGTAATCCACGAACACTACAGTGGGCGTAGCATAGATGTCATAACGCTTGACAAAAATCCTGGTACGTACGCGCTCACCATCGAAATCTACGATCTTTCCGCCCTGGTCGATTTTGAATTCCCTAACAAGCACCTTGTTCGGCAGTTTTCCGCTTCTCACAAGTGGTACTAGAACCTGTTTTTTAAGACGTACACAGTAAGTGCAATCGTGGGTACTGAAAACGACCATGAGGGGAATACCGGCCTTTCTGGCAGCAGAAGCTTCGGTTTCCCAGTCGTCCGCAGAATCGACTTGATCTAAAGAACCAGCTGCAGCTATCTCTCCCAAAACCAAAGCCAGGATGATAATTAATAATCGTGTATGCACATTCACAACGGGTGACTCAACTTTGTAGTTAATTCTGGCGTGAATCTGATTTGTCGATACACACCACCAGGTA
Source organism: Gammaproteobacteria bacterium (assembly GCA_024227135.1). Classification (GTDB taxonomy): domain Bacteria; phylum Pseudomonadota; class Gammaproteobacteria; order Chromatiales; family Chromatiaceae; genus JAHEHQ01. The sequence continues at coordinate 4,810 of JAAELC010000402.1, forward strand.
TCCTGTATCGCACTCTCATCCGACAACGATTAAGAATTGTAAAATCAGCGGCGGTCAACGACAAGTCACTTTCGGTCAATTGAAGTGGCTTTGCGGGTCAGGAAATCTCACCTAGTGGTAGAGCCATTTGAACCTTTACGGCGCGAAGTTCTGTACCGAACTCCTGCACTGCAGCGGTGTTATACCGTGATACCGTTTAAATGCCCTGAAAAATGGCGCTGGCTGGGTGTAATCGAGCAAGTAGGTGATCTCCTGAATCGACAGGTGGGTTGCCTGCAGATAGTGCCTGGCGAGGGTCATGCGTAGGTCCAGTACCAGATGTTTGTAGTTGGTGCCGAGACGGTAGAGCCGCTTTCTCAGCTGGCCGGGTGAGAGGTGCAACAGTCTGGCAGCCTCTTCGAGCCTGAGCATACTGCTGCCGGGATGTTGCAGCAGTAACCTTTGTACTCTGGTGACGATATCCCCGGAATCGGTACCTGATTTCAGGATTCTCTTGCACATCTCAGTACAACTGTCGGCAACCAGCATATTGCTGGTTGTGATCCCACAATCCAGCCATGAGGCGGGGAACCAAAGCGCGGTTCGCTCTGCTTCGAATCGGCAACGACCACCGAATAACTCCAGGTAACTTGCCGCATGTGGCGGAGGCGGATAAGCAAAACACGCCTCGATTCGATCGGATCTTGCATCCTGGTTCAACAGTAGCTTGATCAGGGTCCAGCTGCCTCCAATGCAGTCCTCCGCAATATCCTGGTAATCTGAAAGATGGGCCAGTAAAGGAACCGGTCTTATGACAGCCTTGTCGTTCTCGATCTCCAGGAGCTGTTGAAAACGATCCGTGGTCAGCTCCACGTAGCTGTTCATAACCAGCAATGCCTTTTCGAGGGTGCCGCTGCTGGCAACTGCGTAACCCAGAAGCCCAAGATCCAGAAGTTCCAGGTGCGTGACTGATTTAAGGATGATGTCAGGAATGGATGCCTGAATACTCTTGATCACTCCAGTTAGCTGGTCCAGTCGCAGCTGCGAAACATTGGTCAGATTAGAGTGGGAAATGCCAGCTTGCTTCAAGGCCTTGATGAACAATCCCCGTCTATCGCTGCCGACCGACTGCTCAATCCTCCGCAACCAGTTGGCAACGATCCGGCTCTGTTCTTCATCCCGCGTTGGAATAGCGGCTGATTGGGTTTCCATGGCATACCCGAGTGATCTGTTCCTGTAGGGACACAAGTGTAATCACAAGGGACAGAAATATCATTAAGAATTGCTGAGATGCACCCTACACTAAGAGTGATAAATAGCATACGGATACTCCACCTGCTGGCACGGATTTTTCAACATCCCTGCGGCAGCCAACCGAATTTAACCGTCGCAAGGGTGCATTATGAACGAGTTGAACAACATACCTGTCCTGGATCGAGTGAGAGAGCATACATTGCGTGACACGCAGAACCTGGATGCCAACCTGGCGTGGTTACAGAAGGAGATGCATCACTACTTTTTCCGGTTCAACAGCGATGACGTTGAAGCGATGACGATGCTTGTGGGCAACCTGCACAGAATGAACCAGTATCGGCGCATCAACCTCGTCGAACGGGAAGAGCGTCTGATGGTGGCACAGGCAGGCTCGCCTGAATCTCTGTATGAGACATTGAGTGGGCTGCGGGAACGCAACATCTCCTACGCGGAGATAAACACCTCCTATTCACCCATTCCGGCCACGTCGAACAAACTGGAAGTGCTGAGGTTCGATTACGATCGAAAGAACGATTGTGACTTCGTGGATAACGGGAAGGCTGTCGTACCACGTGAAGTATATGACGCCGTGGAGAGGGTGATAGCGGCAGATTACCCGGGGTTCGACGAAAAAAGTACACAGCGGTTGCTGAACATGTTCTGGCTCAACAACCAAGACTACATACAGGTTTCGCCGCCGGAGCGGGTGGCTCGCATCATGAATCTCTACGCCAGGACAAACTCGTGCGATGGTGTATATCTGGACTTACAGACACTACAGAATCCTGGCGGCAGTCGTGAGTACCGATTGCTGTTCGGTATGGTGAATCCACCACAGAAGGGTTTTATCCTACAGATCATAGAGGCGTTCAATCGACTGGGCATTGGGGTCGACAGGGCCTACTGCCTGACGGTCACCGATAGCGTGCAACCCTGTTTCCTTTCCACCTTCTATGTCAAACCCCCCGCCGATGTCAGGCTGGAAAAGGGGTCTGAGCTGTTCCAACAGCTGAAGCTGGAGCTCTATAACACCCAGATTCTCTCTTCAAGATCCCAGAGTTATGATCTGTTGGTAAAGCCAGGGTTGACCAGCGGATTTGACGCAACCCTGATAGAGGCAATGATCGGATTTTGCTATACCAATCTGGCACACAATTGCCCTGACAGTTTTGAGCTGGAAGGAATTATGCGTGCCTTCCACAACCACCCCGGCATTAGCCTGCAGCTGGTAAAGCTTTTTCATGCCCGTTTCGAACCGGAACAAAAAGACCGTGACAGTTTCTATACCGAGACACTGCATGAAACCGTGCGCCTGGTGGAGAACTACAACACCGGTCGGCGTTTTCTGGATAGCTTTCGCCGCACCATCTTTCGCAGTGCGATATCCTTTGTCCGCCATTGTCTGAAGACCAATTTCTTCGTCACAGACAAACATGCACTGGCATTTCGCATGGATCCGGGATATTTGGACGATCTGGGCGAAAAATTCACCTCTGATCTACCGGCGGACCGGCCCTTCCGGATCACCTTTTTCCTGGGACGCAATGGACTGGGTTATCACATCGGCTTTTCCGACATCGCACGAGGAGGCTGGCGTACATTGATCACCCAGGGAAGGGACGACTACATCACCAGTGCAAACACGCTGTTCAGGGAGAACTACGTACTGGCACATACCCAGCACCTGAAAAACAAGGATATTTACGAGGGCGGATCGAAAATGGTAGCCATCCTCAATGCCGAGCCAGACACCGGCGAGGATTTCGTGCGCCAGTATCTTTACAAGCTGCAGTTCGGTTTCATCAACGCGTTTCTCGATCTCTTCGTGACCCGTGGAGGAAAGGCGGCAGATCCTCGGGTCGTCGATTACTACGGCCAGGAGGAAGCCATTGAACTGGGGCCTGATGAAAACATGCATGATGAAATGGTGGAACGTATCGCCGTTCAGGCCGGAAAGAGAGACTATGTTCTTGGAGCCGGCATCATTTCGAGTAAAAGTGCAGGAATCAATCACAAGGAGTATGGAGTCACCTCCATCGGCGTGGTCCGCTTCTCCGAAGTGACCATGCAAGCCCTGGGCATCGACATGCACAAGGACCCCTTTACAGCAAAATTTACCGGCGGTCCCAACGGTGACGTGGCCGGCAACGCGATGAAGTTGCTGTTGAAGCGCTGCCCTGGCGTGAAAATCAAGCTTATCGTCGACGGCACGGGTGCGCTCTATGATCCGTTGGGTCTGGACAGCGCAGCTCTGTCCAGGATCATTCTGCAGGGCGATCTCGAGGATTACGATACAGCGGCATTGAACCCCGGCGGATTTATTCTGTATCGCAGGCACACACGTAAAAAGGGAATGCTGGAACTCTACAGGAAGATCGTCAAGACCGAAGAAGGTCAGGAGGAGCTCTGGATGTCCAATGACGACTTCTTCAAGGCATACAACAGCCTTCCGTTTACTGTTGCCACAGATCTGTTCATTCCCGCCGGTGGCAGGCCAGAGACTATAGATTCAAGCAATTTCCAGCTGTTTTTTGACCAGAAGGGACGGCCTTCCGCGAAGGTTATCATAGAAGGCGCAAATTCTTTCTTCACCCCAGACGCGCGTACCGAGTTACAGAAAAGGGGAGTTGTCATCATGCGCGATGCCTCGGCAAACAAGTGCGGTGTGATTTCTTCCTCATACGAAATACTCGCAAATCTGATGTTTAGTGCCAGCGAATTTCTGGCGTACAAGGAGCGCTATGTCGGGAACGTGATCGAGATCCTGAATCAAATGGCTGAGAAAGAGGCCTTCGCCATATTGAAACGTCATCAGGATGCCGCTGGCGCTGTCTCCTATACTGAGATTTCGGATCAGATAAGCCGCGATATCAATATTCACTATGCCCGCTTCTTTGATTTCTTCGAAGCAAATCCGGAATTGACGGATAAGCCTCGCTACCGGAATGCCATTCTTCACCATATGCCGCGGATCCTCCGTGAGGACAGTGAGTTCCATGGCCGTATTGACAGGCTGCCAACGAAGGTTAAATCAGCGGTACTGGCCAGTACCCTGGCCTCATCCATGGTCTATACGGGAGACGACAGCAGCGTTTTCGCCGATATCGTGGAGGCGCAGTTGACGCGGTTTCCTGACTACTCACAGCTGAGAATTGAGCGCAGTTCAATGGGTTAGATACTCGATAGACGATCTGACCGAATATGACGATTTGACAGGCCGCTAATGACGTTGTCGGTATGTCGAGCGCAATCCAAACTTTACGCTAAATTACAGTCTGTTGCAGATAAGGCATTCGATGCATCTTGCACCAACCAGCCGCTTGATATCCATGCCATAGATGGAATGTGGTGCGAGTGTCGCCGGGAATCTATCTCAACGGAAAGAAGGAAAACCATGAAATTAAACGATCAAAGCCTCTTGAAGACCAATGCCTATATCGATGGCAAGTGGATGGAAGCTGGGGATAAGGCATGCTTCGATGTAAAAAATCCGGCCACCGGCGAAGTGATCTCGTCGGTACCCGACATGGGACGCAATGAAACCCGAGCCGCCATCGAAGCAGCCAACAGGGCCTGGCCGGGTTGGCATGGCAAGACCGCAAAAGAGCGGGCTGTCATTATGCGACGACTGTTCGACCTCATGATGCAGAACCAGGAAGATCTGGCGCAGATCATCACCGCCGAATGTGGCAAGCCGATTATTGAGGGTCGGGGCGAGGTCGTCTACGGGGCCTCGTTCATCGAGTGGTTCGGTGAAGAGGCCAAGCGCACCTATGGCGACATGATCCCTGCGGGTTTCACTGATCGGCGCATCGCCGTGATCAAACAGCCTGTCGGTGTCTGTGCCGCCATTACCCCGTGGAATTTCCCCATTGCCATGGTGACACGCAAGGTGGGTCCGGCCCTGGCGGCCGGTTGTCCGATCATTCTCAAACCTGCAGAGGATACGCCGCTTGCAGCGTTGGCGCTTGCGGAACTGGCGGAACGCGCCGGGGTGCCTGCCGGGATTTTTTCCGTGGTGACTTCTTCCCGGGGTGCCAGGGTGGGTGACGAACTGTGTGCAAACCCGATTGTTCGAAAGCTCTCTTTCACCGGGTCTACTGCAACAGGCAAGGTACTGATGAAGAACTGTGCTGACACCATGAAGAAGCTGTCGCTGGAACTGGGGGGGAATGCGCCTTTTATTGTTTTCGACGATGCCGATCTGGATGCCTCCATCGCCGGCGCCATGGCATCTAAATACCGTAACACCGGCCAGACCTGTGTGTGCGCCAACCGTTTCCTGGTTCAGGACGGCGTCTACGACGCTTTTGCAGAGAAACTGGCGGTAGCGGTTGGCGGCCTGAAAATGGGAGACGGCTCCGAAGAGGGTGTCACCCAGGGTCCCCTGATCAACGCGGCGGGGCTTGCAAAGGTGCAGGATCACGTCGATGACGCCGTGAATAAAGGCGCCCGCATCATGACCGGCGGTAAGGCATCGGCACTGGGAGGCACCTATTACGAACCGACGGTTCTGTTGGATATCACCACGGACATGAAAGTTGCCCGTGAGGAGACATTCGGGCCGGTTTCACCACTGTTTCGTTTTTCCACCGAGGAGGAGGCCGTCAAGATGGCCAACGACACGGAGTTCGGGCTGGCGGCCTATTTCTATTCCCGGGACGTCGGTCGCTGCTGGCGTGTCTCGGAAGCACTCGAATACGGCATGGTCGGGTGCAACGAAGGCATCGTTTCCACGGAAGTGGCACCGTTTGGCGGTGTCAAAGAGTCTGGTCTTGGCCGGGAAGGGTCCAAGTACGGCATCGATGAATACATGGAACTTAAATATATCTGTATGGGTGGAATATGAACATCATGCATGCGAATTCGGAGAATCAAACTATGAGCAATGCCGAATTACTTGAACGCCGTCAGGCAGCTGTGCCCCACGGGGTGGCGTCGGCTACACCCCTGTTCGTCGAGAAGGCCCTGAATGCGGAACTGTGGGATGCGGATGGAAAGCGCTACCTGGATTTTGCTCAGGGTATCGCCGTATGTAACACGGGCCATTGCCACCCAAAAGTCATGGCGGCAGCCAAGGTGCAGTGCGAAAAGTATACGCACACGGCGTTCCAGGTGGTTCAGTATGAGCCCTACGTGAGACTGGCCGAGAGATTGAACCGGATTGCCCCCATCGAAGACGCCAAAACCCTGTTTTTCAGCACTGGGGCCGAAGCCGTGGAGAATGCCGTAAAGATTGCCCGTATCCATACCGGGCGTTCAGGCGTCATCGCCTTTAACGGCGCGTTTCACGGTCGCACCGCGTTGACCATGGGCCTCACCGGCAAGATTGTCCCTTACAAAGGCGGGGCAGGCGTACACCCCCAGGGTATCTTCCATGCGCCGTTTCCGGTTCCCCACCACGGTATTTCGGTACAGGACGCCTTGCTCGGTATCGAGACTATTTTGAAGGTGGACATCGAGGCGAAGGACGTTGCGGCAATTCTGATCGAGCCGGTCCAGGGAGAGGGAGGGTTTTACGCTGCTCCTCAGGAATTCATGGAGGCGCTGCGAAGGATTTGCGATGAAAAGGGCATGCTGCTGATTGCCGATGAGATCCAGAGCGGCATCGGCCGTACCGGCAAGATGTACGCGATGGAACACTACGGAATCGAACCCGACATTCTCACCACGGCCAAGGCTCTGGCAGGAGGTTTTCCAGTATCCGGTGTGATTGGCAAGCGCAGCGTGATGGACTCGGTGGCACCCGGCGGCCTGGGCGGCACTTATGGCGGAAACCCGGTCGCCATCGCTGCGGCCCACGCGGTTCTGGACATTTTCGAAACAGAGGATCTGTGCGGCGCCTCTGCCCGCAACGGTGAGTACATGATCGAGCGTCTAAATGGGTTTAAGAATAACGGGCAGTGTGGTCACATCGGCAACGTGCGCGGGATTGGGTCGATGGTCGCGTTCGAAATGGTCAATGGGGATGGCAACACCCCTGATCCTGCTGCTGCTGCCGCTGCCATGACCAAGGCGCGGGAACTGGGACTGATCCTCCTGGTATGCGGTTACTGGGGCAATACCCTGCGTATTCTCACGCCCCTTACGGTGCCCAGAGAGCATCTCGAGGAGGGCATGAACATTCTCGAGCAGACATTGATTGCAGTGTCGGAAGACTAAAAGTTATCGAGGAGTTTAAAAAGTAAGTGGAGATGGATTGGAAAGACCTTCTGCGCCAGGGTTGGCGCAGTCGAGCTTACAAGGACGTATTCACTGCGTGTCTTGTAAATCCATGTCCACTTACTTACGGATAGATAAATTACAAATCGGGCTGGCAAAAGGTGATGAGAGACCTCAATCAACCCCTTGGTGGAAACGAGATGCCCCGGTTCGCCGGGCTGCCGACTATGATGCGTCTGCCAGCCCGGACCTCTGCCGAGGGGCTGGACGTGTGTTTCCTGGGTATTCCTCTCGACGTGGCCACGTCCAATCGCGTCGGAGCCCGTTACGCACCTCGGCAGATCCGCGCCGAGTCGGTCCTGCTTAGGCCATACAACATGGCAACCCGTGCCGCGCCGTTTGACAGCCTCCAGGTGGCTGACATCGGCGACGTGGCCATCAATACTTTCAACCTGAAGGATTCCATCAGGATCATCGAAGAGGCCTACGAGGAAATTCTGCGCTACCAGGTCATACCCCTTTCCATGGGCGGTGACCACGTGGTGACCTTGCCGATCCTCCGTGCCGTTGCCAGAAAACACGGCCCCGTCGGCGTCATACACGTGGATGCCCACTCCGACGTCAACGATCACCAGTTCGGTGAGAAAGAGACCCACGGGACTTTCATGCGCCGGGCGGTGGAGGAGGGCCTCGTCGATCCCTCCAAGACCGTTCAGATCGGCCTGCGCGGCACCGGTTACACCGCTGAAGACTTCGACTGGTCCCGGGGGCAGGGTATGCGGGTGGTCCAGGCTGAAAGCTGCTGGTACCAATCGCTGGCACCCCTGATGGACGAGGTGCGGGAGACCCTGTCCGATGCAAAGGTCTATATCACTTTCGACATCGACGGTATCGACCCCAGTCACGCCCCCGCAACGGGGACGCCGGAATTCGGCGGGCTGACGGTAATACAGGCACTGGAGATCGTGCGCGGCTGCCGCGGACTGAATATCGTGGGCGGTGACCTGGTGGAAGTCTCACCGCCTTATGACAGGGACGGAAATACCTCGCTGCTGGGTGCGAACCTGCTTTACGAGATGCTTTGCGTACTGCCCGGTGTCGAATATCGGGCTTGAGGCAGCCACTGCAGTCGACATCCGGCTTTAAATAGGAAACTCGAATGAGCATAAAGAAACTGGACTCTGACCTGCCGGACTTCGCGATGGCGGAGCGAACCGAGATGATGTTCGGCGTCGGCCTCGGTGAGGAAGCCATCAAGCGCCCACAGATCGGTGTGGCCAGCAGTTGGGGGGAGATCAATCCGGGTTCGACCCATCTGGACAAGATCACACAATCGGTTAAGGCTGGAATCTGGGCGGCGGGAGGCACACCCCGCGAGTTCGTGATCAGTTCCATCTGCACCTCCATGGCGGGACACGATAACTACCACCTGCCCCACCGTGACCTGGTGGCCGGTTACATAGAAACCGTTGCCATGACGAACCTGTTCGATGGCATGGTCTTCGTCCCGGTCTGTGACGACGTCATACCGGGTCACCTGATGGCACTGGCGCGACTCGATATTCCCTCCGTGGTGGTTACCGGCGGTTACATGCAGACCAATCGGCATCAAGGCGAGCCGATCGATCCCCTGGCGGTGGCCCCGAAGCATTTCACCAACTACAAGGAGGGCAGGATCGGTGCCGAGGAATTCGACCGCATCAAGGACTGTGGTTGCCCGGGGGGCGGCGCCTGTCCGGTGATGGGAACCGCCAATACCATGGCCGGTATGGCCGAGGCCCTGGGGCTCTCCCTGCCCGGTAACATGGCGACCCCGGGAACCGATTCCCGGTTAAACCGGATTGCATTCACCGCAGGTGTGCGGGCGGTGCAGCTGCATCAGGCCGGCATCAGGCCGTCCGACATTCTGAATCCCCGCAGTTTCAAGAATGCAGTGCGCGTTCTGCATGCCCTCGGTGGCTCCACCAACGGGGTACTGCATCTGCAGTCCATTGCCAATGAACTGGAACTGGAGATCTCCCTGGAGGACTTCAACGACGCCTCCAGGACCACTCCCTATATCTGCGGCATAGCGCCGGGTGGAAATGGGAAACAGCTGATGGGTGACCTGGACGAGGCAGGCGGACTGCCTGCCCTCATGAAGGAACTGCAGCCTTTGCTGGACAGCGGTGTGATGACCGTCACCGGCCAGATTCTGGAAGAGAATCTCAGTGACGTAAAGACCGGTGATCGCCGGGTCATCAGACCCCTGAACGATCCCATAGACAAGGAAGGTGGGTTGATCTTCGTCAAGGGATCCCTGGCACCCGAGGGGGCCCTGATCAAAAAGTCCGCGGTCCCGGACAGCATGCGCACCCACACCGGAAAGGCCAGGGTCTACCAGGATGAGGATGCCGCCTGCGCGGCACTCATAGGCGGCGGGATAGAAGCCGGTGAAGTGGTTATCGTTCGGGGCATGGGGCCGAAGGGTGACCCGGGCATGCGGTTGCTGCAACGCTTCCTGTGGCAGTCTGCGGCACGGGGAATGCACGACAAGATCGCCTTCCTCACGGATGGGCGGTTTTCCGGAACTAACAAGGGCTGCGCCGTGGCGCACATCTCACCCGAAGCCGCTGCCGGCGGCCCCCTGGCACTAGTCGAAGACGGTGATCTGATCTCCATCGATATTCCGAACGCAAAGCTGGACCTGCTGGTTGCCGAGGACGAGATGCAAAGGCGCGCGGCAGGCTGGACTCCCCCGGCGCCAAGAGGCAAACGGGGTTATCTGTCCATCTATTCAAAAATGGCCGGGCCCACCTCCAAGGGGGCGGGACTGGATTATGACTGAGTCAGGAACGTCGACTTTCACCACATCCGGATTAGGGCTATGAGCAAAACGAACGTCGTATTGACAATTCCCGAGCCGTACAGATTTGAACTGGCGGAACGGCCTTTCCCGAAAATAAGGGCCGGCTATGCAATCGTCAGAAACGAATACGCCGGGGTCTGCCTCGAGGGCAGCCGTATCTGGACCCGGCATGACTTCGAGAAATTTTATGGAGGGCTGCAGAGCGATTATCCGGACGGCCTGGGACACGAAAGTGTGGGTGTGGTGGAACAGGTGTTGCCCGGGTCGAATTTCAGGGTAGGGGACCGCGTTGTCATTTTTCAGGGCGACTGGTGCGGTCACTGCCACTCCTGCCTGAACGGGCTTTCGCCCACTTACTGTACGGCAAACAGTTACCCGCCCAAGCCGGGCATGAAACGTGTCGCCATGGCGGGTATTCAGGATTGGAACGAAAGTGAATCGGGTGGCTGGGCCATGGCCCATTACCGCATTGCACCCGAAGCGAACATGATGAGGATTCCCGACGGGCTGGATTTCAAGTACGCCCAGGCTGCCAACTGCTCCTGCGGGGCCGCCTGGAGCAACCAGGAGATCATGGACATTCGTCCCGGCAGCACCGTACTGGTGGCGGGCGTCGGTTTTATCACCCTGGGGCACGTCATCAGTGCGCTTTACCGTAACTGTACGGTCATCGCGTTGATACGCAACAAATACCGGGAGGAAATACTGCGGAGGATGGGTGTCGAGTACCTTGTCGATCCGGAGGACGCGGACTGGCTCGAGAAGATCAGGGCACTCACCTACGAGGGCCAGGGCGTGGATTACGGCATCGACGGATCGGGACACCCCTACTACCAGAAAAAAATCATGGAAGCGACCCGCGTGTACGGCAACATCAACTTCAGCGGCCATATACCCGGCCAGAGCCTGCAGCTTGAAGGGCTGAGGGATGTGGTCGATCCTCAGCACACCTTCACGGGACAGCATGACGTACGCAAGATCGATCGCGAGAGCCTGGTGCGCATGTTGTGTAATCCCCAGGTCCAAAAGAATATCGACGCCATGGTGACCCATGTGTTTCCCATGTCGAAAGCCGGTGATGCCTTCGATGTTCAGGTGAGCAAGCAATGCGGGAAGATTTTTCTGCAGCCGCAACTTTAGCTATTCGGAAAAAACCGGCGGGTACGACAATGTCAAAAGATTATCCCTATGTTCACCCCATAGCCGTCCGTTTCTGCGACACAGATACGGAAGGCCATGTCTACTCCGGCAGCTATTTCGTCTATTGTGATGAAGCTTTGATGGGGCTGCTCGAAGACGCCGGTTACAGCTGGCAGACTCTCGCGGCCCGGGAGCAGGCTATCTATTATGTTGAATCCTGTTGTAGTTTCCTGAGTCCGACCCGATATGGTGATCGGCTGCGGGTCGGCACTGTGCTGACAAAGATCGGAAACAGCAGCTTTCGGGCGGAGATGACCATCGAGCGGGAACAGGGCGACGAAGCGGTTGCTACCGGGGTTCTCGTGGCGGTCATGGTGTCCAAGACTAAGGACAGTTCGACACCTATCCCAGACGGAATGCGGGCTGCCCTGCAGGCGTATGTATCTGACTGAAATCCGGTGATTTCTCGGGTGAAATAGACCCTTCGGCAAGTCACCGGTGTCTGAACAATGATCGAATTCTGGCCCCTAAAGCCATCGGCGATGGCCCATAAGGCCGTTGTTCCCGAATAGCCTGCAGGTATGCTGTGGATAACCAGCCGCTTACAATCTCGTGTTGGTGCGGATCTGCATGAGCCTCTGTTCAAAGGAGAACCAGGATGAAAAGTGCCAAAGAGCTGAATTACACCCTCCATCACCTCTGTATCTACGATGACAAACCGCGTGACAACATGTGGCCCTTTCTCAGGTGGCACCATGGAGTGACTAATTTTTTCAGCGGTGCCGTGTTCCATGTTACGGATGAGGGTCATTCGGACTATACATTCATGGGCTGCGGCGGACGCGCCTACCAGATCCAGATCGAGGCACCGCCGTTTCAGTTCAAGTACGAGCAGCAGTGGTACAAGGATCACGGCAATGCCTACAACCATATCTGCTGGATAACCAGTGACGCACGCGCCTCCTACGAGCAGTTGCTGGCAAACGGGGCGGAACTCGTGATGGATTTCGAGGAATTCCCGACCTACAACGGTTTCGTAGCCAAGGACCCGGAGGGACACTGGATCGAGATCATGGAGTATACCGACGACACCTTTCGTGTTCAGGAATTCACCCATGCGCCCTCCGGAGAGTGCGGCCTGGAGATGATTGGAAACGTGGAGATCTGCGAGGATGTGAACACCATGGTCAAGTGGTATCAGGAGGTAATGGACCTGAGGGTGCTGAAGGAATACCGTGAGGGCGAGAACGCGGTGATCTACATGACGGACAAGCATTACGACCCCAAGGAGCGGAATACCCTTTTCGTCTTCTCCAATGCCCGGACGGAGGAAGACAAGGCGGGATACCTGAGGCACGGCCCCCACATAAGTGCCATCCTCTACCAGGCAAGGGACGTACAACGTGCCTACGAGGATGGCCTCTGGGCGGGCATGGAGTCGATTTCGGCACCCGAGGTTGACCCCCTGACCGGCGCATTGACGGCTCAACTGCGTGAGCCCTGCGGCAATGCGATCACCTTGCGGGAAGCTTTCGTGCCTGCCTGACGAACGATTGAGGAACTGTTCATTATGATCCTGGCATTCGCACACCCCGGCCTGGTGGTACCGGATCTCGATAAGGCCCGCGACTTCTATCAGCGCATGTTCGGCTTTACGCTGATCGGTGAAGAGGGATGGGAAGACAGCGAGGCGGCTGATCGTGCGGTTGGGCTGAAGGGATCGGCCACTCAGGGCTGCATGCTGGCAGGGCACAACTGTTTTCTGGAGCTGTGGCAATACTCAGCCCCGTTGAAGACCGGTCCCGATCCCGAATCCCTGCAGGCACATGAGTACGGCATACGCCACCTCGCATTCTATGTCGACGACTGTCGTCGGGAGTATCTGCGATTCCTCGAACTCGGGGGCCAGGCACTGGGTGAACCTACTGGCAGCGAGGAGGCAGGTTACGTCGTCTACTGCCGGGACCCGTTCGGAAACATCATCGAGCTGTGCGAAATCCCGCGCCCGGAAGAGAACCCCACCGGGTTGCCGGGGATAGACCGGCTGGGCGATTTCTCGGGTACGGATGACTAATCACGACAAACGGGAGTTACACATGTTTTCACTGGCGGGGAAAAACGCCTTCATAACCGGTGCCGCGAGAGGTATCGGCCTTGCAATCGCAGAGAGATTCATTGCTGCCGGTGCCAATGTGGTGATCAGCGATATTGCAGACGCCACCGAAGTGGCTGCAGAGATCGGAGCAAGCTACGTTTCCATCGATGTGACCAATGAACAGAGCGTAAGACAGGCGCTGGAAAAGGCCGTCGCATTGATCGGCAAGCTCGATGTGGTCATCAACAATGCCGGTGGGGCCTTGGCGGATGCCAGCATAGAAAACGAGAATTACGAGAACTACGCCAGGACGCTGCAGATCAATACCGACGGCACCTTCTTCGGAATCAAGCATGCCGCACCCAACATGAACGACAGCGGCAGCATTATCAACACCGCATCCCTGGCTGCCGTTTACGCAGTTGCGGAATACGCCAGTTACAGTGCCGCGAAGGCGGCGGTGCTGGCTCTGTCGCGATCGGCGGCCATGGCCCTGGGCCCAAGGGGTATCCGGGTAAACTGCATTCTTCCCGGGACGCACACGACACCCTCGCAGCCCGCAGACGGGCTCGAGACTCATCTGTGTCGGAAGTGTACACCGCTGGGCAGGGAAGGTAGCCTGGAAAATCTGGTGGGCGTCTATCACTTCCTAGCCACGGACGAAAGCTCCTATATCACCGGCCAGGAGATCATCGTCGACGGCGGCTGGGGACTGGGTCTGCCCTCCACCGTTTCTGAGGCACTGACCGAGGATTTCGAGGGGGAGCGGCAGTTGGGATACACCGGAGAATTTACCTGAAAGGCTATGCGCCACTGATCTGGCCGAACTTTTTGTCAGGACATAGCTAATGGGATTTCACACGCTGCGTCTCTTGATCGGGGTGCTGACTCTGACGTCACCGGCGGCCCATGCCCAGGGCTTTCCCATCGAATTGACTACAGAATTGCATGACCTGGACGTGGTGGTAACGCCCAGAGTGAGCACCTCTCGAAACGTCAATATCGGCACGATTATTGTCAACAACACCAGCAATAGTGCAATCTCATGTAACGCCGTCTTCAGAAGCGGCCCCGAACTGCCGGCGCGGCGTTCCGTCGATCTCGCTGAGGGAGAGAAGGGAACCATGATGTTCCGCGCCAGGCGCAGGGTGTTGAGAATGACTGTCGAGCTGGAGTGTATTCCCAATCCCGGTAATAAGGGCTCGGGAAATAAATAATCGTCCAATCCTGCTCGTTGTCTTTCTCGCTGAGTGCACCCCGGATTCCCTGTTCTCCCTGACCCGAAATGGCATTGATCGTGTCCGAAACACCCATTGTCCGTAAGGTGTTATTGACCTAGTGTTTAACCTGCCCGATAAGTACAAATTCTGATATAGGGGCAGTCAGTAATCTGACAACATAACGAGTGAGGGTGAGGCATGAACAATATCGACCGGACAAGTGCGATCCTGGCCGCCTGTGTCATATCCGCCCTTGGTGCGATGATCTATAATATTCTGCCGCTCTTTCTCGGAGTGGCGCAGGATGTGCGCAACTACAGCGATCAGCAGCTGGGTTTCATAACCGCAATCTATTTCCTGGGTTTTTTCCTGGTCACCATATCGGCATTTTTCTGGGTCAGAAAAATCGATTGGAAGCTCGCATCCTTTATAGCTGCCATTCTTACCGTGTTCGCCCTGCTCGGCAGCAGTATTGCAGAAGGTTTTATCGGGTTTCTTCTCTGCATGTTCATCATTGGCAGTACCAGCAGCGCCCTGTACGGTATTGCCACCACCATGCTGGGTGATACCACCAAAGCCGCAAGATCCTTCGGCTTTAAAATCGGTGCAGAGGCAGCCCTGGGCGCATTGCTGATGTTCACATTGCCCTCGCTGGTTGTCGAAAGGTGGGGATTCATTGGAATTCTTTTTACAGGAGCAGTCGTTGCCCTGTTGCTCTCTATCGCGATCGTCTGGCTGCCGCGCAAAGGGGTGAAGGGCGAAGACGAAACCGAAAAAATGCCGGATCTCGGTCAGATTGATTTCCGAAGACAGCTGCCGGTCATCCTCGGGCTTCTTGGGATCTTTGTCTTTTTTGGCGGAATCTCCTCACTCTGGGCTTTCCTGGAACGTATGGGTAATGACGGGGGATATGCGGCGGTGGACGTAGGGACGGCCTTGTCAGTGTCCCTGATCGGCGCCATGGCAGGGTCCTTCATAGCCGCATTTGTTGGTGAACACATGAGCCGCAGAACACCTCTGCTGTTTGCCATGGCGACATTCTTTGGGGCGGTGATCCTTTTGACCTACGTGGATGGCGTCGGCTTCTTCACTGTCGGCTGTGCGCTGTTTGCCATGTCATTCGGCTTCTCCCTGCCTTTTCAGGTCACCATCGTTTCCGATTTCGACAGCAGTGGCCGTTTTGTCGTGTTGACCGCCCCGGCGCTGGCACTCGGAGGTATCGCAGGTCCGGCTATCGCCGGCATGCTCAAGACCGGCCTGGATTACATGCCGATCGTTATCTATGCCTCATGCGCGGTGCTTGTCTCGGTGGTGTTATTTCTCATGGCGCTCAAACTCGCCCAGGTGAAACCCGGTGACGATAGCTCAAAGGTTTCGAGTTTCATATAGTTTCAAATCCAATCAGGAGAATCACGGATGCACTCATTACTCAATAAAAACGCCTTCGTTACCGGCAGTACTCAGGGTATCGGGCTGGAAGTGGCCAGGAATTTCGTTCAAAGCGGTGCCAAAGTCGTGATATCCGGTATCGGACCTGGCGACAAGGTGGCTGACGAGATAGGTGCAATAGCAAAATCACTCGATGTTACCGACGGCGGGCAGTATCAGTCCGTTCTCAAGGAGACGGTAGGCGAGATCGGCAAGCTCGATATCCTGGTGCTCAATGCCGGCATAGCCGAGGATGCGGGTTTGCTCGAAGATTCACCGGAGTCCTATTTCGATCGATCCGTTGCAGTCAATATGAAGGGCGTATATCTCGGTCTGAAATACGGACCCCGGTATATGAATGACGGTGGTTCCATCATCGTGACCGGCTCCACGGCAGGTTCAGGGGTCACCGCTCCGGGTTTTGGGGAGTATGCAGCGGCCAAGGCAGGCGCAGCCTATCTGGCGCGGACGGCGGCCATGGAGTTTGCCCCACGGGGCATCCGGGTCAATGTCGTTGCACCCGCCGCCATCTACGGCACCGGGATGATGGCCTACGAAGAGGATGCCCCGGAGCTGAAATTCTACCGGGCACTTACCGCCCTGAACCGCATGGGCAGTCCCGATGATCTGGTCGGCGCCTACAACTACTTTGCCAGTGATGCCAGCCGTTTCACAACCGGGGTTGAACTGCGCATAGACGGCGGTATGGGTGCCGGTGTTTCGCTGTCCGTGGCCGAAAAGATCACGAGTTGAACAAAAGGCCTTGATATGCGTCGGGGCCCGTAAAATGAGTAAATTCCCATGGATCAGAAAGTCAGAGACTATATCGATAAATACGGTGTCACAGAGGAAACCCGACGGTTTCTGGAGAAAACACCAAAGATGTATATCGGCGGTGAGTGGCTGTTTGCATCGTCCGGCAAAACCATCTCCGTTGAGGAACCCTCAACCGGGGCGGAACTCACCCATATACCGGCCGCCACCGTAGAGGATGTGGATCGTGCCGTAGCCGCCGCCCGGCAGGCTTTCGCCGAAGGGGAATGGTCGGACATGAAGGCGGCTCAGCGCGAAAGAATACTGCGTCGTATCGCGGATCTGCTTGAGCAGAATACCCAGACCATCGCGGAGATCGAAAGCATTGATGCCGGGAAAGCGATAACCGGCTGCATCGCCGTTGATGTCGCCGGTTCCATCGATCTCCTGCATTACATGGCCGGATGGCCCACCAAGATCGAAGGCGCGACCCGCCCTGCCTCCCTGGAAGGGGAAAATTTCGCTTATACCCTGAAGGAGCCGGTAGGGGTGGTCGGGGCTATCGTCCCCTGGAACTGGCCCCTCAACATGGCAATCTGGAAGATTGCGGCACCGCTCGCCGCAGGCTGTACGCTGGTGGTGAAGCCGGCACAGCTCACTTCCCTCAGTCTGTTGTTCTTCGCCGAACTCTGCGAACAGGCCGGATTGCCCCCTGGCGTGCTGAACATCGTCACCGGCAGTGGCCGCCTGGTGGGGGAGCATCTGGCCCGTCATCCGGGTGTATCCAAGATATCCTTTACGGGCTCCACCGAGGTGGGTCGGCAAGTCGGCAAGTCGGCCATGGATCACGTTGCCCATGTCACCCTGGAACTGGGGGGTAAATCACCGATGATCGCTTTCGAGGATGCGGACGTTCAACGCATCGTCGATGCAACCCAGGCCAGCATCTTCTTCAACGCGGGCCAGGTCTGCAGCGCCGGATCACGGCTCTACGTCCAGGAGTCTATTTACGAGGAAGTTGTCAGGGCCGTTTCGGAGCGTGCGAACGCCATGAAACACTCTCCCGGCCTGGATCCGGAAAGCGAGATAGGTCCGGTCATATCCCGGAGTCAGTTCGATTCCATCTGCGATTACATCGAGATCGGGAAACAGGAAGGAGCGGAGGTGGTGTGCGGCGGTGAAGCGCTTGATCGTGATGGCTATTTCATTCGCCCAACGTTGCTCGGAAGGACCACAAACGCGATGCGGGTGGTGCAGGAGGAGATTTTCGGCCCGGTACTGGTGGTACAGGCCTTCAAGGACGAGGCCGAAGCCGTCAAACTCGCCAACGACAATGAGTACGGCCTGGCCGCAAGCGTGTTTACACGGGATATCTCACGTGCCCACCGGGTGGCGAAAGCGATGGAGGCGGGTACCGTCTGGATCAACACCCATGACATGGTGGACACCATCCTGCCGTTCGGGGGGTACAAGAACTCCGGCATCGGCAAGGATCTGGGGCCTGAGCAGCTGGAACACTTTCTCGAAACCAAATCCGTTTGGCTGCTTATGTAATTTCGCGGCAGCCGATGCCATGTCCCCTTGTTATTGGCCGCAACTGTCAGTGGCAATGGCCAGCGGGGATATTGTTGACTGGATGCAGGGCCACCAGACTATAACGGCAGCATTTTGAACCGCTGCCAGAGTTCATCATCGATCACTGTCAGTCGATTGTCAGAAGGGTGTATCGAAACAAACCCGGGAACACCGGGAAGGCCTTATAAGGAGGGCGGAATGAGCCTCACGAAAGAACAGAAGCTCACCTTGTTCACGAATCTGGTGCGTGCCGATCTGTATGACAAAATGATGTACCGGCGCATGATGCAGGGCAAACTGATTGGTTTCTACCATCCGATCGAGGGTGGGGTTGCACCCGGAGTGGGGGCCTGCACCTTTCTGAACAAGGATGATAATCTCAACCCGCATCACCGTGGGCACGGAATGGCTCACATGATCTCAAAGGGAATCGATGTGCGCACCTTTCTGGCGGAGCACACTGGCAAGGAGACAGGCTGTTGTAAAGGCCGGTCTGCCTTTCACTTCAGCTACCCCGACCACAAGGTTTATCAGATGTCAGGGTTTATCGGCCACAATTTTGCGCCCTGTGTGGGCTGGGGTTACGCCGCGAAACGGCGTGCCCAGGGGCAGGTGGTCATGAACTGCTCCGGCGACGGATCCTACGGTCAGGGGCGTGCCCACGAAGCCATGTTGATGGCCCAGAACTGGAAACTCCCAATCATCTTCTTTTGCGAGAACAATGGGATGTCGATTTTCTCCACTGCCAAAGAGATGCATCCGACCGAGAACATATCGTCTCTGGCCCAGGGCTTCGGCATGCCAGCCGTGGTAGTCGACGGCCAGGATGTTTTTGCGGTCGCCGAGGTGGCGCTGGCGGCGATCGCCGACGCGCGCAAGGGCAAGGGTCCGGTCTTCATCGAATGTAAAACAGAGCGCTTTACCGAACATGATATCGGCACACCCGATCTGGCAGGCTGGGAAGATCGTACACCGGCGCAGCATGAAGACATGCGCAAACGCGAACCGGTGAATCTGGCAACTGAGCGGGTGCTCGCAGACAAGACGCTGACCCAGGCGCGCATCGATGCCATTCGTGAGGCAGCACTGAAGGAGATCGAGGAGGTCGAGGCGTTTGCGGACGCAAGCGAGATCGCAAGGCCCTCGGAAGAGGAACTTCTGGCCAATGTGTTCGCGCCCTGACAAACGCCAAATCCGACAACTGGAGACCTTTCCATGAGAACCATAACCCTTATTGGCGCAATCAAAGAGGCCCTCGCCGAGGAGATGCGGCGGGATGAAGATGTCTTCCTGGTGGGGCAGGATGTGCGGGGTGGCATATTTCCCCACACCAAAGGCCTGATAGAGGAGTTCGGCGAAGAGCGCATTCTGGACACGCCGATTTCCGAGTCCGGTATGTACGGAACCGCAATGGGTGCCGCTCAGGAGGGCATGCGACCGATCGTCGACTTTATGTTCGGCGGTTTTTCCTACGTGACTTTTTCCGAGTGTTCGGTTTCTACCGGCCAGTACCATTTTCTGCACGGCAGCCAGCGGTCCCTGCCCGTTGTCATGACCGCCGGCGTGGGCACCGGTCAGCGCCTGGCCAACGATCATGCCATGAGTATTCACGGCACCTTTGCTCATCACCCCGGTATTAAGGTGGCCATGCCTTCTACCCCCTATGATGCCAAAGGCCTGTTTAAGGCTGCCATCCGGGACAATAACCCGGTAATGATCCCCTGGCACATGGGCATCATGATGCTCAAGGGGGAGGTGCCCGAGGAGGATTATATGGTTCCGCTGGGAGTGGCGGATGTGAAACGGCAGGGCAGCGATGTCACGGTGCTGGCCAACAGTGTGCAACTGCAGAACGCTTTGAAGGTGGCTGATAAACTTGACGGCGAGATCAGTGTGGAAATTATCGATCCGCGCAGCTTCGTTCCCTTCGATATGGAGACTCTGCTGACATCCCTGGAAAAGACTAACCGGCTGGTCGTCGTGGACGAGGACTGGGAGTCAGGGGGCTTCGCTTCCACCATATCCGCACGGGTGATGGAGCAGGGTTTCGATCTCCTCGACGCCCCGGTAACACGCGTCTGCATGCCCAACATGCCGGTGCCCGGCGGTTATATGGAGGAATACGTGGCGCCCAACCCCGACAAGATCGAAGCGGCGATCCGAAACGTCTGCGCCTAACCTGACCTGGAGATCTACCAATGGCAAAAGATTATGTGATGCCCAAACTGGCGATGGCCATGAACGAAGGCACGGTTGCCCAGTGGATGGCGGCGGAAGGGGATTTTCTGAGGCCGGGTGATGTGGTGATGGCGGTGGAGACGGAGAAGGTCACCTACGAGGTGGAAGCACCACATGAAGGCTATCTGCACATCCTTGTACCCGAGGGTGAAACAGTGCCCGTCGAGACACCTGTAGGTAAGTTTGCTGAAAACGAGGATGAGCTCAAATCCCTGCAGCAGGAGGTCCAGTCCCAGGACGCCGACAAACCGGTAGAAGCGGCGCCCTCGGCAGTACCCGGTGTCGCCGCTCCGACCGGAACCGATCTCAGAACGGCTTCATCGACCGCTTCTGGCGGTCGTATCAAGGCATCGCCGCTGGCACGCAAAATTGCCAGGGACAAGGGGCTTGACATTGCCTTGTTGCAGGGCACGGGCCCGGGGGGGCGCATCGTCAAGCGGGACATACTGTTGGCACTTGAGCAGGGAATCGGTAGGTTCGCTGCCGCGACGGCAGTCGGCGGGATGCGCGAGAAGGCACGTCTACCTCTGTCCGGCGCCAGGGCGACAGTTGCCAGCCGGATGATGGAGAGCCTGCAAAGCTCGGCACAACTTGCCTCGCGCTGGGAGTCGGATATCACCGATCTGCTGCGCATGCGCACGCACTTCGTCGCCAGAGAGGAGCAGTTCAGGACCAGCGTATCGATGAACGCCTTCATCATCCGGGCGATAGTCTCAGCCATCCGGCAAGTACCCATCATCAATGCTGCCCTGCAGGGTGAGGA
Organism: Gammaproteobacteria bacterium; assembly: GCA_024227135.1. GTDB lineage: Bacteria > Pseudomonadota > Gammaproteobacteria > Chromatiales > Chromatiaceae > JAHEHQ01. Next base: position 26,265 of record JAAELC010000402.1, read on the forward strand.
TATCGTCATCTATGAGAACGTCAACATGGGCCTCGCGATCTCTTTGCCCGGCGAATCACCCTGGGACAGCAGTCTCATGGTGCCGGTGATCAGAGATGTCGACAGCATGGGTGTTGTTGAGATCGACCGGGAGATGAAAGCGCTCGTGGAGAGGGCACGCAACGGCCAACTGGGTCCTGATGATATGAAGGACTCCACCATCACGCTGTCCAGTACCGCGGGCCTGGCGCCCCCGGGGATGTCCACAAGTCCGGTGTTGAACCTTCCCAATGCGGTTATCGTGGGTCCCAGCACGCCCCAGGAGAAGCCAGTCTCCCGAAACGGGGAGATCGTGGTTCGCACCATGATGCCCATGAGCATGACCTTCGACCACCGTATTCTCAATGGGGAGCCGGCGGCGCGGTTTATGAAATACCTGCATGAGTGTCTGGAACACCCGGAGCTGATGCTGGCTTGATGGCGAGTTTGTTGGAGAACAATCTGATGACAGACCAATATGACGTGGCGGTGATTGGGGCAGGTCCCGGAGGATACGTTGCCGGGATTCGTGCGGCACAACTCGGCCTGAAGGCCTGCGTGATCGAAAAAGACAAACCGGGTGGTGTGTGCCTCAACTGGGGCTGTATCCCTTCGAAAAGTTTGATTCACCAGGCGGAGCTGTTTCACTCCCTGCGCGAGATGGAGGGAGTGGGTGTAACCGTCGACCGGACTAAACTGAACTACAAGAAGGTGCAGGGGAAATCCCGGGATGCCACCAAGGCCCTGTCCTCGGGAGTAGCCGGGTTGTTGAGAAAAAACAAGGTGGGCCTCGTCAAGGGGACTGCAAAGATAGCTGGAAAGGGATTGATCAGTCTGGACGACGGCAAGCAGATAAAGGCCAGGAATATTCTCGTCGCCACCGGCTCCCGGGCGCTGCAGATACCCGGCTTCGAGTTTGACGAAAAGCAGGTGCTCTCATCTGACGGCATTCTGGCCATGACCGAACTGCCAAAGAGTCTGCTCATCCTGGGTGCCGGGGCCATCGGCTGCGAGTTCGCCTACGTGATGAATGCGTTCGGCGTGGAGGTGACCCTGGTCGAGATGGCGGAACACATACTGCCATGGGAGGACTACGAGGCGGTGGCGGTACTGGACAAGAGTTTCAGGGATGTCGGTATTCAGGTGCTTACAGGCACCCGGGCGAAACAGATGCAGCGACTCGATGACTCGGTCCAGGTGACCTTGGAGGATTCCTCGGGGGCTCCGATCGAAGTCACTGCGGAAAAGGTCCTGGCGGTATTCGGAAGGGTACCCAACACGGAAAACCTGGGCTTGCGGGAAATCGGTGTAAAACTGGACGAGCGCGGATACGTACCCGTCGGCGACTACTGCCAGACAAACATCCCGGGAATATTCGCTATTGGCGATATCACCCCGACACCGGCGCTTGCCCATGTCGCCTCGAAAGAAGGGGAGATCGCGATTGAGTATATGGCCGGCCACACTCCCATGTACAAAGGCGTCGAACCCGAGCTGGTGCCGTCCGCGATCTACAGTGAGCCGCAGCTGGCCGGCTTTGGCCTTCGGGAAGATCAGGCAAAGGACAAGGGTGTCAAGTTCAAGAAGTCTGTGTTTCCGTTACGCGGAGCCGGCAAGTCGATCGCCGTGGGCAAACCGGAGGGGCTTGCCAAGGTGCTCACCGACCGGGACACAGGGGAACTACTTGGTGCCCATGTGGTCGGGCACAACGCCACCGAGCTGATCCATGAACTGCTGCTGGGCAAGAGCAGCGAGCTGCTCCCGGCCGACATCGCCGAGATGATCCATGCCCACCCCACCCTATCAGAGGCGGTAATGGAGGCGATGAGAGGAATCGACGGCAAGCCTATTCACATGTGAGGAATGCCCGAAGCCGGGGCCTGAAGATTCCTCAGACTACTGGTTGAATTGACAATAAGACCTGGAGGAGAGACAGGTTCGTTTGTCCGCGAGTCGATATGCCGGAACACCGGAGACTATCATCTCAATGCCTGATTGCGAGAATCCTGTATGACACCTTTTACCATTGCCGGCATTCAAATGCACATCGAAAATGACGACAATATCCCCGCGATGGAAGCGCGCCTGGACCAGCTGATGAGTCTTTATCCCTGGATACAGATGGTGCTGTTCAGTGAGTTGGCGCCCTATGGCTCAAATCGCGATTTCGCCCAGCCCATGCCCGGTCCTGCAGAGCAATCTTTCCAAGCAATGGCGATCAGGCATGGCATCTGGTTGATTCCAGGCTCTTATGTGGAACGAAGTGACGGCAGGCTTTACAACTCTTCGCCGATAATCGATCCCCGGGGTAATGTCGTTGCCCGGTATCGCAAGATGTTCCCGTTCTATCCCTATGAAGAGGGTATTTCACCGGGGGACCAGTTCTGTGTGTTCGATGTGCGGGGTGTCGGCCGCTTCGCCCTCACCAACTGCTACGACATATGGTTCCCCGAGACGACACGCACGTTGGTCGGTATGGGCGCCGAAGTACTGCTGCATCCGGTAATGACCACCTATGTCGATCGAGATATCGACATTGTGATGGCACATGCAGCCGCCGCCTCGAATCAGATTTATGTTTTCGATATCAATGGCCTCGGCGCCGGCGGTGTGGGTAAATCCTGTGTGATCGATCCCTCAGCGCGATTTCTTCACCAATCAGGCTCTCACGAGGAATTCATACCCATCGAGATCGACTTCGATCAGGTGCGTCGACAGCGTATCCGGGGTATTCGAAATCTCGGGCAGCCGTTGAAAAGCTTTCGTGACCGGCCGGTGGAGTTTCCGGTATACAGCACTGAAAATGATACCGGCTATCTGGACTCCCTGGGAGAACTGGCAAAGCCCCGACGTGAAAACTGAAGGCTTTTCAGACCGTCAATTCTGTTCGGGATAGCGTTGGCTCGGTCATGGTTCGCCGGGGAATATCCACTGTGCTGGAACTGAATGGGCCTGACGGCTGGACACCATTGTGAGGATTGAATCGACGAGGGTAGAGCTATGACAAATAAAAAGCTGACCTGTCTATCGGATATCTATACCTTCTTTCAGGAGAACGAGACGCCGATCTACTTTATCAATACGACAACATTCAACGTATTGGGTCTTGACCAGTGGATCAGAAGCTTCAGGTACGTCTCTTATTTCGATTCCTTTGATGGCTATCATCCCCGGGTGCTGAATCCCAAGGACCTGGGAGACGACAGGGTATTCGGTTCCAAGGAAGAGATCGTCAACTGGCTGCTGAGACAGCGTTCGACCCACGATATGATTCATGCCGGCGGCGGCAATGGCTATATGTTCAGCCTGATGTTCGACAATGATACCGAACGTCTTGCAGACGAGTCAGGTCTGACCATGGCGATGCCATCGGACGAACTGCGTACCTATCTCGACTCAAAGGTTGTCACTACGCGGCTGGGCAACGAGGCGGGTGTATCCAGTGCGCCGAACGCTCTGGGTCGTGCTTCCACTTGGGAGGAACTCCGCACTATTTGCGACAGGAACGATCTCGGGGACGAGCTGGTCGTGCAGACACCACACGGCGATTCCGGAAAAACAACCTTTTTTATTAACTCTGAATCTGATTGGGACAAATGCAGCGACCAGCTTGTCGACCAGGATCTGAAGGTGATGAAGTACATCCGCCATATTCCCTATGCTCTGGAGGCTGTAACGACCCGGTGCGGTACAATGGTGGGACCGATACTTGCGGATATTACCGGCTATGAGGAAATTACCATTCACAAAGGTGGCTGGGCAGGAAACGATATCAGCAGGAACCTGGTCTCAGAGATGCAGGCCGCTTCCATGCGGAAAATGACCAAGGCACTTGGTGAACGCCTCTACGAAGAGGGGTACAAAGGGACGTTCTGTGTCGATTTTCTGGCGTGCACCGATTCCGATGAAGTCTTTCTGGGCGAGTTGAATCCCCGGGTCAGCGGCATCAGCGCGCTGACTAACCTCGTTACCTCAAAATACGCGGGTGCCCCTCTGATGCTGTTTCACCTGTTGGAGTTCATGGATATGGATTTCGACATCGACGTGGAGGCTATTTCGGAGCGCTGGCAGGATCTGGACACTTGGAGCCAGTTAATTTTCAAACAGGTCGACCACAAGTCCGGCCTGATTACCAAGGCGCCGCTTTCCGGTATATGGCGCATGCGTTCCGATGACTCCATACGCTTCGTCAGGCGGGGTATCGACTGGCACAACGTGGCCAATGAGAGTGAGGCCTTTTACATGCGGATCTATGGTGCAGGGGACTATATGTACCATGGTGCCGATATCGGTATTCTGATCAGTCGGGGGCGTATGCAAACCGATGGCCGTCAATTGACCGATCGTGCCAAACGTTGGGTCAAGGCCCTGGAGAACGAATTCGAACTCTTATCCGATGAAAGCTGATGGGCGTCGAAGGATTCGAAGCTCGAGTTCTATGGCAGCCTGTCGTGCTGCCGGTATTGGTCCGGTGTCACCGACATTCGGTTTCGAAAGACACGGTGAAAGCTACCGGTGTCCGAATAGCCTACGAACTGGGCAATGGTCCCTACGGGCAGGTCGGTGGACTCGAGATATTCGGTTGCCAGGTCAATCCGGAAATCGATCACGATCTCCTTGAAGGTGGTGTCCAGTTCAGTCAGGCGTCGCCGCAAGGTTCTTTCACTCATATTCAGGGCGAAGGCAATATCCTGGATTTTGGTCGAATCCCCAAGATTTCTCATCAGTATTTCCCGTATCCGGTAGATGAGTTCGTTGTAGTTCTTTTTTTCCTGGAGCATCAGGGAGCATTTGTGTTCGAGCATCTGGGCGATTTCTTCGGTGCCCTGATCGAGTTTCCGTTCCAGGAATCTCGCAGGAAAAGTGAACTGGTTATAGGGTTTGTTGAAGTATACCGGACAGTTGAATGTTTCCTCGTACAGACCCCTGCTCGAACCCTCCGGGTAAGTAACCCAGACCTCATCGAACCAACCCGCAGACCTTCTTCCAAGAAACTTGCCAAATAGGTTCCACTCGGTAAATGCCTCTTCCACTGCGAATACCAGCCGCTCTTCCGTCGCACCGAATTCCTTGAGCCAGACCGATGCCCGCATCACGGCCTGATCTTCATTTCCTATCAGACGTAAAGACATCGGTGGGTCGACAAGATACTGAAACCGCGTCCAGCGCTTAATGGCTTTATCAAGATTACCACTGAAAAGCAGTATGAGTCCTGTAATTCCCAGATCGAAGAGTTCGACGCCTTTTCCGATAACCAACCCAAGATGGGGTTTATCGACACCGTCAACAATATGCAGCAATAGCTTTTTGTAGGTATCCGGGTCTGTTTCACCCTGCTTTCTGAAGATCTCTCTCTCCGTTAAATCCAGCGAATCGAGATAAGGTTTGACATCGATGCCTTGATCTTTGATCAGTCGTAAAAACTTGGCCAGGTAGCAGGTACGGTAAATTCCCGGTGTCATGTTGGCCTCTTCAAGTAGTTATTGTGTAGAACTAGCCGGTCTCTTCGGGCAACTCTGTTTCCAATGAGTGTCGCTTGGGGGCTATTCACAGAATATGAAACTGCGATGTCGGGTGTCAACAGATGCCAGCGCGAAGTCCACCCGGATAACATCACGTCAACCGCATTTGTGTATCAACACAAGTATAGATCCTTGCACGCTTGAGTATCGGCCTTTTTTTCCGAAAGTACCTCAATGTAGTTACCTATGGCTCTAATAATAATAATTATTTTGGTAGCTACTTGCCCCGCACGGGCAATCTGTTGCGGAAGACGCCGTAAATACCTCCATGTAGGCTTGGCTTTGGCATCCATGCCAAAGACACTTCCTCCACAGACCGCCCATGCGGGTTAATCTTTGGGGGGTGAGCAGTTACATATTTTGAAGCGCTGATACGTAGCCTATGGGGAGTGGCGAATCCCTGGTAGATCATAACTGCGCAGCACCTTCCTGGTCGTAAATGACTCAAGTACAGACCTCGAGTAGATCTGGATAAATGGTCTTCAGGGCCAGTTATGAGCTTTTTGTATGGCCGTTCATGCCAATTGTTGTGACCGAATGGACCCTTGTTGTTCAGGGTTATTTGGTTGAATCTTTATACAGTCCAAAGGGTGCATCTATGTCACGCATAGCCTACCTATCAAAAGCAATAAGAACGAAGAGAAAATCTGAAAATTGTTACACGGCCTCGATTACAGGTTTCAACGGTTTGAGGAGAGATCAATGAACAGAAAACAGTTATTCACAACGGTGTTATTCAGTACCCTGCTGGGGGCCAGTGGCACGGCTGCCGCAGGAGCCAGCCAGGCGGATATCGCTCGCCTGGGAAAAGACTTGACACCCACCGGTGCGGAAATGGCCGCAAACGCCGATGGCTCCATTCCAAAGTGGAGCGGTGGCGAGACCACTGCACCTTCCGGCTGGGAACCGGGAAAACCCCGCCATGATTTCTGGCCCCACATCAATGAGAAACCGCTCTACACCATCAATGAGTCGAATGTAGACAAGTATGCGGAGAGCTTAACTGTCGGCCAGATCGCGCTGCTGAAGACTGTGCCCGGCTACAGAATGGACGTCTATACTTCCCGCCGGTCCTGCGGTTTTCCCAAAGAGGTACAGGAACGGACTAAGGCCAACGCGGCCAACGCGGGTACCACGGATGGCGGAGAGAAACTCGCCAACGTGATCGGTGCCACCGTGCCGTTTCCGGTTCCCAGTGCCGGTGCCGAGGTGATCTGGAATCACAAGATGCGTTATATGGGCGAAGGTTTCAAGATGAAGTTTTTTTCCTTTATCTCTCCGGCCAAGGGCAGAAGCGCTTGGATAAAACTCTACAACGACTGGCTGGTGACGCTGCCTTTCGCATCGCCGAAGGTGACCAGCCTGGAGCAGATCGAGGGGCTGGAAGCCGGGTTCATCTACGACACCAAAGAGCCCGCCGCCCGAATCGGCGAGAAGCTGCTGTACATGTGGTATGCCAACGAACCCACCAACGCGTGGATGTATTTCCCAGGACAGCGCCGGGTACGCCGATTGCCCGGATACAATTACGACGCTCCTATTCTCGGCAACGACAACACCAAGGTAGTGGATCAATTCTGGATGTTCAATGGCGCCATGGATCGCTTCGACTGGAAACTGATCGGCAAGAGAGAACTCATCGTTCCCTACAACAGCTTCAAGGCCTATAACGTCAAAGCCTCCGAAGAGAGCATCAAGACAGCCGACATGATGCCACGGGATCTGGTGCGCTACGAAAAGCACCGCGTATGGGTTGTCGAGGCCACCGTCAAGAAAGGGAAGCGCCACATCATGCCCAAGCGCCACTATTACGTGGACGAGGACTCCTGGAATATCCTGCAGGTCGATCACTACGACGCCAAGGGA
>JAAELC010000403.1 GCA_024227135.1 Gammaproteobacteria bacterium
AACTGTCGGGCGTAAAGACCCAGCCCCGCTTGCGGCCCTGAATCCGGCGGAGGATCTTACTGTCGGTACTGTCTGCGTGCTTGCCCATATTTTTGAAAGAAAAGTATATGTCTTTTCCTTTCAAAAGAAAAGCGTAATTCGGGGCCGAATGGGAGGCATATGAAAATCTAGCGCAGCAAGGCTCGCTCTGCAAGAAGCAGGACATTTGATTTAATTATCAGTCTTTTTCTATGCTTAGAATGCCTTGAACACGACCATGATCCGGTACTCATAAGGCAAGGTGTATTGAATAACAAATTTCATCTTGATCTCCTTTTTGGTTACATGGGGAGACCATCACCCACCAGGGAGATGACCTCCCCGATGGGTATGGCGAAGAACTCAAGTCGTTGACTTGATCGGTTGATCGAACAGCATGGGTACTACGCTTCAGTCCTCATGCGGCTGCAGGATAGTGATGACCGGTTCACCGGCATCACCTGATCCGACAATGAGCTTCAGTGAGACCAGCACCGCTTCGGTCGAGTGACCGTCACGGGCTACCCGATACAGCTGGAACAGAAGCCGGTCACCCGAATCCTTATTGGTGCGGATGGCATGAGACGCCATATACAGGACGTCCCACAGCCTCCCCGACTGATCCTGGTGCACCTGCTGTTCACTGTCATCCTCGTTCCAGGCCACACAATCGGCCCAGACTGCAGATGTCAGCGCAACGGGCCATTTGAAACCAGCCTCGCTGGCCATGGACCCCGCATCGATCAGTACACCGTCCTCAATGGCCTGTGCACGGGTATAGGTTGAAATGATTTCACCGAAAAACGCTTCGGGGGACTGTTCAGTGGAAATGTTACTCATGGGTTTTCTCCTGTCATGGATAGACACCAGGTCACACCTCCTCCCCTGCAGGGGAAGAAGATGCTTCCCCGGCAGGGTTTGTTGAAAAGTATTGGACTTCAAAGCAGTCCACGTTCTGCGAAAGAAACGCTTTCGCCGGCCGAGACCACAAAGTGGTCCAGCACCCGCACATCAACCAGTGCAAGTGCGTCTTTCAGCCGACGGGTGATCGCCTCATCCGCGTGACTGGGCTCAGCAACGCCCGATGGATGATTGTGAAAAAAGACCATAGCGGCAGCATTCACCTCCATGGCCTGCTGCACCACGACCCGCGGGTAAACCGAGGCGCCATCGACGGTGCCCTGGAACAGCTCACGCAGAGCGATGATCCGGTGACGGTTATCGAGAAACAGACAACCGAAGACTTCATTACGGTAGTCTGCCAGACGCAGACGCAAATAATCCCGCGTC
>JAAELC010000404.1 GCA_024227135.1 Gammaproteobacteria bacterium
GTGATTATATGAATCCGTAGATCCATTCTGCACACGGAGCTGTTGGTCTATCAGCCGAGGGATTTCAGAAACACCCCTCTCAACCTGGCAACTCCCGTCCTCCCTCGGGACACTACTCCATCCCATATTGTCAAGGGGTATACAGCTATTTGGGCGGCCTAATGGCAAGGTACCACCTTCGTGCTCTGTTCTCTCGGAACTTGCGGCCCCGCTAGCATATACCATGCCATGTGGCCTTGTTCCTTTAAAGTAATTCGGAAGAGTGGGTTCATCTAAACCACTAGTGAGGGGAAAAGCAGGATATACGACACTAGCCGCGGGCATACTTACACTGCGGGACATTGCTGGGTCTATGGTCTGGTACTGGTTACCTTCAGCACCTATACCAAACACATCTGGCCTTACATAACAGGGCGGCTTCTCCGACAAAACAGGGGGTGAACCTGCATTACCTCTAGCGGCGGGAATCTGAGGTCTTAGTTGAGGGGAGGGGTGAAATATAGAAAGGGGTATAGTCGTTGAAGGCGAACCCTGATTCATTCCCATGGTGAAATTGTTGGAGCCCCACACAACTGGCGTTGTATGTGTTGCCTCGTTATCCGGCAACA
>JAAELC010000405.1 GCA_024227135.1 Gammaproteobacteria bacterium
GAAGGTGCTGGCATGTGAGTGCACCACACCCTTGGGCAGAGCAGTGGTTCCGGAAGTGAAGAGGAGTAACGCAGGTGCCTGCTCGTCCAGGTGGACGGGGCCGGAGAAAGGTTCGAATTGGAGCAACTCTGCAAAGGGAGGGGTACCGGTGCCATGGGTGTTCCCATCATCCAGTCGGAAGGTTTGAATTGGACCCACTCGCTTGAGCACTTCGTGGATTACGTCCGCTCGCTCGGCATGGAAGAGTAGAAGTTTCGGCGTTGCTAGGATGATGGCGTGCTCGGCTTCGTCCGCGAGATAGCGGTAATTCAGTGGCATTGCCACGGCACCCACCGTATAGCAGGCGAGGATGGCGATGACGGTCTCGAGGCGATTGGGCAGCATCAAAGCGACACGATCACCTGGCTCGATCGACTTGGCTAACATCCCGGCCGCACAGCGCCGAACCTCTTCATCGAGTTCCGCAAAGGTGACCACACGGTCGCCGACCCTGATCGCGACCTCGTTGGCGCAGTCGCGCAAACCCTTTTCGAGCAGGCACTGAAGTGCGGTCGCCATCGGTCTCGCTTCCCCTCTTTTTCTCACCATCAATTGCTTACCTAATCCAGGATATCCAGAGGCCAGAAAACCGACCCTCGACCAAGAGAATAGAGCGTGGAGGGCATATTTTACTTGTACTTGGAATCACCACACCGTGAGGCAGGACTCTGTCAAGTTGTGGACCGCCAAGTAAAGCAATCCTAGAAATCCCAGCAGAAAACAACTTTCCCTCAGATTGAGCGCACAATACCAGCAACTTTATTCCACTCCTCCATGCCCTTTGCCCAAAGCTCCCTGTATGACCGCGCTGACATCAGATGACGGTCATGGCGGAAAAGATCTTGGATCGGACCGAGCGCAGAAAGTAGACGCTGGGCATGACAGGCTGACTTGAATCCTCGCATCTGCCGTTCCTTCTGACGCGTAGGTTGATGTGAGTTCTCGGCCCGATTGTTCCGGTAACGATCCGTCTCATGCACTGCGCCCATTCCCAACTCCCGGTGCGCAGCACCGTAACTCTTGAGCTTGTCAGTGACCACTACCCGCGGAGAATACCCACTCCCCTTCAACAGCTTGCGAAAGAACCGTTTGGCCGCCTTCGCATTTCGCCGCGGCTGCACCAGAATATCCAGCACATCACCATCCTGATCTACCGCCCGCCACAGGTAGTACTGATTCCCGTTGATTCGGATGAACACCTCGTCAAGATGCCAGGTATCCCCGCAACGTCCTGCCCTGACCCGGATTCACTTGGCATATTCCGCCCCGAATCGAAGGCACCATTGCCGAACCGATTCATAGGTGACCTCGACGCCTCTGCTCCGCAGGATCTCTTCGACGTTTCGGAAGCTCAGCGCAAACCAGTGGTAAAGCCAAACCGCGTGGCTGATTATTTCTCCTGGATGCCGGAATCCACTATACAGATCTGTTTCGTTTCTCATGGCACCACCCTACCACGCGGGCGACAACTTGACAGCCCCATCCGGTGTTACCAGTGTTTCGATTTCATCGAGCGCCCGTCTGCCAAGGGCTTTAGCTTTCACAGCCAGTCGTATCCGCTGTTCATCGGTGAATCGAAGACGCTGTCCATCAAGCTGATCCTTGAGAACACGGTTTTCTTCAATCAGATAGTCGATAACGGCCTGTTGGTGACGATTAAGCCAGCCGGCCAGGGCGATGACCAGAAGCTGGAAGGGATGTAAGACGTTCGTCATTGCATGAACAGACTAACCGTAATATTGTGTGATAACAATAGCATACGGATCGTTCGAATATTTGCACCATACGGGGAACAGTAATTTATAGGGGGGAGTTAGTGAATACTATCAGTGCAGCGCTCACTAACTTCTTGATTTATATATCAAAATGGCGCGCCTGGAAGGATTCGAACCTCCGACCCCCTAGTTCGTAGCCAGGGCCGCAAATGTAACTGATTGATTTTATTGCGCCTAAAGACGGCGTTCGTTGCTTGAAATGTCAGACAATGCACAACTATGCAGCCCTGTTGTCGGAAATATATCGGAAATGCCCTTACCGATTGAACAGGATTTAATGCAGACCAATATGCACACCCAACCTATAAAATTCCCAGCACCAAATTGAATTAATCAATTGTAAGTCTCATTATGCGGTAAAGCATTGTGACACCTGCGATAGACACCAAGATGTTGGTATCTCAATTCGAATGGTTTTTTGGCCACACGCCGCTATTCATGCCACCGCCTGGTCATGCCTGGCCTGCCACATATCATGATCCAGCTGCATGCCAGCCCATATCTCCGCACGGCCGCCCTGCTCCACACCCAGCCATTTCTCGATCTTCAGCGCCATCTCGATAGA
>JAAELC010000406.1 GCA_024227135.1 Gammaproteobacteria bacterium
ATCCACCATCGATTTCATCCCGGGTTTGTGCCTCCATCAGGTCCAAAAAGGCGGAGTTGCAATCGACCGTTTTGATCAGGCCCATGCAGCGAGCGACCTCCTGGGGATTCCGGCTAAAATAACTGTGCAGGTCGGTGATGCCTTCCGCCCGCAGCTGCTCCAGGTGCCGTTTCAGTTCGCCGGCGTCTCTTTCGATCATGGCCACCGGAGCGGATTCAAACAGCAGACGATATTTCTTTTCGCTGGCTTTAATCGTTTCCTCAGCAAGCTTGAGTTCAGTGATGTCTTCGACAAAGGCGATAATTCCGGAAAGTCTGCCATCCGGTTCGAGTACAGGGCAGATATGATAGCGCAGATGTTCGCATCCATCCGCGATCCCCAGACAGGAATGATCGCTAACAATGCGCGTCCTTTTTTCCAGGCAGAGCCGAAATGAGTCGGCGACTCCGGATTCCACCAGAGGAGGATGTTGCAGTACATCCAGCTCTGTGACATCCTGATCAGATGGCCAGGCCAGCATGTTTAGCATTTTCTGATTGGCACCGAACACATGGCCTTCGCTCTCCACGACAATAATACCAAATGGGGCACTGTCACCCAGAAGCCGATTCCGTACTTCGGATGTTCGAAGGGCATCTTCGGCCCGGCTGCAGCGTTCTTCCAGTTCCTGGATTCTCCGGAGCAATTCATCGCGTTCGCTTAGCTGCAATCTTGATGTAGGACTTTCCTGGCTCAATGCTGTAACCTATATAGACAGAGATAAGAGGTTGTTTTTTCAACGCGAATAGATTGTAAACTGAGATCGG
>JAAELC010000407.1 GCA_024227135.1 Gammaproteobacteria bacterium
CATCCTCGGCTTCGTTAACGGTGCATCCATGCACCACTTCTCACGCCTAGAATCTGAGTAAAAATCCGGTGCAATATTGGGATACTTATTTCTTGCCGCAGCCCTTACAGTGATGTTGTCGGGTACAGCGTCACTTCCATGGTGATCCAGATACAATCACCAGATACAATCAAAGTAGAGATCCGAACACTAATCAAGGTAATTCTACAGAACAAAGGGGGACAGACCAGGATGCCATAACCCTGTGGACACTAGTGTAAAGGGTATCCACTCCCCCCATGGGGGTTATTCTCCGGGGAGTGAGCAGTTACTGTAAGAGAAACTCTTTGAAGCCGATGTGTGCGTAAAACCCTCCCCCGATATAGTCTGCAAGTGCGCGCAGTTTTCGATGATCGACAATGATACCGGTGTGACGGTAAACCTCAGCGCCATCGGTTCCCAGGAAGATCATCGTCGGTGTACGCACTACCCGGTGCACCCTTCGCGAATACTCCTTCTGGGTGGTCTGGCTGCCATCGGGTGCGGTGAGAGGCATATCACTTTCCAGATTCAAAGCAACGGAGACAAAACGCTCCCTGAAGTAACAGATCAGCTCGGGCCTGCTCAATACACCTTGCCGCATACGCTTGCAGAACGGGCACTCTGTGGTCTCAAAGAACAACATAACCCCATTTGGTCCCGAATCACTTTGTACCCTAACCAACGCCCTCGACAAATCACCATCCAGACTGTCGAAGAAACTCTGCTCATCGTCTGTCAGGCAGGAATCTGTCAATCCCCTGTCCGGTATCGGGACCGGCTGCCCTCTCGCCAATGCCATCCCCGCCGCCGACCAGCCATCGCTGCCTTCCGGATACCAATACAGATTCCGATAGCCCAGGCCCTCTGCCCGCTTGACTGTATTCCAGGACATCCAGCAGTCCACCACACAATAGAAAACCAGGGGAACGGAGGGATCGCCCCGGGTCAAGCGTTGCAGATTACCCTGGAGATAGGCGAGCATGCCGGGTTCCAGACGGCCATACCCCACATTCGGTAACCAGATACTCCCAGGAATATGCCAGCGTTCCTTTCCGGGTAACCAGGAAATTCCGAACTCCTTCGTCTCCGGGCGAACGGTAACCGCCTGCACATCGATCAACAGTGGTTTTTCCCGAGCAATCAGTTCCGCCAGTTCCCCGGTACTGATCCGTTGGCCAGCCGGTGGTGCATCCGGTAACGGTGCCCTGTAACGAGCCATGCGGTAGCCATCAGCAGAAAACAACTGTTGACCCGAATAGAGTTCAAAAGGGATAGACAGAGCGAGCAGCAACAGCACGCTGCATAAGCATGACCTGGGAAACATGAGTGGCTTACTGCTGCTCCACCAGCCCGCGTTGCAATGCCGCCGATTCATAGTCTGGAAACAGATGCACCACCGAGCGCTGATACTCTTCGGGAAAAACTGCCTGACCGGCAACCCACTGGGGTACATCAGGATGCAAGACCTCGGCCATGCTTTTACCCGCTTCAGCCGCGGTACTCAAAGTCCCGGAAAGCCAACCCAGATACTTCCCCGTCTGAATGACAGGTTCAAAACGCTTTGCACCTGACTCTACCCGGCCATGTCCGGGGACCAGGATATCGAACTCGATAGAAGCGAGTCGATCCAACGCTTTCAACCAACGTCCCACGTCAGCATGGGGCGTGGTGGGGGTTCGGCTGTTGAATACGATATCACTGGCGAAAAGCACACCCGTGGTTTCATCCAGGATGACCAGATCTGCACTGGTATGACCATCGAGTGCCAGCAATCGCAACCGATGGCCTCCCACTTCGAGCGTACCCGGTTTCAGGGTTTCTCCTGGTATGACGACCCGGGTACCGGCCATCCAGGATCCAGCCAATCGATACATGCTGTCATTGAACATTTCTCCCTGGGTGCGGATGCCTTCAATCGTCCCCGGTAGAGCGCCGATAGGAATATCTTCAAAAGCCTGGTTTCCCAGAAAGTGATCGGGATGAAGATGCGTGTTGAGAACGCTTATAATCGGTTGATCCGTAATTCCAGCAATCGCCGCCCGCATTTGTTCCCCATAAATCCGGGAAGGACCTGTATCAATGACGACCACACCCTGCTTCGTGACGATGAACCCTGTATTGACTATATTGCCACCGTTGCGAAAGTTAAAATGCTCATTACGACCGGACAGCACGTAGGTTCCGGGGGCGATCATCTCGGGCTTGAGATGATAGTTTCCGGCAGCCTGAATGCCAGACACCATCAACAGACACAAACAAAGAGGAATCAGTCTAGACACCGCATCACCTTTTTCAATTACATTACGCCTGATCGCACCTGGGCCAGGATAGGATTACCATTGTTGTCCGTACCCCGAACGACAACCGATTCGGCTTGTGGCAGATTCAAGGTCAAAACAGGGTTTTCTGAAACAGGCTCATGAAGAAAGAGGCGGGTCAGAACTTCCCCTGCCTCATTGGTTATCTCGAGTTGTTCGATATAGAACGCCGGGATTCCCGACACCAGACCGGTATCCATGGGGTGCATGATCTGAACCCGTAGACGACTGTGCTCATCACCGGGCCAGAGCCGACCGCTGACTTCACCCATGCGGCTGGCCCAATCCTGATTGGCGCTGCCAAGACTGGGAGCGGTACAGCCACCACCGGCAGCATCGACTATCCCTCCGCCCAGATGCCAGACCCCATCATCGGTGAGTACCGCGGCACGAATGGGCGTAGCCTGTTGTACCTTGATACGAACACCTATCAGTGGGACCGCCTGTACAGGCTCCATTTCCAATACCCGGTGAATTGGATTCAGCTCTGCAAAAACCAGTATTCTGGACACATTACCCAATGCTGTCGCATCTACCAGGATGGGAACATTCATCGAGTCTTCGGCATCCCCCGGGACTAATACACGAACCCTTTCATCAAAAACCACGGGGCCTCCACCCAGGAGCGTCTCGTGCATCTCCTTCCACATCACTGAATTCAATGGATCAGGTGGCGATGTTTCGGCCGGTACAACCGATACCTGACAGATCAAAAAGGCCGCCAGAAGGCATTTCCGCAGAAAGGCGGTTGTCGTATTCATTGGTTAACACCCGTTCTTTCGATAACCATTCGCCGGGGCCAGTGCTTATCGGAGGCTTCATAAAGTTCGCCCGGGTCTATGGGGCGAAGGTTTCCTTTTTCGGGAGGCGCTTGCAGCACATTCAGATCAGTTTCAAACAGATCCCCTTCGAACCCACGCTCAGTTTGCCTGTACTTGAAGTACAGCCCGTTCCAGGCATTGATTCCGTACTCACCAGGGGCCTTAAAAAGAAAAAGGGTATCGTATTCCAGATCGGTCAGATCACCATCGCGTATCGAGCGACGATTTTCGTAGGGGTAAGGCAAGTGGCAGATCAGCTGCGTCGGATGGGGCAGGCACTTGAAAGGCCTCATGGAGAGGAAGTGGCTTTCAAAGTGGTTTTCGTCCCAGTCGATCCGGTAGTGGCGGTTGTCTTTCGGTCCGCTCAATTCAAATGTTCCAAGATCCGTCAATGATCCCCTGTCATCTACCAGACGAATGTTATAAACGTCAGCCAGGGCCGACGGACCGTATCCGGTAACCAGTAGCGTGATCAGCGCTGCTGAAGCTGTGCCAAACCGGGACCTGAAGTAACGAATTTCACCTGCGAAGCGCCTGACGTTCATCTGTATCGGCCTTTATAGGGGTCAACCGGCTCGGCAATTGATAGGAAACCCCATAGCGACTGTACACCTCTTTCAGGGTGCCGTTGTCCCGCAGTTTTTTCACTGAGGTATCAATAGCATCAGCCAGCGAATCGTTTCCCTGTTTTACAGCTGCACCGAGATCCCACCCGGTACTGCGCAGTCCCGGCATCCTGACAGGTCCTGTGGCGAAGTCGCCTGACCTCTCCCCGAGCGCATGTTCAATCTCACTGCGGGGACCGGCCACGCCGGACAATTCACCTTTTTTCAAAGCGGCAACCGCCTCACCGATGGTGCGAAAATGCACCACCTGATTCCGGATTTTTCCATCATAGGCAGTCAGAAGATAAAAGTCTGTCAGGGTATCCAGCTCTACACCCACCTTCTCGCGGGTGAACAACTCCAGCGGGTCATGACCCGAAGTTGCCTGTTTCCTGATGGCCACGACGATCTGCTCCCGGCTGTAGGGTGCGATGAAAACCGCCCGATCGTTCTCCCTGGCAAACCCGGGATCATAAGGGACGTGCAACATCATGTCGGCCACTCCACCGCCCAGATAATGCCCTTTCCACACATTGTTACGCAGATCATCTTCCATGGATTCATCTGCTCCCACCGCTCTCAGGGCGGCGGCAACGCCAAGACTCTCTGCCACTGCCCGGGCTATGTCCGCATCGATCCCCACTATCCTGCCTCGATCGTCACGGAAGGAGAAGGGGGGAAAATCCGAATAGACAGCAACTTCCAGAACCCCCCTCTCAAGGACTCTCTCCAGGGCGTCAGGCTCATCGCTTGACACTGCCAGGGCTGACTGCTGGAAACCCAGGACGGTCAACAGTAAAACGGCTGCAAATCTTAAACTACTCATTTTAAATTTCTATTCCAGTTCAAACTTTATTCATCCACAGGCAGGGTAATCAGCCAGGCCCTGATAGACCAGACGGCCTCCTGGGACAGAAGACCCTCGAATGGCGGCATGTAGGTCACACCGTTGCGAATGGCTCCACTGCGAACGCGATAAGCGAACCACTCATCACCTTCGTCTTCCGGGGGCAGCAATCGAAGATCCGGTGCGATGCCACCTGACACGGCACCCAGACCATGGCACCGGGCGCAGTTCTGGAGATAGGCGGATGAACCGGTTATCGCGGCATCGGCATTACCTCGATAGGGATTCACTTCGAGCCACTCCTCACCCAACTGAGGCAGGTGCTTTGTGTCGATAGCCTGGGGTGACACATTGCCGTGGCCCATGGCAGTCCCTGAAACTACAGCCGATAGCAGCACTCCAAGACCGACTTTGATTAAGACTCTGTTATACATTTGGAGATACTCCGGATTATCGTCCAAGTAACCGGAAGGCAGCGTGAAAACGTTCATTCAGCGCCAACTCCCGGTTACCCGACCATCACAAGTTAAATCGTTTGATTCCATTCTGATCCGCTCTGCAAACCGGGTCACCTCAAGTGGCATTGGCCCGGTTATGCAGAAGCCGGATCACAAATCAGCCAGTTTGAACACCCAGAGGGATCCGCCCTGGTTGAGATACTTGACCGTCTTGGCCACATCGCCGCCCCAAAGAGGGACCGCACCACCCCAACCGGAAGGAACCGCTATGTACTGCTCACCATCCTGTTCCCAGGTCACAGGACAACCCACAACACCGGAGCCTGTCTGGAACTTCCACAATTCCTCGCCTGTTTTATCATCAAACGCCTTCAGGTAACCCTCAGGAGTTCCGGTGAAAACCAGCCCGCCACCGGTCGTCATTACTCCTCCCCACAGGGGTGCGTTATTCTTATACTCCCAAACAATTTTTCCACTCGTGGGATCCACCGCGCGCAAAGCACCGATATAATCATCATTGAGGGGTTTAATGGTGAACCCGGCACCCATGTAAGCCGCCCCTTTCTTATACGTGACAGGCTCATTCCAGAGATCCATGCCCCATTCGTTTGCAGGTACATAGAAAAGTTTGGTATCAGGGCTGTAGGCCATGGGCATCCAGTTTTTAGCCCCCAGGAAAGAAGGTGCCACGAACACAGACTCGCCTTTTTTACCACCTTCGCTTTTGGCGGGATCTCCCGGACGTACACCGGTCTCAATGGGACGCCCGGTCTTCAGATCGATACCTTTAGCCCAATCGACACGGTTGACGAACGGAAATGCATTCTCCAGTTTGCCGCTGGTGCGATCGAGAACGTAGAAAAAACCGTTTCGGTCAGCGTGACCGGCCAGCTGCCTGCCGTCGGAGTTGAAGGACACCAGTTCGTTGACGCCGTCGTAGTCCCATCCGTCATTTGGCGTGTACTGGTAGTGCCAGGCGATCTTCCCTGTATCCGGATCTATTGCCAGGGAAGAGGTTGAAAACAGGTTGTCACCAGGGCGTAGATGAGCATTCCACGGAGCGGGGTTTCCTGTTCCGTAAAAAATCAGATCGGTTTCGTGGTCGTAAGTACCACCCTGCCAGGTAGCCGCGCCACCCGTCTTCCACATATCACCGGGCCAGGTCGCGTTGGTCGTACCCGAGATACCGTTTTCCGTCTTTTTCCCATCTTTCCAGATGTACCCCATGTGGCCTTCGATCGATGGGCGAATCCAACGCAGCTTACCGGTCTTGGCATCACGAGCCTCAACGCGACCGATGACACCGAATTCACCACCGGATACACCGGTAATTACCATGTCTTTGACGATCAGAGGAGCTGCCGTGAACGAGTAGCCGGCTTTGTAGTCATCGATTTTTGCGCGCCACACCACCTTGCCAGTGTCTTGATTGAGGGCGATGATGCGGGCATCCAAGGTACCGAAAATCACCAGGTCATCATAAAGTGCCGCTCCGCGGTTGATCACGTCGCAGCAAGGCAGAATGCCGTCTGGCAGACGATGATCGTACTGCCACAACTCCTCACCCGTGCGGCTGTCAATGGCATAGAGTCGCGAGTAAGAGGCGGTGACAAACATTTTGCCGTTCTTGATGACCGGCTGAGCCTCCTGACCC
This sequence comes from Gammaproteobacteria bacterium, assembly GCA_024227135.1. Classification (GTDB taxonomy): domain Bacteria; phylum Pseudomonadota; class Gammaproteobacteria; order Chromatiales; family Chromatiaceae; genus JAHEHQ01. The sequence continues at coordinate 6,725 of JAAELC010000407.1, forward strand.
CGTTGTTTCTCCCCGCCGAACGAGAAGCTCCAGGCGGGGACCAGTTTTTTCACGTTCTCTTTGTTGATTTTCGTGAGCGGGCTGTATCGCTGGCCCTGCTGACCCATACCCCAGCTCACCACATCGTCTGTACTCGTCGCATCTCCATCGATTTCAGCTTGAGTGACTCCTGCACCGGCTGAACCGGCGAAGGAAACCGTCACACTCAGGGAAGCCGCCACCATCGCATTTACCAACACTTTTCTTTGAAACAGGGCCATCATCATTAACTCTCCTCCAGAACCAGTGGTTTTTTTCTCGAATCCCATCGTTGCCGCAGCGCCAAAGCCTGCGAATATCCGGATAAAACATGGCAAAAAGCGGGCCAGATGGAATCTGCGTGTAGCTTCTGTACAATTTTTATTGGTTAAACAATCAGTTAGTCTATTACCACATTTTACATCCCTGTGCAGTTTGGCAATCCCCGGGGAATTAATGTGATTCAACTTGTCACGATTTCGTGACACCCGCTTTTTTAGGGGTTCCCTGGTAATAGTTGCTTCGCCCGAAAAATATCTCACAGTGACAACCCGGATGCCCGACCAAGGGAAAAACCGATTTATCAAGCAGACTCGCACAGGGGCTGAGATGCAACCAGTTCGATGACCCGACTGGGATCGGCCAGCAGTCGTTTTTTCCAATGGTTGAGTGGAACTTGGGATTGAATCAGCCCGGGCAACAATCCGATGTAGTCGGTGAAACCCAGTGTGGAGGCTCCGACCAGTACGTCATCCCGGAATTGCAGATTCAGGTAGCGGAAACGATCGCGATCAACCAGGTGCGCACTTTCCCCTCCATCCACGCCCATCCAAAGGCCGAAAGACCCGGAAACCAATCCCAACGTATCCAGTACGCTCATGCTTATTCTATCCGGGTACTTGATATTTTTGCCGCACATGTTGGCAGCAGCAATCCGCCCGTGCTCCTCGGTAGCAAGCTGCAAGGATTGAATACGTCGTTCGCCGGTAGAAAAATTCGGACTTTGACAAACATCACCTGCGGCAAAAACTCTGGGATCGTTGGTCTGCAATAAATCGTTTACCAGCACACCCTGCTCAACCGCTATGCCGGACCCCGCCAGAAAGCCTGTATTGCTCTCCTGGCCAATGGTGGATATGACCATGTCTGCGGCATACACCCCACCGTTTTCCAGGACGACATAGAGGCTCCTGCCGGGAGAGGATCCGTTTCCTCCAGCGGCCCGGGAGGACTCGACTTCCAGGATGTCCGAAGATGTGACGATGTCGATCCCCCTGGAGGTGCACCAGTCCCTGATCAACCCGGATGAATTTTCATCCATGAGACTCTGAACCAGCCGCGCTTTCGGTTCGATGATGGTCAGATGGGCTCCTGTTTGTGCCACCGCATCCAGAATGACACAACCCAGAAACCCTGCGCCATAGATCACCAGGCGGCTGTCGGGGGAACAGTGAGCGGCTATTTCCCGGGCATCTGACAGCGTCCAGCAGTTTACAACCCCAGGGAGATCCATCCCCGGTATATCAGGAATCACGGGGTGGGA
>JAAELC010000408.1 GCA_024227135.1 Gammaproteobacteria bacterium
ATATACACCATCGAGTTTATCGATGAAGAACCCCCCAGCACTTTACCGCGCGGTAATTCGATCTGGCGCTGCGCCAGCTCGGGCTCAGCCTCACTGTGATAATTCCAGTTGATTGACGGATCTTTGTAAACACTGCTGACCCCGGCCGGAATATGGATTAAAAGCTTGTTATCCAGCGGCCCAGCCTCAACCACCAGCACTGAGAACTCACCGCTTGCGCTGAGCCGATTAGCAAGCACACAACCGGCAGACCCAGCCCCGAGAATGATGTAGTCGTATTCAGCTAACATCAATAAAGCATCGCAACTGTGAGGCCCGAGGTCAACTGTAGATTGGTCAGTTGCAGGGAGGTGCAACCGCTAACTTATATCTTAAGGTATGTGATCCCTAAGTTCTTACCGTTGTGGGTTTATTTCTTCGCTCAGGTTTATTTGAGGTGTATTGATCTATGTTTTGGGAAATACAACAGCACATAGCTATTTACTCCTTATATTTCCCACACTGGCACTATTCGAATCTATTTGCCCAGATGTTGTCAACACTACCGTCCCATTGCCGCCAGACGACGATGGCATTGCCGGACCCATCGACGGCGATCTGGGTGGAATCTGCATTCCCCGAGTCATCGGTTTCTATCATTTCTGCTGTGCCCCATGAGGATGTACTTCCGTCGAACCTGTGCACCCAGATATTATCAATGCTACCGTCGTCTTGCTGCCAGACGGCGATGGCATTACCCGATTCGTCGAAGGCGATCTTGGGGGCAGATAAATGATCCGGGTCGTCGGTTTCTATCTTCTCTGCCGTACCCCACGAAGATGTACTTCTGTCGAACCTGTTTTCCCAAATGTTGTAACCGCTACTGTCCCATTGAGACCAAATGGCGATGGCATTACCCGAGTCGTCGAAGGCTATCCGTGGGGTACCTGAACTACCAAGCGAGTTGTTCGTTTTTATCATCTCTGCCGTACCCCAGGAAGATGTACCTCCGTCGAATATATTCGCCCAAAGGTTGATAAAGCTACCATCGTATTGCGGCCAGACGGCGATGGCACTGCCGGATCTATCGACGGCGATCTGGGGGAAGTCTGCATTACCTGAGTCGTCAGTTTCTATCTTCTCTGCCGAACCCCATGAAGATGTAACTCCGTCAAATTTATTCGCCCAGATGTGGGCAGTGTTGCCACCGTCGCTTTGGGACCAGACAGCGATGGCATTCCCCGATCCGTCGAAGGCGATCTGGGAGTCTTCTGCATAGCCCGAGTTGTCGGTTTCTATCTCCTCTGCCGAACCCCATGAAGATGTACCTCCGTCAAATCTGTTTGCCCAGATGTTAAAAACGCTTCCATCGTATTGCTGCCAGACGGCGATAGCATTGCCCGATCCGTCGAAGGCGATCTGGGGGTCTTCTACGTAGCCCGAGTCGTCGATTTCTATCTTCTCTGCCGTACCCCACGAAGATGTACCACCGTCGAATTTATTCGCCCAGATGTTGGCAGTGTTGCCACCGTCGCTTTGGTACCAGACAGCGATGGCATTGCCCGATCCGTCGAAGGCAATCTGGGGGGCGCCTGCAGCGCCTGAGTCGGTCTCGATTTTCGTAGCCGTGTCCCATGAAGATGTACCTCCATCAAATCTGTTCGCCCAGATGCTGCTAGGATTGTTTTCGGAATCGGATTGACTCCAGACGGCGATGGCATTGCCTGTTCCGTCTACTGCTATCTGGGGGGAATATGCATAGCCTATGTCGGTTTCTATCTTCTCTGCCGTACCCCATGTACGGCCCGCTGTTGTGAAGCCCCAGCTATAACTGCTCGCGAGGGCGTTACCAGAAAGGTCGGTAATGCCCGTGCTTAGGGTGGCTGTATAAGTTGATAATGCATCCAGAGTGCTAGCTGGGGTAAAGGTAGCCACACTTGTGCTGCCATCAAAAGTCACCGTGCCGCTGATGCTGCTACCGCTACTGTTTGACAGCGTGAAGGTAGTAGCATCGACTGAGGTGGCTAGTATGTCCTCACTAAAAGCCGCTGTTATCGGATCCGTTCGAGAAGCGCCTGTAACTCCGCTAGCAGGTATTACACTGCTGACTGTGGGTGCTGAGCTATCTACTGAAGACGTAGAACCACCACAGGATAAAAGTAACATGGAAAAAGCCACGCTCGTAGACAATAG
>JAAELC010000409.1 GCA_024227135.1 Gammaproteobacteria bacterium
AAGGTGGTGCTCTAACCAACTGAGCTACGCGCCTGTCGTGAATTCCGGAGGAATGATAGCGACATCGGCTATGGACTGCAAGCACTTTGAAAACGGACGGCTTTTCAGGTGACCGATTCCTGATAGGGACGGAATTCCCTGCCTTTGCACGGAATACCCGCATTTATCAGGGAATGAATCGGTGCAGGGACGCTCAACAGCAGTTTACTGCTGATTGCTACCCTGGGATTCCACTTCGATCCGTTTTCGTTGCATGGGCGAAATGACGTCCCAGACCGGTGTCGAGACAGACTCCTGCTGCAATTGTTTCAACGCCCTGAGCCGCCGCCGAACCTCTTCGGTCACCTGCTTGGCCTCGTAGCGGTTGCGCACCAGACGGGGTGTAATCAACATAACCAGCTCGGTGCGTTCGTCATCGGTTTCGGTACGGCCGAACAATGGTCCGATGATTGGGAGTTTTGACAACAGGGGTAGTCCCTGCCGCTGTTTTGTGGTGAAGTCAAAAATCAGCCCACCCAGCACGACCGTGTCCCCGGATTGCACTACCAGCGAGCTCTTGAACTTGCGTTGGCTGATGGTGGGGGTCAGAGTCTCTTCGGCACTGGGTACCACGTTACTCACCTCCTGCTCAACATCCATGATGATCGAACCGCCAGCATTGACCCTGGGGGTAACGCTCATGATCACACCCGTATTGCGGTATTCCACCGTGTTCACAAGATTGGAGTCGGCACTGATACTGCTCTGCTGCTGCCGTGTGATTACCGGAACTTCGTCACCGACCTGTAAAGAAGCGGTCTGGTTGTCCAATACCATGAGGTGCGGAGAGGAGACGATATTGATCGTGGTCTCGCTGCTCAGTGCATCCAGAATCACTTTTGCATCGACACCCGCGGCCACCAGAGAAAAGCCTGGAAATGTGGAGGCAATGTCTCCCGATCCTCCAGTACTGAAAGTACCCGTCACATCCCCTGACTTGAAAAACCACTGCAAGCCGAAGCGCATATCATCGGTCAGTTTGACTTCGGCGATGGTGGCTTCGATCAGCACCTGCAGGGGAACGATGTCGAGTTTCTTGATAGCGGCGACCACCATCCGGTGTTCCTGGGGTGTGGCCAGTATCAGTAGAGCGTTATTGACTTCGTCTGCAATCACCCGGATTTCACTGCTGGTGTTCAGTGCCAGGCTTTCACTGGTGCGTACCGCACCACCACGGGCCGGTGGGGCGGCAGCCGGTGCATTGGCAGCACCTGCCGGCCGGGATGCCAGCTCCACGGCGGTTCGTCCCGGTGCCAGCTGGACCTGGCGATCACGCCGAAACTCTTCCCGCTCGCTGAATATCTCTCCCAGTATCTTGGCCAGTTCAACAGCCTTGCCATTCTGCAGGTAGTAAACGAACAGGCTTTGTTCCGCACTGGAGCTGCGATCGAGCCGGCGAATCCATTCCTCCGCCCGCTTCAGATAGGTCACCTGGGGTGTAATCACCAGTAAGGCATTCAGCCGCGAGATCGGTTCAAATCGCACCAGGCCCGCCAGAGGGCCTTCCGCATTGCTTCCGAATATGGTTTCCAGTTCAGGCAACATTGTCTCAGGCGCCACCTGATCCAGGGGATAGAGCCCCACGGACATCCCGGCCAGCCAATCGACATCGAAGGTCTGTATGGTTTCGGTCAACGTACCCACCTCGACACTGGTTCCGGCAACCACCAGCAGATTTCTTTCCACATCCACTCGTAGAATGGTCTTTGCAGAAACCAGCGGAGCAAGCAGTTTTTCCATCTGCGACGCCGATATGAAACGCAGTGGCACAATAATTACCCGAAACCCCGGTGGGAGTGGCGTATCGGTGTCACCCAACTGGGGGGCTAACCGGCCTGCTGCTTCATCCAGGGGCATTATTCGATACCGGTCACCTTCACGGACCAGTGCCGCACCGTTCATACGCAGCAGTGTCTCGAGGGTTGCCAGAACCGCATCCGGTTTGAGTTGCCGGGTGGTCTGCAGGCTCACCGTCCCCTGCACTCTGGGGTCGTAGATGTAACTGACTTTGAGAAAATCTCCCAGAATCGTTCTGACCACTTCCCGAAGATCGGCATTTTCAAAGTTCAGTACCAGGGCATCCCCTGCCAGCGGGGGTGGTGCAGCTTGTTGACCTGCCGTACCGACGAACTTACCGGTGCCCTTATAGGTCAATGGCTTATCAAACCTTGGTCCACTTTGGGCAGCCGAGGGATCCGGCAGGTTTGCCGAAGGATAAGGGGGTTCCGGCGGCATCTGGGACATCACCGAATAGGAGGCAAGAGGATCTCGATCATCATCTTCCACCTCGGTCTGCTTTTCCTGTGTACTGCAGGAGAACAGCCCGGCACAACAGAACGACAACGCCGCAACTATAAGCTGTTTTTTCAATATCGGATTCACATTGTCCCCTGACTACTCAAGCCCCTGACCCTGTCTGGTTATTGCATACTCGTTGAAATTGTCATACGGTTTTCGACCAAAGTTCTATCAGACTTTAGATCTCCAACCAAAAAACCCAGTCAATATCCGGGGTTATATTCGTTCCCTGACGTACATTAGAACATTTTGAAGCTATTTGAAATGACCTGCTCCCGATATGTGACTTTGACTCCAGCATCAAAAATGTTGAATTCGGACTAATTCGCCAATTACGTGTGCCTGCAGGCTACTCAGCCGGCCCTTCCACGCCACTGAACCCCATTGGTCAGGATCAGCCCGGTCAAGACCATGCACCCTCCCACCAGCAGGGAAAAACCGAAGGCTTCCCCAAGAATCAGCACACCAAGCGAAACCGCACTGACCGGCACCAGGTATCGTATCTGACTGCCGCGGGAAATGACCACCATGGCCCCTGTAATCGATAACGCGATGCCTGCCAGTCTCATGGGGCTGAAACGCTCTCCAAACAGAAAAAATGAAAAAAGGGCGATAAATACCGGGTTGGTGGTAATAATCAACGCTGCCCGACCGGCTTCGATGGATTGCAGAGCCGAAAAAAACAGCACATTATAGAAAAATACGCCGGTAGACCCCAGCATGATCATGGTGAGCAACTGGGAACGGGTCAATGCCGGTAACCGACCTTCCTGATGAATGACCAGTGCCAGCAGCAACAGGGATGCCACCGCAAACCGAATAAAAGCGGCGGAATAAGGTGCGATTTCCTGGGAAACCATTCTTCCGGCAATAAAGGTCCCACCCCAGAAAAGCGTTGCCAGGATCAATCGTAAGTAGATACCCGTCAACAGCCGATACTCACTCGCTTCCGGCTGTATTCTCTTTGGCTTTGATCGTCTCTTTCAGAAGCAGTAAATTCTGGGCGTCATCAATGGTCACGGCATATCCGGAAAGAAAGGCCATCCCAAGAATTACAGTATCTCCCAGTTTCTCGTCTTCCACGAAAGAAAATCTGACATTATTCCGGACCGCTCGTCCCACTTCCACCTGATTGAGCAGTCCTACTTCTCCTGTGACCTTGCCATTTGTAGTCTGAATTTGAATCTGCTCCAGTTCATCTTCCCGATAACCGAGGGGTTCCATCAGGCTGCGGGGAAGCACCAGCATGGAAGCTCCGGTATCCACCAGCATTTTAAAACGGGTTCGTTCCGGGCGCTTTCCCATGATCACCGCATCAACATAGTGGGCAGACCCTTTCCGTGTGGTTTTCACACGGTATTGTCTGGCGGTGTGAATCGACTCGCTCTTCTTCTTTCCCAGGATTTTCAGAAGCTGGGGCTTTCCCCTACTGTCATTGGAGAGAATGTAGTTAAACTCAGATAGCAGCTGTGACAATCTAACCAGCAGATCTCCCGACGGAATCTCCACATTCGTCTCTGCAATCATATTCAATCCGGTGATCTGAAACCCGTGCTCCGCAGCCAATGACTCAAGATGAGCCTGCAGATCTGCCGTCCGGGGATCCTGCTCAGACGCCAGTACGGAGCCTGGAAGGTTCATGGCACCGTAAAACAGGATACCCAATAACATAATCCTGAGTGTAGACAAGGTTGCCATCATAATTAGGAGAATCGCCTCAGCATCGTCGAACCTGAAAAGTGCTGTTGATTGCTATTCAGCAAGACTAACATAATGTGGAATCAAGTACTTTCAGCGTTGTAGTCCAGTTATCGGAAGGGGACTATGCGCAAAGGCTCAGAGAGTACAATGAACGAGCCCCCGAATTGCAGGATGCGGTATCTGGCGATACGAAAATTTTCCATAAGGACTGGTCTTCACTTTAAATCCCCCCCGTACCAAGGTGCATCAGGATATACTGGCCATCCATCTACTGCGGCTCTTTCCAGATTGATGCTCATTGTATCGGTTTATTGTCTGCCCTGGTAACGCCGATGACCCACTTGAGCTGTCCGCAAACTCCTGTCTATCGGCGAACAGTCAACACAACTTCCGTTCCAACTGGGGGTAAACGGCCCTGGTGACCATTGACCGCACCATAATCACCCAGGCCGAGTCCCTTTCCGTGCTCTATAACACTGGCAGGATCATGAGCGAATCCAATCAATGTGCCATCGAGATGAGCCAAATAACGGTTTTCCCGGGTGAATCCAGAACCGGTATAGCTCCATCCCCCTGGGGCCGCAACTGACTCCCTTACGGTCAGAAGATCCGCTGCATCGTACTCGACAGGCTTACTATCCAGGGTCCAGCTTACGGATATCTTCACCTCATCCCCCACCACCGGATTCGGATCGAAATGGTACGGGGACGGGCGTGAATTGTCCGGGTCCAGACCTATAAGCAGGCAGGCGGTATTGAACTCGAATGCAGTGACATTCAGTTCCAAAAGACTCTCGTAGGATTTAAGCCCACCTGTTGTCACGGCAAGGTATTCGAGAGGACCATTTACCCGTAATATCTGACCGGGGATGGTGAAGCTGCGATCCGGCTTGTCCAGGACAATGTTTCCTATTGCAAACCGACCGTCCCCCTGGTCGATGATCCCTGGGGACTGCTGCTGGTCCGGACCCGCACCGACCACCACCAGCGTCCATACCAACAGGAGCGTGGTAAGAACTGTCGAAATTGCTCTACCGCGCCAGTTCATGGCACCACCCCGGTGAGCAGTCGATGAGGCATGGGCGGTGGAAAGGGCTTTATCACAACATCCAGAAATCCTGCTTCTTGCATCCATCCCGCCACCTGAAAATCCGAGTGCACTCCACCATTGGGTGCTGTGAGCATCATATTGAGACCAAAGAGCGTGGCAAACAAGGGGGAAGCCCCTCCGTTATCAGTCAAAACATCGCTGATAACCAGCATCCCACCAGAATTCAGGCCGTCTCTCGCCTTTTCGACGAGCTTACGGCAACCGTTTTCACTTTCCCGATGCATCACCCCCGAAATCAAAACCACATCGTTTCCGGGTGGAAAATCCTCCATTGAGTAGTCTCCGGCCACCGGCACGACCCGATCCGACAGTCCCATAGATGCAACAATCTCCCTGGCGACCACCGCCACCTCCGGCAGATCCATCACCTGACTTCGGAGTTTGGGATATTGGCGGGCAAACAACGCCGAATAGGTCCCCGGTCCGCCTCCAACATCGAGCATGCGCGCTCTTCCGGTAAGATCCACCATCCCGATCATCGCACCACCGATCCCCAACGCTCGGTTATGCATCCCATAGACGAAATGGCGGGTGCGCTCCGGGTCCCCTCCGGTGTATTCGGCCGTGGGCATGGAAGGCCCTGCCTCACGCAGCACCTGCTCCAGGTTGCCCCAGGTGCTGTAAAGATCATCACTGTAGCGAATAGCGTTGCCCAGATAGCCAGGAGAACCAGGTACCAGGTAGGTGTCGCTCAACAAACTGTTCTCGAATCCATGGGATGACTCAACCAGAAGGCCCAGCGCAACACAGGCTTTGAGCAACAATCCCGTCTCCCTCGGTCGTATTCCCAACGCGTCCGCAATAGCAGCCGCATCGGCGGGCCCATGCCCCAGGTGTTCGAACAACCCTATCCTGTTGGCGGTCAACAATGTTTGTGAGCCCCAATAGGCGGTTGTCAATTCCATCAAGGGCTTTGGGTCAGGCCTTTCGGCAGGTTCATTTTCATCCATAGGATGGCTCACTCATGCTGCGGAAGATACATCACATGATCAAAATCCTGTACCGGAAAGCCAGGCGAAGAAGCGATCATGATAATCAGTTCGATATCTGCCCATCACGACAGACAGGCGAGATCAATGATATCAGGAGTCCCGCTGGAGGGCTTCTATAGGCGGCCAGTAACCCTTCAGCTCGATTACACTGGTCGGCGTGGTTTTGGGGGAGTCCCCACCTTAGCAGTCGATGGAAACCGGTCGGGCACCATTCTGATCCCGCTCAATAATGGATGACCTCAAATCAATCAGATACACTCCAGCACATATTCGACAGGTGCACGGGATGTCTGTCTCCATGATTGGAGGCTGTCGATCCCTCATTTGCTAAACCGGCACAGCTGCTGCCGGGGTTCCGCCCGACTCAATAGAAATCACAAGCCCATGCAACGCCCGCTACACCTTTCCCTGATCATACTGATCGCTCTGCTGATTCCGATCGTACCCTTCATACTGATCGGCGAACTCCCTGGCGAACGCTGGTTGTCGGCCAATGATGACGATGCCCTGTTATTTGGCCTGACGGGTGCCGCGCTCCTCGCCGGAGATATACTCCTCCCGATTCCCTCAAGTATCGTAGGCACCCTGCTGGGGGCACGCCTCGGATTCATCGGAGGCTTTTTCTGGTGCTGGTGTGGACTGGTGCTGGCCAACTGTATCGGCTATGTCACCGGGCGACTCCTTCTTTCCCGGCAAACCACTTCCCTGCCCCGGACTCCTACATTGCTTGTACTTTTCTGTACCCGTCCGGTTCCGGTACTGGCCGAAGCGGTTACCATCACGGCGGGGGCAGGACGGATGGGGTTTCTACCGTTTCTCCTGGTCACCGCGACGGGAAACGCTGTCTATTCTCTGATCCTCGCCGGCAACGGTGCCTCACTGATACCCGACTCGCTGCTCGGGCCAGGACTGATTATTCCGATGGCGCTGCCTGTTATATCCTGGCTGTTATGGCGCTGGTTCTCACGGCTTTCTATTTCTGATAATCAGGATGACCGAGAGTCTTCCTGAGCCAGGCAAGGGGCAGCCCCTGTTGAATGAGGGGACAACGCATTGATCCTGGAACATATTGTCTCGACAGCAGTTCGTAACTGCTTCCCCATCAGAGATCCCCCCCATGGGCGGTCTGTGGAGGGAGTGTCTTTGGCATGGATGCCAAAGCCAAGCCTGCAGGGAGGGTTTTACGGCGTCTTCCGCAACCGCTTACCCATGCAAAGTGAGTAGTTACGGTAGCTCAAAAGACTCAAGGTAAAACTCACTGAACAGATCCTTGCGTAAGGTTGAACAAAGTTTGGGGACAGACAATGTTGAATCCGCAGATATCGACCGCTGGCGGGTACCTCTTCTATTGTTTGATTGAGAGAGTACTACGTGGTTCGTCTCCTTTCCTGAGGCGTGACATTTGCCTCGTTTGAAAAGAGGGACTCAGCCCCATTGGTCTTATTCCCCGAATAAGAAGTACCTTCAGTCATCATAGAATGCACTGATGGATCCACTCACCCAATCTACGTCATGATTGTAAAGCTCACAGATAACTGAGTACTCCATGGAGAAGAACACATTCACCGATGGCATCCGATAGAGGGGAGAGGTGGAGGAATCACCGGTAGCAGGGAGAGAGCAGTAATCGCTCTCGGATGCACCAGAAAAAGTATTCACACCTGAGTGTGATATCGATTAATCCATGGAGGTGCTGCATCGCTGGTACGGACACAGAATGGTAGTGTGGATCTATGGGTACGGGAATCCGATGAGGTTTTTCAGCAACAAATGCAAGAATACGATGAGAATCGGGTACTGCCAGAAATCTGAACTAAATCAGCCTGTTCTATTCTTAATGCATATTCTCTGGCCTGATGACCTCCAGAGACTCGTGATTCATGTCATCCGGAAGATCCTGAGGACGGTTATAGTAGATCTCCCAGAACTCATCCACGGATAACCAGCCTCGATCAGGAAAAAATACGCGTCCCCTCTTCCCATCCACTGCAAAATTTTCGGGTTCAGTCTCGACCGGTACCGGATCAGGATCAGGGGCTTGTGTCACTGCAGAATCGAGTGCTTTTTCCAGGGGTTTTCTCTCCATCGCCGGATCGGGCACTGCGCGGATACTGTACTGTTTCTTATCAGGTTTCGCTTTTTTCGCTGTATCGACAGCGGGTGGATCCTCTCCACAAGAGATCACCAGAGACAATGCAACACAAAGCACAATCCATCCAAAGGCTTTCATGGGCAAGTGCGACTCCTTACGGAAGGTTGAACAAAGGTTGGGGGCAGACAACGGTGGACCCGTGGATATCGACCGCTGGCGGGTACCCCTTCATTGTTTGATTGAAGGGGTACTACCTGGTTCGTCTCCTTTCCTGCGGCGTGGCATTCACCTCGTTTGAAAAGAGGGATTCAGTCCCATTGGTCATTGACGTCACCACATAGTGGTAGGTCACATCATTGGTCAAACCAAAGTCTGCATAGGCGCAGTAATCACAGGTATGGCCCGTCGCTATCACGTCATAAGGTCCGCCCGCCGTGGTACCGCGATAAACACTGTAGCTCTGGGCACCCGCCACCGGTGTCCACACCAGATCGACCTTTCCGCTCTTAGCCCTGGCTGAGAGATCGAACACGGTCCGTACCGGTGGTGTGATCGAGTCACGAACGGCGATGGTGGCAGTATCCGATCCAGACCCGCCGTCGTCATCGATGACCACAACTGTCACCGTATAGAAGCCGTCGTCGACATAGACATGGCTCAGCGTGAAACTCTTGTCCGGATTCAGTAACAGGGGTTGTGGTCCGGCTCCGTTACCGTAATCCACGGTCGCCGTCCAGCTGTCAGCACCCGGATCACTGAA
>JAAELC010000410.1 GCA_024227135.1 Gammaproteobacteria bacterium
CAGGCTGAATCCCTTGTCCTGTTTCCTGTACATGGACGTTCGACCGTGTGAGAGGGTCGAACTAGTCTGTATCCCAGTTACCGATATCAGCATTGATGCCATCACCGCCCGGGGCGCCATCTGCGCCGAGTGAGTAGATGTCTATTTCACCGTGCTGGCCCGGGTTGAGATACATGTATTCATTGCCCCATGGGTCTTTTTGCAGGCGCTTGACGTAGCCACCCTGTTTCCAGTTAGGCGGCTCAGGCGTGATGCTTGGTTGAGACACCAGTGATTCCAGGCCCTGATCGGTTGTCGGGTAGACGAAATTATCCAGACGGTAAACATCCAGCGCGCTTTCCAGTGCATTGATGTCGTGCTTGGCTTTGGATACGCGTGCCTTGTCAGGATTGTCCATGATCCTGGGTGCGATAACGCTGGCAAGAATGGCCAGGATAACGACCACAACCATGATTTCGATCAGGGTAAAACCCTTTTGATGCAGACGGATATTTCTCAACGATACAGCTCCAGTGCTTTGCGAAACTGCAGGTATCGGGGTAGAGTGACAGTTACGCGGGTACAAA
>JAAELC010000411.1 GCA_024227135.1 Gammaproteobacteria bacterium
CCCTGAATAGCGAACATCCTCATAAAGACCGAGACCGATGCCCATGACCACCCCTCCTTCCACCTGGATTCGAGCAAGGTTTTCATTGAGTACAGTACCGCAATCGACGACGGCAACATAGTCGAGCACATCACACTTCCCAGTTTCAAGATCGACCTCCACCTCCGCAAAACCAGCAATAAAGGGTGGCGGAGAGGTATTGCCACCAAAGGTTCCTTTGCTGATCAGTTGGTCCGATCCGGCAAAAGAGCAGAGTTTTGCTGCAAGCTCAGATAGACTCACCTGGGAGTCTGGGGTAATAAAAACCCCTTCGTTATATTCAACACTGTCCACTGCCACGTTATACAGCCGAGCTACCGCAGCGTCCATCTCGCTTCTCATGCCCTCAGCAGCCCGTATGGTTGCGTTGCCAGTAACATACGCGCCACTCGAGGCGTAGGCTCCAGGGTCATAGGGCAGAGTATCTAGATCAAAGCTGGTAACAACAATCTGATCCATATCAACTTCAAGGATCTCCGCAGCGATCTGATTTAATACGGTATCGGAACCCTGTCCCATATCGGATGCGGAATGAGAAAGGGTAAAAAAACCATCTTC
>JAAELC010000412.1 GCA_024227135.1 Gammaproteobacteria bacterium
AACATTGTGCGGGGCAGGCGCTGGATCATAGCCCACTTTGATCTGGGTATCATAGCTGAGAAAGCCGCTGCTGCCGCGACGAGCCCCGTTGAAGTCGATCTTTTTGGCTTCATCGGATGTCGGATTGAATTGGATCAAACTGCCCTGGTCTGTTCCGTCCGTAACAGTGGATTCGACCTTAAGCGCACTGTTTAAGTCCACATCTTCGATTTCGTGAGAACCTGACAGCTCTTTCCAATCGCTTTTATCTGCAAATCTGTCTGTAAATACTTCCCGTCGGGTGGCAGACTCGGATATGGGCAAGGGGGTATAGTATACAAGTGTCCGCTGTGTGGCTGACGGGTCGGTCCCGTAAATACCGGTGGCGTGCAGACGAACATACCGGGTGAGGATAATTTCAGGGGCCACTGGATGATCCGACATGCTGGAATCCTGGGGATCGCGAACATCTTTGAATTGGTTTTGCTGCTTATCGTTGAATCGATAGGTCAGGATGCGATTACCCACCCGGATACATCCGTTGCGCAG
>JAAELC010000413.1 GCA_024227135.1 Gammaproteobacteria bacterium
GGTATTATCGGCGGTCGGCGGTCGGCGGTCGGCGGTCGGCGGTCGGCTGGCACGTGTAAAAAAACCTGACACCCTATATAAGCAAACCGTGTAGGTCCGCTCCGGGTCGTCTAGAGACTATTGCACTGCAACACGAGGTAGTCTGCTATGCGTTTATTGCAGTCGGTCGCGGGGCGTTTGACGACCGGTCGCAGTTGGCCGAAAGCGGGCATCGTTGCTTCGAATGGCTACTTCCGCTTTCGCTGAGGAGCAGTCATTCATCGGGTGGGCCCTGAACGGCAGCTGTGGGTCGGAAGCAGACCTTCAAGACCACGATACTAGCCGGGAAAGTGTAAAAAATCCTGACACCCTATATAAGCAAACCGTCTAGGTCCGCTCTGGGTCGGAACCCGACATAGAGATTTCCCTAGCCAAGGTCCGCTTTGCGTTTACAGCGGTCGTTGGGCAAGACCTCATTGATTGTCCGGAGTTGGCCGAAAGCGGACGTTTGCCCACGGACGGCGAACGTCCGCAACGAGTTATGACCGGACCTTCTCTCTTCATCTTAGGCGCTGTTTCAATGTGAAGGACTTAGCCAGTGGTGAGGTGGACGATTTTTAGAGATTTTTATGAAGTACTCCTGCCTGGAAACAACTCCTGTTTGAAAAACAACGCGAACCCCTGAAAGGATTTTCCGTTCCCTGACTGAAATTGCTCCGTAATGATGTGGACTGGTGTCTAAGATCGCTGAGACCCGTTTCATCATGAAGAGATCTATTGTTTATCCCAATCCCCCGGCAACGGTGATCGCAATCTGCATCACCGGACTTTGCACATTGACCAGCCTGAACCTCCAGGCAGATGATGCCCAGGCCGATCTGTTGGCCACGACATTGACCATACGGTTTCCGAAACGGATCCAGATCCTGGGTGAAGCAGTCCGGTATCTTCTGCAACGCAGCGGCTATCGTCTGGCCAAAGTCGAATCTATCGGACCGGACGAGGTGAATCTGTTTGCGCTACCGCTCCCGGCTGTTCATCGAAGTCTGGGACCGATGACGCTGAGAGACGCTCTCAGAACACTCGTGGGACCGACGTTCCATCTGGTGCAAGATCCCGTTCATCGGCTGATTACATTCGAGCGCTGTTCGCCGGATCAGTTAGCAGTCCAGGATAACGGGACCCTCATCGATAGGGAGGTTGCTCAGGATGAAAAGTGAAAAGCAACCCGATCAATCCGCCTCCTCAGACGAAGCAGCCAATCCGGAGGGTTCTGGAGTAAAACCAGCAACCCGTTGAATCCCCTACAAGACCGTGTCGACCGTGGTCGTCATCGGCATCCTCGCAGTCAGCGCACTGTGGATATTGGTGATTCTGCGGGAGGGAAGTCCGGTCAACGCATCCGTAGTACCAGAGTCCGCTATGAGGGTTTACGAGGCTACCGTATCAAACGGACTACAAATTGCTGGAATAGAGGATCAGATTGGAAAGATCGACCGTAGCATGGCATTCATCTCCGATCGAATTGGCCAAGGGTTCGAATCGCGACAAAACCAAAGTACTGTTTTAGAGAACCTACTCTCGGACATGACTCGAGACATTCTGGCAATCAAGGTATCGACTGCCAATCAGCGGGACGCCAGCCAGGAACTGGGCCGCCAAATCAATGAAGCTATCTCACGTCTGGATACGCTCATCAATGAGACTCGGGCACTAAAAATCGTCAAGCGTAAACCGGCACTTAGGCACCAACCCCGTCCCGCGCTGCGCGCCATGGAGAGCGAAGCGAAGGCACGTAGTCCCCGGTAGCCGCGAGGCGAGACTGCTTACCCGACGTGTGCGTAGCACGCCAGAGGGGAGTGTGACCGGCATGGTAGTCGGCTAGCTGGTGGGAGTCCAGCCATGGCCCTTGGGAGAAGGGAACATGTAGGCGAAGGCAAGGGTGCCCGAAGAAACGCTCGTGTGCACCTCATGGAGGAGGGAACTCCAAGGACGGGGCCGCACGAGTGCCAATGAGGGATCCGAAGGAAGCCGGAGTCCAAAATTGCCACCTAAGTGAGAGTGAACCTTTGGTAGGCATCTACGAGAGGGCGAGGTGCCTCCAACCACCGAAGCCCGAAACTCTCCTCGTAACTTGTAGGTGTATAGAAGGTAGGTGGGCAATGACAGAGGAGACTACCTTACCCGGAGAAGGGCCGTCGATCCTGGGTCGGTGTAACTACGACACCTTAAGCCCTAAGCGACGCGGAGACGTGATCCGTGATGGGACGGGGGCCTAAA
>JAAELC010000414.1 GCA_024227135.1 Gammaproteobacteria bacterium
CAGGTGGTATGCTGGAAAACGTGCAAATCAACTCGCGCAACCTGACCACTAGCGGTTGGACGAACAACGGTGCAACGACGACATTCAATCAAGTTGGTCTTGACGGATCACCCAATAGCGCAACCAGGGTCGTGGATACACCCGGTACACGAACGTCCGTTACTTCTACGAATGTCGTGGTGTCAGCAAGCTCGACACAGACCGATGTGGCGCGGTTCTTTATCACCAAAGAGAATGACGAAACTCGCTTTCCTCTTATCAAGATCACGAACGATGGTGCCACACTGCACGAAACCCGTGCAAGGATTAACACACAGACAGGTGAGGTGTATGAGATCCCCGGTGACCCAGGTGCTGGCAGGGTAATATCAGTTGATGGTGACACCGTAGGTTACCCCGGCTGGTGGATTATGTACCTTGAGTTGCTTCAGGGTGCAGGTAGCACCACGCTGTACACTCGCATATGGCCCTCAGAGGCCGCAAACCTGGACGATACTCCTGGCGCTGGTGCAGTAGCAGGTGGTGGGATTACCATCGGTCAGGTCGGTATGTTCATCGGCACCACGATTGAAGAAGTCCAGCGATACCCTGCGATTGGTACAGTGGGTTCTCCCCAATCTCTAGGTGCGGATATCATACTGGGCCAGGGTACGAATATGGTCACAGTTGAAACGGAAGACCTCGATACTGACTGGGCGTTTGACCTGAAGCTGGTTGCCACCGATACGGTGTCCACTGACTCAGCCGAACGCACTGCAACTTACACACATTATCACCGTGATGCTCTCACCGTGTTCATGTCCGAGGTTGCTAACGAAGGTTGTAGATGGCTACCCGGAGCGTCTGGATGTGTATCAACTGCTGAATACATCGCCGCCATTGGTTGTGTAACACCATTGAGTATCACATGGACGTTAAGTGATATCACAGGTGGTTCAGCGAGTATTATCGCCGGGCAGGGCACAGCGTCCTGTACGGTTCAGACCACAAGTGCAACATTGGTTGGATACAGATTGACAGTGAATGTCGCGAG
>JAAELC010000415.1 GCA_024227135.1 Gammaproteobacteria bacterium
CAGGCTCGGCTTTGGCATCCATGCCAAAGACCCTTACTCCACAGATCGCCCATGGGGGGTAATCTCTGGGGGGGTGAGCAGTTACTGGTAGTTTATGTCCCGGGGTCGTATCCCATGACTTTCGTCCTTCATTGATTTCTGGCAGTTTTCGGCGTTGCAGGAGACTGTCGGGTCGGACGACTTTGTCTGATTGAATGGCAGTGGGAAGAGGTTGCGGTTTTATCACTTTTTCGGCTTACAGGTACTCATATTCGCGAGTCGATGTGAACACTGCTGTGTTGACGCAGGTCGGAGGTCTGGATCATCATTGCGTTTAGTGAGATGCTGCGTAAGCAGGTCTGCTCATCCTGTTTCCGGATTCGTGCTCATGGGCCTTCGCCCAGAGCGATAATGAGAAACTGCAGACCCAAGCCTCAAATCCAGCGTAACGGCAGGAATCGGATATTCCCATCGATTCCAGAGTGCCAAAGCGAACAAGTTGACACTACTTCACGAGATTTTCCACATGCCGGAGACAACGACAGCTGAGCTGTTCTTCAAGAAGGAAATGGAAAATCACCCTGGAAAGTCGGGGTTCTACCCCTTGAGATCGGGTGAGAACGCTTTCAGGACACGCAATGCCATGACGCGTATTGCAGAAAGGACCATCGATGCTCAGTACTTCATCTGGGAAACCGATGATATCGGTTCTTTGATGGTACAGCAGTTGATGGTTGCTGCTGATCGCGGGGTGCGTGTTCGATTGTTGCTGGATGACATTCACACCGGTGGGCGGGACTTCGGGATCGCCAGCCTCGACTCGCACCCCAATATCGAAGTTCGTCTGTTCAATCCATTTTCCGGGCGAAGCTGGATCCATTTCGAATTCATCGTCAATCTGACACGCCTGAACCACCGAATGCACAATAAGCTCTTCCTCATGGATGACACCTTTGCAGTGGTTGGTGGAAGAAACATCGGCGACCATTATTTCGGGGTCAGCGCAAGTAAGAATTTTCGAGATCTGGATCTGTTCGTCGTGGGTCCGGTGGCCCGTGATATCCGTGATAGTTTCAACCAGTATTGGGACAGCGAATGGTCGGTACCCATAGCAAGGGTCGCGAAGCGACTCCCGACCCCAGCGCAGGCCCGTGAAAAAAGACGCTGTCTGGACGAGAGGATCGCTGCTTACAAACGGGATTTTCCCTACGCCGTCGATCGGACACCAACCGAAATCTATACCCGGCTGGAGGCACTGCGCGATCAACTGATATGGGCTGATGCCGAAGTATTGTACGATGACCCGGCGAAGAAGGTGGGAAGCAGAGGCCATCAAGCCATTGCTGCACGGCTGGGTGAGGTTGTCGCTGAGTCCAGCGACGAGATACTTCTTGAGGCCGCCTACTACATACCCCGGGATCAAGGTATACAGAGGCTGAAAAGCGTACGCGAGAGGGGGGTTCGGGTGCGCATACTGACCAACTCTATGGCAACCAACGACATGGCTCCGGCCTATGCAGGTTACCGGCGCTATCGCAAGGCCTTGCTGGAGAACGAAGTCGAGCTATATGAGCTCAGGCCGGACCTGGGAACGCAAAGAGATTTCTGGTCATTGGTTGCCAGCGACTCCACCGCGATATTGCACAGCAAAATTGCTGTCTTCGACCGTAAAATCGCATTTGTCGGTTCGTTCAACTTCGACCCGCGCTCGATAGAAGTGAATACGGAAATCGGTTTGCTGATATATTCCACGGACCTGGCAGAGCGGTTGATTGAATTTCTCAATTCAGGTATCGATCCAAGTAACAGTTATCGTGTGGCACTCGAGAAAAAAGCCACTGGAAAGGGTAGCAGGCTCGCCTGGATCAGTGAGCAGGAAGGGCAGGAGGTACGGGAGTACAAGGATCCCCAGGCGGGTTTTCGGCGCCGGCTTTCAGCCTGGTTCATATCCTGGCTGCCCATCGAGGATCATGTTTAGTGCCTTACCACTTAAGTTTTCGACAAATAGAACAAAAAAATTTTCTCACCAATTGAGTTTGTGATCGAAAAAGCCTTCAGCGATCAGCCAATGTGTTGGCTTCGCTCATGTCTTTTTTGGTTCCGGCTACGCCAGATCAGGGGTAAGCTCAGGGGGGTGAACAGTAACGTTTAGGGGTTTTACTGAGACACAGGGTGTAGTGGGGCATCAAAAGGTAAGGTAAAACCAATGCGTGCTGGGAGTAGATCAATCGAGTCTGATTCTATCGATCCTGATAGTTTACAGTGCGCGGATGATCCCACCTTCCACACGCAACCCCTGGCCGTTCATGGCTCGATTGCTGGTCAGATAAACGGTGGCTTCCGCGACTTCGACGGCGTCTACAAAGCGTTGCAGCAAGGAGCTTGGCTCGTGATCGGCAAAGTAGTTCCGGGTCAGTTCATCGATTGGTTTACCTTCTTCTTCAGACAGGGTCTGAAAGTAGTTTTCAACCCCTTCTGTCCAGGTCGGCCCTGGCAAGACCGAGTTGACGGTGACATTTTTGCCTTTGGTCAACTCCGCAAGCGCGCGTGACAAGGATAGCAGCGCGGTTTTCGTCACCGAGTAGTGAACCATCTGGCCGAGAGGTTTAACCGCACACTCGGAGGAAATATTGACAATGCGGCCGTAATTGCGTTCGAGCATGGCAGGCAGCAAGGCACGAGACAGCCGGACGGCGGAGAGTATGTTGACGTTGAAATATCGAGTCCACTCTTCATCCGTGATCTCCACAAAAGGTTTTACTTCGAATATCCCGGTATTGTTGATCAAAATATCGATGCTGCCTTGAGCTTCCAGGTCAGCCAGAAGGGCATCACTCTGCTCGGAATCGGACAGGTCGGCGGCGGCCGCCAGGGCGCGGCCTTCGGCTCCGGTCAGGTCAGTCAATTCGTTGGCGACTTCACGGCAACGCGCTTCGTTGCGGCCATTGATGTAAACGATGGCACCTTCCGTCAGGTATTTCTCAGCGATATTCTTACCGATACCACTGGTAGAGCCGGTGACCAAAACCCGCTTATCTTGTAGTTGCAGATTCATACAGACCTATTGAGCCAAGTAGACAATAATCGTCCAGTATAATCAATGGACTTGGGTTAGTCAGCATAAAACAACGTACCTAACTGTCAGGCTTGATCCCGGAAACTGGATTGTCCCGCGACTGTACAGCGTCGACATGAACCCGGTCCCCGTGAACTTTCAACCACTTTGAAACAAGCAGGCCAGTGACCAGTGAAACGATCACCAGCAGCAGATTGCGAGGATCTGTGAACGATGCGCCCAAAAGCACGAATGTTACCAACCCAGGGAGAATACCGATGAAGGTACCCAGGGCAAAATCCCGATGTCTCAAATTGCAGGCACCCGAAAGATAACCCACCAGGTCGAACGGAAGATGTGTCAGCCGCATAACGAACACCGACATAAAGCCGTTATTGCGAAAGGCACAATCGATACGATTGATATACATAATTTTTGCTGTCAAACGTTCGACCATCGTTTTGCCGAAAAATCGTCCGATGACAAACGTAAGATTTGCCGAGATATTCTCACCAATAATGGTATAAATGATTCCCCACCAGGGTCCAAACGCCAATCCGGATACAGTGGTCAGGAGCGTGGCAGGAACGAATAGAAGAGGGCGTATGAGATAGATCAGCACATAAACGATCCCTCCCCATACACCGTAGTCTTGAATCCATTCCTGAATCAGCCCGGGATAGTTTGAGAGGGGAATACCAAGGCTCAAATAAATGGTGAGTACTACCCCAAAGAGTCCAATCCAGAGGATAAGCAGTAGCAATTTGAGTCTGTTGTTCCTGGTCATCCCATCGAAAAATGCATCCCGTTCATTGCTCCTTAGCCAAGCCTGCAGGGAGGTATTGACGGCATCTTCCGGGACAGACTACCCATGGGTCGTGAGTATTTCCCTTTCACTTTGAGCGGGACCCCCATCTCAACGGGATTCGGATTGGGCGCTGTTACCAGTGGTACGATAGAGAACAATCAGGGACCTGATCTCCGCATCGCTAAATGGATTGTCCAGGCCCGTCGTGGCATCCCCTCGAACTCCCACCACCATCCTAGCCGCGAACTCCCTGATTTCCAGCTCCTGTGCCTGATCGAATAGATTGTATGCCGGGCGTTCCGTATCAAGGTAAGGTGAGTCATGGCAAGGGGCACAGAGCGTTTTATGCTGCTGGAGCGCATTGCCAATAAGTTGATTTGAGGCTGTTGCCGGCAGGATACCCGTTGCTCTAAAGGGATATGACCTGGACAAATTCTTCAGATTGGTTGTGAGGTCGTTCAACGATTGTTCCGCAAGTAATCGTCGATATCGGTCCATATCAGGCTGAGAACGGATACGGTTTCGTTCCTCGTCAGCTAAACGCAGTAACAATGGCAACCCGGAAAGTGTGCCGGAAATGCGATCACGTAATCCTTTCTTCTGCTTTTCGGGCAGGTTACCCCGTTTTAGTTTTTGTATGTCACCCAGAATCACCAGCAGTTCAGCGCCGGCTCGGCGGGAATGTTCCCCCTCCGCAGAGACGATGGCCGGATCGGCTAGTACCAATCCGGCCAGAATGAAAAATATGCAGTGCTTCAGGATTGCAGGCCCGTTATTGCAACATCACCTTCTGATCGATGGGCGAATCTTTGTCAGCGGTCCACTCAAGCATGGAACCGTCGTACATTCTTGCCTGCTTGTTCCCCAGGATTTCAGAACTCGTGAACCAGCCCAGGCTGGCCCAGTGCCCGGTATTGCAGAAGGATATTTCGTCGCCACTCACCGGTACACCTGCAAACGCATACAGCTGCTCGAGCTGATCCTTGGGCCGGAATTTACCACCACCGTTCTGCGTCAGCCAGTTCTCAGGGAGATTCACCGACCCGGGTATGGTTCCGGTTCGTTTCGCTTTGCCGTGCTTGTTGATACCGATGTACTGATTATTGGGGCGATGATCCACTAAGGGCACCCCACTGTCTATCGCCGCTTTGACATCACTCTTGGTGACGATCATCTCTTCCCGCAGATCTGCTTTAAAGGTTAAGGCAACCGGTTTGACCGCACCTTTCTCCAAGGGATTGAGGGGGCGCTTCGTCTTCTTGTCCACATTACTGGTGTAAGCAATCATGCCACCGTCGAGTATTGAGACATTTTCGTGACCGAGTACCTTGAACGTCCAGTAAATACGAGTAGCGGTCCCCATATCCAGCGCTTTGCCACCGTTGGGAATAATAACCACATGTTTGCTGTTGTCGATACCCAGACCACCGATCATTTTTTCCAGCTTATCGGTGGGAGCCAGCATACCCGGTGTGCCGTTCTTATCCTTTGCACGCCATCCGTCTTTCAAATAGTTCGTGTAGACTGCCCCCGGAATGTGGCCACGCAGATAGTCCGATTTGGTTTTACCTGCCAACTTTCCACGAACGTCCAGAAATACCACATTCGAGTCACCTATATGGCTCTTGACCCATACCACATCCACCAAAGGCTGACTGGCGTACACCAATGCAGTGGACAATAACAATACTGTTCCCAACATCAACTCAACGATTTTTTTCATCTGTACTCTCCATTTCATCCAGTTACGAATTTGTCCAACAGGAAAACAAGCTTAGCTGTAATTGATCGGTTTCCGTACTTTCTCTCTCAGATAACGGCGTCGACCAGACTCTATCGGTCAAACCGCCGTCGAATTCCAAGCTGATACCCGGGAACCTGCCAGCATCAGGTGGACTCCAATGGGCCGTAGCCGAATGGCACGTACTTGAGCCAAATAGTCGTCATTGCGAGCCCCTTACCCCGCTTGCGCGGTCACAAATCGATGAAGAACCACAGGTTAAGTTCTTCAAGAGGCACGAAGCAATCTCCAGAACCCCGGCACGACAAGGGAGATTGCCACGCTTCGCTCGCAATGACGGGGCTTTTAAGCTTGAGTCAGTGCCATTTGGGCATAGCCCTTTTTCGCCAAACCGTCCTCGTTATGGCTGATTATCCCGGATAGCTTCCTAAACAGTGATCACTTTCTGTGCGTCGAATATCTTCTTCAGTACCCGGTCCCAGCCAGCGGGCGACATCTCCGGATCAGCCAGTTCTTCCTGCTCGATCTGAAACCCGTCTATAGTTCTCAGGGCCTCCAACACTGTATCGGCATCCGGAAATAGACCCGTGTATAGTACGAGTAGCGTCGGCTCATTGGGATTTGTCATAGATTCACAACCCGCTGTGCAGTCACGATGGCTCCGGCGAGTTTCCCGGAACTGAGCAGTGGCAGAAACTCTTTCATCTCTGAAACCGTGGTTTCCGGTTCAATACCGGAAAGTTCCAGTAACTCCGCCTGCTCGCTGGTTCCGATTTCCTCTGTCACCGGCCGTGCCATAAATACCAGGCGAACCTCGTGACCGAAGATGGTCAACCCTGCCGCGACCCGCATTGCTTCCAAATGATCCCGTCTGGCCAGCACCAGCACTTTCTTTTTATCGCCCATGTTTTTCCCGTCAAAGACTGACTATCTGTTTCGCCAGGGACACCAGTCCCGAATTACTGGTTTGACTCCCCAGTTCCAATGGGCATTCAACTCCTGCCATATGCAACCCCCAGGAATCCTGGCAGACAATCGCGCTATCTGCCTGTTTCAATGCGTTGACCACAGTGTTTTCGCTCAACACCTTCACACCATCATTGGTAAGAAACACCGCCCACTCGCTTCCAGCCCGCTTACAGGCTGCTGCCAGTGATGCGGCAATCCCTCCCGCTGCCGGATTAGTTATCAGTATCAGGATATCCATTAACCACTTCCTTTGTTTTTCGTCAGGCGGCCAACCAGGAAGCCCGCCATTGCAAAGCCGCCACCTGCTATCACGGCCGCCGGGGAGAATAGGGTCCCGTCAGCATTTCTTGTCGTCTCTGATCTTTGGTTACGAGCACTATTTTCATATTGGGGATAACTCGTGCTATCCATCGGTAGACTACCATCGGAGGCCCACCCGACCAGGCCCTCCAGATAGAGGCGCGCATCAATCCTGCTGGCCACCAGTCTTGCCAGATAGACCAGACCTTCAAAAGCGTCATGGCTGTAGGCGATGGGATCACCGGCTTCCCGGGAGATGTTGACCGAATCGGAGTGACCTGCCCGGAGACCAGTGGAGTTTAAGTGTTGGGCACCGGGTAAATGCCCTCCACGTGTTCCCCGGACGCGAACCCCCCAGTATTCGTTCTCGCTTCGGCCATCTAACAAAACGGGTGTCGGCTCGTGGTTTATCATGGATTCCAGCTCACCGCGTAGCACGACCTTGTTTGAACGCATTGGCGCCCGATAGACCTGCTCCCGGGTCATACTTCGCAGAATCCCCGGTTTTTTCTGGTAAGCCCGAGTGCCTGTCACACGGGTATTCAATACGGAGATACGGGATTGACCGGCCACATAGAGTACGCCGGCCATAAAATCCCTCCTGCTACTGTCGTCACCAATCACCAGCACATGCTCGTCGCCGCTCAGTCCTGCGCTTCCCAGTAACCAGAGCAAACCGCTGACATTAGCCAGTCGCCTGCCGGGTGTCACCAGATCTTCCACGGGTATACATCGTGCCTCGGCCAGTGTTCCTGATTTACACGATGCCAGGGGGCGGACATCAATAACAGTATCAACCCCGCCCTCCAGTTCAGACTGGTGGGAAATAACAGAATTCGAAATAGCGTTCGTACTGTGCAATACCGCGCATAGCAGCAGAGAGTAAGCCGTTGGAGGCACTCCGATCATCCGCTTTCAACAGCCCTGGAAACGTACCTGACGCACCGGTGCCGCACCTTCGACTTCGGTCGGCGGATTTTCGATGTAGTAGTCGACCAGATCGAGAATCATTACCTGTCCGAATTCTCCCAGTTCCAGTTCACCCATCTGTTCGGCAGCCGTCACCGTTTGTGCCGCGTCCAGCTCAGCCCTCGTTATGGTGGCAAGGGGGAAGGCGAAAACAGCGACCAGGAGACTAAGCGCTAACGAGATAACACAGAAAAGTATGCTTGCTCGATCCATTTGGATTACCTCACATGGAGTCTTTCACAAAACCCAGATACAAACCAACAAAGGCAACAAAGAACATGACGAGATGGGAAAAGGTTTCGATATCGAAGGCCATTCCTTATTCCCCTTTGAAGTGGCGCACAAGTGTTCCCAGATCGAGGGGTTCGCCTGTTTCCGGATGTGCAACAGGAGGTGTGAAAAAGGGAATACCGTCCCGGGTTGATTGCAGACTGGCTGGTGGCACGAGATAGACATAAATCAGTGAAGCCATACAGGTCAAACTGACTGCAGCGACATAAATCAGGGTAAGGTTCGTATTTTTCATTTTAGCAGTCGTCAGCCGTACAATACCGCCTCGTGGGAAATTGACCTCAATCGTTCTGCAAATACATTTCCCA
>JAAELC010000416.1 GCA_024227135.1 Gammaproteobacteria bacterium
CTCGCGGCCGCCGGGAGTCATCACCCGTTCCACGGAAAACCAGTCGACAGTTCGAACTTGGGCGCTGCAGCTCCGATTCTTGTTCGCAGTGGGTTGGGGGAAAGGCAACAGAGTCCAGAGGCCCGGAATCCCTCCGGGCACCACGACGCTGCTGTGGGAGCAGATGCCGCATGGCTGCGCCGCCTGCGAAAACGAGTCGAGAATGTCGTCTTGAGGGGGGGGCACCCAGAACCGCCTATCGAGGGGGATACGATGCTCGATATTCCTAATGGTGGTATCGACGCAATGGAGCGGAAGGCATATGCAGACAGCTACAAGTTCACGCTGACTCCCCCGTCTTCTGATTGCATCCGTGGAGACCCCATTCCCGCACCCCTCTCTCCGCAGACGGCGGCGGTAGACGAGGACGACCACTGGTGTGATGAGTGGTCGGGTAGCGATGATGATGATGATGGCGACGATGCCATGTGGACGGATACAATCACAAGGCGGCCAAGCGGGGCAGATACAGAAGACAAATTCTCTACCAATGCAGTGGTGACAACCGAAGCAGTGTGCCTGTACTTTTGTCACGTGTGTCTGAGTGTGAAGAGTTTTGTAGTTGGCGCGGGAGCGCGCAGCCGCCGCAAAGTGGTAGGGCTGGATGATGTGATCATGTCAATGCACCAGGGCGACCACCGATTCGTATGCGACAGTGATATCGTCCGGGGGACCAAAATGTGTCAGCATGCAGAGCTTGTGCGGCTACCGCTAGCTGGGCACATGGTGGTGATCGCGGGGGTGGCGTATACAATGTGTTGCAATTCCAGCTGCTCTCTACCCATGGCATACAACCCCTACATATGCCTGATGGGAGCGCGTGGCCCATATTGCAGCCATTGTACACTGGTTTATCGAAACCAGGAACTAGAATCCGTTGATGCTATGGGGCTGTTGGATCAATTCCACGGCCGGCCCTGGCTTTGCTGTGTATGCAACACGGAATGTAAGAGCCCGGTTGCCATCTATCTGCATGCGGGTGGGGTGGTTACCTGCAAAAGACACCACCATCCACACCCCGCGGCTCTTGTCGCTGCGGCTGTGGAAGAGCTTGGCTTGGGTGAGTCGCCCGCAGTATTTTCTGATGTGTACCGCGATGGGTGGTCGTCTGTAAAGCGTCAGCGTCGTGAGGCCCGGCGTGGCCTCGTGCTTTTACGCAAGCGTCGGGTCAAACAGGCTGTCCAACAGTGTCGACGATGACACATGGTGAATGTTGTGTGTGTTATACGAGTAAATTATACGTTCATTCATTAATTATTTGCTTGAATGGGACTTACTAGCAAGCGTTATAATTCTTAGTTAATAATTTCAATATACAGGGTTCACCAAACAATCTCTTAACGCACAGGAAGTTTTCTCGTACACATTATCTTTATCAAGTAAAATGAAATCCAGTCATTTTTCACATCTTGTGCTGTAACGAGCATGCCTTTCTCATGTACGCGCGTAGGATACATGAACGCGATAACCCCTTTCACGAAATGACAGCCACGTCATACCGGGGGAATCGAGGCCTGGATAGGAGTGCGCCCAGGCGTGGGTGGGGATGTTAACGATATAATCGTGTGGTCGCCTTGGCTGTCGCGTAACGCGTCGCCAACGGGGGAGGGGGGTGCATTGGCTCTATTCGCGTTGTCCAGATATAGGATACACGCACCCAGCCACCCAATGAAAGATATACACCCCAATGCCCCA
>JAAELC010000417.1 GCA_024227135.1 Gammaproteobacteria bacterium
GGCTTTGGCATCCCTGCCAAAGCCACTTCCTCCACAGGCCACCCATGGAGGGTAATCTTTTGGGGGTAGGGGATTACCTCGGGTCAACGTATCGTTTTTGCTCCCCTGCCTATCTGTTTGGGATGAATTTCGATAACCTGAGCGATCAGGCTGCCACCGGCAAGTAGCGTCTCTACCTCTTCTCCAGGAGCAAGTTTTCCGGGGTCCAGAACGACTTCCTTGTTTTTCAAACGGCGGGTGACGGAGTAACCACGACTCAGTGTTGCCAATGGACTCAAGGACTGCAGATTGGCGGTGACCGAACCAAAGCGTTGGCGGGATCGATCAAGGAGGGTGTCGATCGCTTGAAACAGGCGTCTGTCCAGCAGCCGGTGGCTTTCCGCCATCCATGACATTTTACGGGCAGGTGTGCCGGAGAGCAGCCTGCTGATTGAGTGGTTCAATCGATCCTCCAATCTCAGGCTCTGGACCTGGAGGTTGCGACTCAGTCGCCTTTCAAGTTCGTCCAGTTGTTGTTGCCGCTGTATCAGACGGTTGCCCGGATGGCTCTGGTTCAACCTTCCTTCGATCACTCCCACCCTCTGCGATATCCGGTTATGTGCCTGTCGGGCTTGTGCCACAAGTCGGCGGAATAAAGTATCGAGCTTGTGATTTAATTCCACCTGGTCCGGACTGACCATTTCTGCTGCCGCAGAAGGGGTGGGGGCTCGATGGTCCGCTACAAAATCGGCAATAGTAAAGTCGATTTCGTGACCGATCGCCGATACGATTGGTAGCTTTGATCCATAGATAGCCCGTGCCACCAACTCGTCGTTAAATGCCTGCAGATCCTCCAGGGATCCTCCACCTCGGGTCAGAATCAGTAAATCACAACTCCCGTCCCGGTTCGCACTGTCTATCATTTTGACCACCGCACCAGGGGCCTCCTTGCCCTGCACCGGTACGGGAAATACCACGATGGTCAGGGCGGGGAATCGGCGTTTGAGTACGGTGAGAACATCCTGGAGCGCGGCCCCGGTGGGGGAGGTGATGATGCCTATTCGGCTTGGAAAGGCCGGAAGGGGGCGTTTCAGTTCGCTATCGAACAGACCTTCCGCGCTGAGCTGTTGTTTTAGTTGCTCGAAGGCTTGACGCAGCGCGCCTTCGCCGGAAGGTTCCATGTGCTCTGCAATCAACTGGAACTCACCACGGGCCTCATAGAGGCTGACCCGCACCCGCAGTATGACCTGCAGGCCATTTTCGGGTTGGAATCGCAGGTACTTGCGTTTCATCCTGAACATGGCGCAACGGACCTGTGTAGACGCATCTTTCAGCGTGAAGTAGATGTGTCCGGAGGAGGGTTTTGCGAGATTTGAGATCTCTCCTTCCACCCAAAGCAGGGGGAATCCACCTTCCAGTATCGAACGAACCTCGCGATTTAACCTGGAGACCGAATAGATATCCTTTTTATAAATTTCTTCAACCGATTGATTATTCATATAATTATTACTTTTCGGAGGGTCGGTTCTGCAATATTTCCAAGAAAGATCATAAAGCGTGAGTTTACCCGCTTACTATCAAATTTTATAATGATCGGTTAACCCTGCATTCACACACATTGAGATATAAGACCATGCGCCTGCTTCAGGAAGCCCTGACTTTCGACGATGTACTGCTCGTTCCGGCTCATTCGACGGTCCTGCCAAAAGACGCAGACATGCGTACCCAGTTGACTCGAGAGATCAGTTTGAGTATTCCACTGGTGTCTGCTGCTATGGATACCGTCACTGAATCCCGCTTCGCCATTGCCCTGGCACTCGAAGGTGGGATAGGCATTATCCATAAGAACCTGACACCTGCCCAGCAGGCTCAGGAAGTTCTGAGCGTAAAAAAATATGAGAGCGGGGTGATTCGGGAACCTGTCACTGTCTCCCCGAATACCAGCATTTTTGACGTCATGGAGATCACCAGGGCTCACAACATATCGGGCGTTCCCGTCACTGACGGGGATGATCTGGTCGGAATCGTAACCGGGCGTGATCTAAGATTCGAGACCCATATGAGCGATCCGGTTTCGTCCATCATGACACCAAAGGATCGACTGGTCACTGTTCGGGAAGGCGCAAACAGATCGGAAGTGATCAGTCTCCTGCATCAGCATAGAATCGAGAAGGTGCTGGTCGTCAACGATGCCTTTCAACTTCGCGGCTTGATTACCGTCAAGGATATACAAAAGGCGAAAGAGAATCCGAGCGCCTGCCGGGACGACCAGGAACGCCTGCGTGTGGGGGCAGCGGTGGGGACCGGCCAGGGTACCGAAGATCGGGTGGAAGCACTGGTAGGTGCGGGAGTGGACGTCATCGTGGTGGATACGGCTCATGGCCATTCCCAGGGCGTGCTCGACAGGGTGGCCTGGGTGAAGAAAAATTACCCTGAGGTCCAGGTCATTGGCGGGAACATTGCTACCGCGGCGGCTGCACGGGCAATGATCGAAGCAGGGGCCGATGCGGTAAAGGTGGGCATTGGACCCGGTTCGATCTGCACAACCCGCATCGTCGCAGGGGTTGGTGTCCCCCAGATTACGGCAGTATCCGAGGTGGCCAGGGAGTTGGAGGGTTCCGGTGTCCCGCTGATCGCCGACGGCGGTCTGCGTTATTCAGGAGACATAGCGAAGGTTATTGCCGCGGGCGCTTACTCGGTCATGATTGGTGGACTGTTTGCGGGCACAGATGAGTCCCCAGGCGCCGTGGAAATATACCAGGGGCGTTCCTACAAGTCATACCGGGGTA
Source organism: Gammaproteobacteria bacterium (assembly GCA_024227135.1). GTDB lineage: Bacteria > Pseudomonadota > Gammaproteobacteria > Chromatiales > Chromatiaceae > JAHEHQ01. The sequence continues at coordinate 2,769 of JAAELC010000417.1, forward strand.
TGGGTTCTCTCGGCGCCATGGCCGGCAAGCAGGGATCCAGCGACCGCTACTTCCAGGAAGACACCTCAGATGCGGAAAAGCTGGTTCCTGAAGGCATCGAGGGCCGAGTGCCCTACAAAGGCAGCATGCTGAACATCGTTCATCAACTGATTGGTGGTATTCGTTCCAGTATGGGCTATACAGGCTGCATTAACATGGAAGAGATGCGTACCAAACCTGAATTTGTCCGGGTTACCAGTGCTGGCATGACAGAGTCACACGTTCATGATGTGACAGTCACCAAAGAAGCCCCCAACTATCGTCGTGACTGAACCTGGTCGACTGGAACAACCATCCTATGAAAACCGATATACATGCCCACCGCATTCAGATTGTTGATTTTGGCTCCCAGTACACCCAGCTTATCGCCCGACGGGTTCGAGAAGCAGGGGTCTACTGTGAAATCTGGCCCTACGACAACTGCGAAGGTGTTATTACAGAGTACCGGCCATCCGGCATCATTCTCTCGGGCGGACCGGAATCAGTCACCGCAGCAGATACACCCAGGGTGCCTGACAAGGTGTTTGAACTGGGCGTGCCCCTCCTGGGTATTTGCTATGGAATGCAGACCATGGCCGCTCAACTGGGGGGCAAGGTGGCGCCTTCCCAAGCCCATGAATACGGATTTGCCAAGGTTCGGGCCAGGGGGCATTCGACGCTTCTGCGGGATATCGAGGATCATACCAGCCCGGAGGGTTACGGACTGCTGGATGTATGGATGAGTCACGGTGACAGAGTGGAAGAACTGCCCCCGGGATTTCATGTCATTGCTGAAACGGCCAATGCACCGCTGGCGGGAATGGCTGATGAAGAAAGGGGTTTCTATGGGATTCAGTTCCACCCGGAAGTGACTCATACCCGCCAGGGGCAGCGCATCATTGAGCGTTTTCTGTTTACCCTTTGCGGCTGCGAGGCGCTCTGGAATCCCGGGCAGATCATCGAGGACAGTATCGAGCAGGTAAAAGCCAGAGTAGGGGATCGAAAGGTACTTCTAGGGTTATCTGGAGGGGTCGACTCCTCGGTGGTTGCCGCCCTGTTGCACCGGGCGATTGGCGATCAGCTCGTTTGTGTTTTCGTCGACAATGGGCTGCTCAGATTGCATGAGGGTGACCAGGTCATGGCCACTTTTGGGGAGCATATGGGAGTAAACGTGATTCGGGTGAATGCCGAGGAGCGATTTCTCAAAGCCCTGGAAGGTGAGAACGACCCGGAGAAGAAAAGAAAGATCATTGGGAATCTCTTCATAGAGGTGTTCGAAGAGCAAGCAGGTCGCCTCGACGATGTATCCTTCCTGGCCCAGGGAACCATCTACCCGGACGTGATCGAGTCGGCAGGTGCGAAATCCGGAAAAGCCCACGTGATCAAATCCCATCATAACGTGGGAGGGCTGCCGGAACACATGAAGCTTGAGCTGGTGGAGCCTCTGAAGGAGCTGTTCAAGGATGAAGTACGCAGGATTGGTGTCGAGCTTGGTCTTCCTTACGAGATGATCTATCGCCACCCCTTTCCCGGTCCGGGACTGGGGGTCAGAATTCTCGGAGAGGTGAAAAAGCCCTATGCGGATCTCCTTCGGCTGGCAGACGATATTTTCATTGAAGAGCTGCGAAACCACGATCTCTACGACAAGGTCAGCCAGGCTTTCGCAGTATTCCTGCCGGTAAAGTCAGTAGGGGTGGTGGGAGACGCCAGACAGTACGAATACGTGGTCAGCCTGCGGGCGGTGGAAACCGTGGATTTCATGACGGCCCGGTTTGCCCACCTGCCTTTTGAGTTTCTGGAGCAGGTTTCTCGTCGAATCATCAATGAGGTCAAGGGAATTTCCCGTGTAGCCTATGATATTTCGGGAAAGCCTCCAGCTACGATTGAATGGGAGTAGGCAGAATTCGTAACACATTGAAATATAGTTAAATAACAACTCTAATCAATAATATAATCCGCGTCATCAATGGTATTTTTCATGGTATTTGCCGCGTGTTGAAATAAGAAAACAGCGATACCATGAGA
>JAAELC010000418.1 GCA_024227135.1 Gammaproteobacteria bacterium
GAGTTACCAGCAGCCAGAGTTCCCAGAATTCAGCAGGAAATAATACGGCTCTGCTGGCAAATGAACACTCCTGTAATCACTGCCACCCAGATGCTCGATTCCATGACTACTAATTCTCGCCCCACCAGGGCCGAAGTTACCGATGTGAGCACAGCCATAGGTGATGGGACCGATGCCGTCATGCTTTCCCAGGAGACAGCCACAGGAAATAACCCGGTAAATGTCGTCAGGACCATGGCAACAATAATATGCGAAGAGGAACACTACTCAGACCTTAATCCTGAGCAGTATAAGCAACTCATGCACGAAAATGATTCTAATCCTGTCCTCACTGCCGTTGCCAGTGTCAGCAAGACAACAGCCACCCTGCTTCTGGATCCCGAGGGCATCCTCTACCCCGTTCTCTCTAAGTGGAGTCGTAAAGTTCCTTCCATCCTAGTCACCAAGTCCATGCGGGTTGCACGACAGGCAAGTCTCTACAAAAACATTATTCCAATAATAATTAAAGAGGAAATGGACCGGGACAGTACGGTTTTCAAGGCCATGGAACTTGCTTTAAAGATCGGCTGTATTCGTCAAGGTGAGCTCATCTCCGTTGTGGAAGGGGCACGCTTCACCCAGGGTGGCATAGAGCAGAGCGGAGCCCTTCAACTGGTTAAAGTTAACAATAAAA
>JAAELC010000419.1 GCA_024227135.1 Gammaproteobacteria bacterium
CTTCCGCCATCCATGGCGGTAGCAGCGAGGGGGCTATTTCCTCACCACCACTAAACCACATCGATCTGCATCAATTCCTCGCCATCGGGATCCGTCACATGAACCGCACAGGCAATGCAGGGATCGAAACTGTGAACCGTGCGCAGAATCTCGATGGGTTGAGTGACGTCATGCAGTTGATGATTATCCTGCAGTGCCGCTTCATAGGGACCGGGTTGACCCTGTGTATCACGGGGCCCGGCGTTCCAGGTCGAAGGAACCACTGCCTGGTAGTTCGCGATTTTACCATTCTTGATCACAATCCAATGGGCCAGTCCTCCCCGGGGGGCTTCCGAGTACCCTACTCCACGGGCTTCCGATGGCCAACGAGAGGGCTCCCACAGGGTCTCATTGAATGTTCTGGTGTCCCCAGCCTTGATATTGACCACGAGATTGTCGTACCAGGTCTGCATGGCATCAACGATGATCTTGGTTTCCAGTGTTCGTGCCGCGGTCCGACCTAAAGTGGAGAACAGGGCTTCCACGGGCAGATCCAGGGTTTTCAAGGCCATGCCCACCAGATCCCGGGTCTGTTCATGACCCTTTGCGTACAGGGTCAGTACCCGTGCGAGGGGCCCCACCTCCATCGGCTGTCCCTTCCACCGGGGAGATTTGAGCCAGGAATAGGGTTGCTCAACATCGAGATGCTCATAGGGGGGTTCCGGGCCAGTGTAATTCAGTTCGGTCTCACCCTCATAAGGGTGCAGTCCCTGATCCTTTCCGCCGCTGTAGTCGTACCAGGAATGAGAGACATACTCCTGAATTTCGTCGGCTGCATTCATATCCACATCATGCAGGGTGGATAAATCCCGGTTCAGTATGACACCGGACGGGATCAGAAAAGTGGCCGGATCGTTCATACCCTTTTCCGGAAAATCACCATAGCAGAGAAAGTTACCCACTCCCTCTCCACGGCTGCCCCAATCCTTGTAGAATCCTGCAATGGCCAATGTATCAGGAATATACACCTGATCCACGAATGCCATCATCTGATCGATAACATCCTGCACCTGGGAAAGGCGCTTGGCGTTGATGGCGGAGTCCGATTGCAGATCGATGGGACAGGGAACCCCGCCCACGAGAAAATTCGGATGGGGATTCTTACCACCGAAAATGGTGTGCAGCTTGACCACATCCCGTTGCCACTCCAATGCTTCGAGATAATGGGCAACAGCCATGAGATTGGCTTCCGGTGGCAGTTTGTAAGCGGGGTGCCCCCAATAAGCTTTACTGAATATCCCGAGCTGACCCGATTCGACGAAACCTTTCAGTTTTCGCTTCACATCGGAGAAGTAGCCGGGTGACGACTTTGGATAGTTACTCAACGACTGGGCCAGGTCCGAAGTGGCCTTTGGATCCGCTTCCAGCGCCGAAACAACATCCACCCAGTCCAACGCATGAAGATGATAAAAATGCATGACATGATCATGCACATACTGCGCAGCAATCATCAGATTACGAATCAACTGGGCATTGGCTGGAATCTCATACGATAGTGCATCTTCCACGGATCGTACGGCAGCAATGCCATGCACCAATGTGCATACACCACATATACGCTGGGCAAAAGCCCAGGCATCCCGGGGGTCCCGCCCTCGAAGAATTATTTCCAGACCCCGCACCATCGTGCCCGATGAGTAAGCCTGGTGAATCTGGCTGCCATTCATCTGCGCCTCGATTCGGAGGTGTCCCTCGATACGAGTGACGGGGTCTACTACGATACGTTCAGTCATAACAATCAGCCCAGAGATTCCAGATACTCGTGGAGAATCCGATATTGTGTTTCATTTTCAACATTCATGGTGTCGTCGTCGCCAGCAATCAACGCGCAGTTGCGCGCCATACGACAACTTATGGCCACCTGCCATGGAGGGTCCGGTGCCTTGCACTGTCCTCTGGGGGCGACGACGGCAGCGGTTGCACGGGCGACGAAATGAGCTGCCTGGTCGTCCCAGTTACAATCGGCGCCGCAACGGGTACGGCTTTCCACTGTCGCTGCCCTGACCCCCCGGTGGGCCTCTTCAAGCTCCTCTTCGGTCACCTCAGGTTTAACAGCCACCTCGAGTGCCCGGGTAACCCGTCGATCGTCACAATACTCCACAACACTCTTGACAAACCGGACCCCTACCTGGCGCATCTGCTCCGCTTCGAGGGAGTGCAACAGGGCTCTGAATTCTTTATCGATACTCCTGTCCGTCAACATGATCATGTTCCTCCTTCAGACTGCTCTTTGACGACGAGGTGATCGGCTATCATTTCAGTCAGACCGACAACTGGAATTTCCATTTCATGCTCTTCCAATCCCTCTTCCAATTGAATCCGGCAGTTGGCGCACGCGGTCACGATCGTATCCACATTCAGTTTATCGAGCTGGCTTTTCTTACGTAGGAAAGCTTTCGAACGCAGCTCGTCCGCGCGCTCGTTGGCACTGACGCCTCCTCCCGCTCCGCAGCACCAGTTCATCTGTCCACAGTCCTCCATTTCAGAAAAATTCTGACTGACCATTTTCAACAGATTTCTGGGTTGATCGACCACTCCACCTCGCCGCACGAGCTGGCAGGGGTCATGGAAGGTCAAATGATCCTCTTCCAACCCCTCCGTCTTCAACAGCCCCTCTTTGCGCAGTTCGTCCAGCACCTCAACGATGTGTCGAACCTTGAAAGCAAAAGGTCTACCGATAAGATTAGGGCCCTCCCAGCGAATAGCGGTGTAGGCATGACCGCATTCAGGGCTGACGATCGTTTTCACTTTGAGTTTTTCAGCCGCAGCAACCACCCGACTGACCAGTTCCCTTGCGATATCCGAAACACCGATCTGGATACCCGCGTTGGTTGCCTCGAATGCTTCGGTTGAAACCGTCCAGCTCTTGCCGGCCTGATCCAGAATACGGGCAATGGCTGCCAGATACTCCGGATAATTGATAATTTCCATGGAGGATAGCAACACCATGTAGTCTGCCCCTTCTTTGTCGAAGGGTATCTCCAGACCGGTGTCATTTTTCACGTGCTTGGCCTGAGCCTGGAGCGCGACAACTTTCACGCCCATGGGACTGCCCAGTTTCACCGCCCGGGTCGTGGCACCGATTAATCCTTCCGGGGCATTCCCTGATGCTGCCATTCCCTCCCGCATTTTTCTCAGCATATAGGTAATGTCGTTTCCGACCGGACAGACCATGCTGCACCGCCCGCAAAGTGAACAGCCGTCATAGACCAGTTCTTCCCACTCGCGGAGTTCCTCGTCGGTTATCGCTTTGGACAGGCCCAGCATTTTCCTGATCCGCCCCACTAAAGTGTATTCCTGCTCCCACAATCTCCGCATCGGTTCGAGTTTATGAATCGGTGTATAAACAGGATTGCCGGATTCAGTGTAGAACAGACAGGCCTCCGCACAGATTCCACAGTTGACACAGCTGTTGAAAAACGCCGCAACCGGCGCATCGATCTGCTCCCGCAGCGCGTTGATACCTCGTTCCAGTGTGGCATGAGTCATTGCCGTACTCCTTTTTCACCGGCCATACTGCCGATATACCAGCGTGCCAGAAAAAAAGTAAAAGTGTGCATCAGTTTGGTGAAGGGAAAAACCACCAGAAACAGCGCAACAGAAGCTATATGAAATCCAAGCAACCAGTTGTATGGCAGCAACAGATGGTGATAGCTCATATAACCGGTCAGTAACGGCAGAAAGGTTACCGTCCACGCAATGAAATCCTCGCCCGTCGACAAAAACTTCAACAGTGGATGGGTGAGCCTCCGCCATAGCAGAACGACCATCGCGATCAGTGCCAGTACAGTCAGAAAATCAATTATCGGCGTACTGAGTGCGGGCCAGCTGAAGCCCACCAAGTGTTTGAACAGTGCGATATGGGGAGTCAGAAAGAAGATGATAAAAAACAACCCGACATGAAAAACATAACCCGCGACAACGGTAACTGCCGATCGTTTGAACGTGTTCTGATCCGCCGGGAAAAACCGGGAAATGATCGTCCGCAATCCTCCCTGAAAACCGCTACCCCGTTTCTCCGCGAGGTTTTCTGACCGGCCCAGCATCAGAATTTCCACCAATCGTACCAGCAGACCCAGCGCGAACACGAAACCCGCAACCTGGATCATAGGCCCCCGGGCGAACATGAGAAATTCTGCACTGGTCATGATGATTCTCCTTTCTCAAGATCGTCGACACTCACCGTCTGGTGTTGATCCTTCGCTCGTTTTTTCACCCTGCTCGCCAGTACCCCGGATGCCAGACCGGCAACTGCTCCAGCTGCTGTGCCATAAGCGATGGCTTCATTGAATCCGGGGAGTGGCGTGGACAAAGCTTCATAGAAACCGCCCATATCCCAGAAATCAGGCTCCGAGCAACCGAGACAGCCATGACCGGATTCAATGGGAAAACTGGTGCCCTGATTCCATTTGACGGTGGCACAGGCGTTGTATGTCACCGGCCCCTTGCACCCCAGTTTGAATAGACACCAACCTTTCTTGGCCCCCTCGTCGTCAAAGGTCTCGGCGAACTGGCCTCGTTCATAGAAGGGTCGTCGATAACAACGGTCATGGATATTCTGGCCATAAAATGCCATCGGTCGGCCCAGTTCGTCCAGTTCAGGAATTTCACCAAAGGTAAGATAGTGAGTCAGCACACCGGAAATCACCACGGGAATGGGCGGACAGCCCGGTACATTCACGATGGGTTTGTCGGTAACCAGATCAGCAACCGACACTGCACCGGTGGGATTCGGTGCGGCATGGGGCAACCCACCGTAGGCTGAACAGGTGCCCACTGCCACGATGGCTGCGGCTCCCCTGGCCGTCTCCAGCAACATATCTTTGTTACTGATTCCCGCGATGGTGGAGAAACCGGGATTGCCAACGGGGATGGAGCCATCGACCACTAACAGATACTTTCCCCAGTTCTCTTCCATCGCCGCTTCCCGGGCAGCTTCTGCCGCCTCTCCCGAAGCGGCCTGCAGCGTGTGATGGTAATCCAGGGAGATCGCATTGAAGATCAGGTTTTCAATGGTCGCGGAGTGGGAACGGGTCAGCGATTCAGTACAGCCCGTACACTCTTGAAATGACATCCAGATTACCGATGGTCTTCGTGCCTGTTCCAATGCCGCCGCGATCCTGGGAACCATCGCCGGTGACAACGCCATCGCCGAAGCTGTCAGTGCGCAGAATTTGAGGAATCCCCGCCGGGAGACACCCGATCGCTGCAGCACATCAACCAATGAATCATCTTTGCTCATTGCTTCACTTCCTCTGAGATTTCTTTTAAGCGCCGTTTCAGCCGCTCCGCCCCTTCCCGGATATCCTCCGCCGGGGTGCACAGTAATTCAGGGCAATTGGTTACTTCGATAAATGCACCGAGCAGCACTTCAGATTCATCGTAGTGGGCTATTCTCCACACCCCGGAAGTCCCTGTTTCCTCGATAGTAGTGCGGCCCATAGAGTGAAGAGTCGCGTTGATCTCCCCCTTGCCGAGCATCCCTGCCATCCAATCAGATTCCTGATCAGACAAAGGGACACGCTGAAGGTCGATGGCGGTCGCTTCACCGGATTCGGCGTAGCGTTCCAATGCGTGGGTTATCTCGTAAAGTAATGCGATACCGTTTCCGGTCATTGTTGAAGGGGAATCCACTTCGAATCGTGCGGTACTGCAAGACGATCCACATTCTGTCTTCACTGCCTGCTTCTCCTGCTATCAGCCGCCATGGGCTGAAACCTTAGGGATTGGCGCTTTCCACTGTCCTGGTCCATCGTTCGATCAGCTCAACTGCCCTGCACGTCGCTTCGGGAATCGCAGCGGCTACCGGAGTGCTCAAATGCTCACCCCATGCAGTGTCATCTACCTGAATCGCGATGAGTGCCCGCTCCCGGGGAAGGCGTTCCCGAAGACGAGCCATATCCAGCAAATCACTCAAACTGACTTCATGCACACTGTTGGCACTCGACCTGAGGTAGCGATCCATCTCTTCATTGAGAAAACACCGGATCTTTCCAGACTGCTCTCCAAACCGTGCAGCATCGATGACGATCAACCGATCCGCATTCTCCACTTCCGGAGCCAGCGTAAAGCTCAGGGTACCGCCATCAAGACACCTGACTCCCGGCCATTCCGACTCGCGTTTACCCAACGCCTCCAGGGTACGAATACCAACACCATCATCACGAAACAGCGTGTTGCCAATGCCCAGAATCAAGATATTGTTCATCCTGATTCATACTAAGGGAAAGCTTTGGGCCCTGTATACGCTGCCCGGTCCCATATCGAGAACTGGTTGACGTATATCAATACTTGGCGATTTACTTCTATAGAATCGGAACTAATGCTCCGATAAGGGCCTCGGAAATTATGTATCGTCCCATAATGCGCAGGGTATCAGCTCAGATTCAAGGCGCAGATAAAAGCGCATATCATTGATTATGCAACTGAATCTGCAACGCAAAAGCTGAGGTGAAAGACCAGCAGGATGGGATGATTCATTTTTTCCGCGGCCCTAAAGCAACTTAGGCGGTTTTAAAGTAAAACCTCCCTCTGCAGGAATGGTAACTGCCCCC
>JAAELC010000420.1 GCA_024227135.1 Gammaproteobacteria bacterium
AGGGGCAGTGCCATCAATACCAGGCATACCGAAACCCAGGGACCCTTCTTTGGCATGGTCAGTGCAATAGCGACACCGAGGGGTACCTCGATCAGCAGGATAATGGAGGTGAAAGTCATCTGCCTCAGCAAAGAAGCATGGAAGCGTTCCGAATGCAGGACCGCTTCAAACCATTTTACGCCCTCCCAGAAAAAAAGATTATTTCCAAAAGTTTCCTGAACCGAATAGTTCACTACCGTCATCAGGGGGATGATTGCATTGAAGGCCACCAGCACTACCACTGGCAACACCAGGAGCCATGCCCTCGGGTTTACGGTTTTATCGATCATGAGCTTCTTCCCCGGGTGATGATCCAGCCATCTGCATAGAAATGAGTCATGGCGGCATCGAATCTGATATTCACATCCCGTTCGGGTATGGGTACGTCTTCCGGAACGATCATTTTCAGGGTATGCCCCTGATAGAGCACCTCAACGATACGATGACGACCGACATCGTCGACCCGGGAGACCTGGACGGGAATACCTGTTGCATCGAACCTGACAAACTCGGGCCGTACCCCCAGCTCTATCACTTTTGCATCGGCCGGGGGAGTTACTTCCGTGTTCACTTCGATGGGCTGGTTCAGAAAATAGGGCACACCCCCTCTGATTTCACAGGGGAGCAGATTCATGCCGGGGGAACCGATGAAATGACCGACGAAAGTGTGTTTTGGCGTTTCGAAAAGTTCCACCGGCGTGCCCACCTGCACCACAACTCCCTCGTGCATCACGACCACCGTATCGGCAAATGTGAGAGCCTCTGTCTGATCATGGGTGACATAGATCATCGTAACCCCCACCTGCTGGTGGAGTTCCTTCAACTTCGAGCGCAACATCCACTTCAGATGGGGATCGATGACGGTCAGTGGTTCGTCGAACATGATAGCGTTCACATCGGAACGAACCAGACCACGTCCCAGCGATATCTTCTGCTTTCCATCAGCGGTAAGCCCGGACGCCCTGTTCTTCAATGACCCCTCAAGGTCGAGCATTTTTGCAATCTCGAGGACCCGCCTGTTCACCTTACCCGGTGCCATACCCCGGTTCCTGAGGGGAAATGCCAGGTTATCAAACACTGTCATCGTGTCGTAGACCACGGGAAACTGGAACACCTGGGCAATATCCCGCTTGTCCGATGGCATATCGGTGACGTCCCGCTCATCAAACAGCACCCTGCCCCGGGTTGGTCTCAACAGACCGGAAATAATATTCAGCAGCGTTGTCTTCCCACACCCGGAGGGACCCAGCAATGCATAGGCTCCTCCGTCCGACCAGACCACATCCATCTGTTTCAAAGCCCAGTCATCGGGGGATTCAGGAGTATCCACATAGCTGTGGCCTACCTGTTCCAAAGTTACTTTTGCCATCCTGTTTTCAGTTCGCTTTTCGGTTATCGTTTAGTGATAGTCGATCTGGCCAACCCAACTGCCCCGGGGCTTCAGGTGATCAGGCGCATCTCGCTGTCGAAGTAGAACAAATGATCCAGCTGGAGATGCAATTCCGCCGGATCGCCTACGTTGAACCGGTGAATGCCATGGGATTGGGAAACCCAGGTATCGGTTCCAACCTTCGTATGAACGACACTCTCGGATCCACTGATTTCAGTGATCATCACGCTACCCGATACTTTCACCGAGTGGCTGTTCACGGGTGAAAGATTGATATGATGGGGTCGAAACCCTATTCGATACTCTCCATCGGGCAGTTGGGATCGCCCCTCGCCTGCTGTCCAGCGCACCGAATCCGAGTAGTGAAAATGATCACCCCGCTTGACAACGGTGGCGATGTTCATGGGGGGATCGGAAAACACCTGGGCACTCAATAAATCGTCTGGTGTGTGATAAACCGAGGATGTGGGGCCATACTGGGTAACCTGCCCTTTGTCCAGGGTAGCGGTGAACCCCCCCAGCAGCAGCGCTTCTGCGGGCTCGGTGGTGGCATAGACCACAGTCGCCTGATCGTCCTGCAGGAGCTTGGGCAGTTCTTCCCTGAGTTCCTCCCGCAGCTTGTAGTCCAGATTAGCCAGTGGCTCATCGAGCAGCACCAGTTCAGCCCGTTTGACCAGCGCCCTGGCGAGGGCGGTACGCTGTTGCTGTCCACCCGAAAGCTCATGGGGCATTCTTTTCAGCATGGGCGTAATTTTCAGCAATTCCGCCACTTTCTCCACCCGCTCTTTAATTTCGACTTTGGATGTGCGAACCACTTTCAGGGGAGATGCGATATTGTCGTAAACCGTCATGTTGGGATAGTTTATAAACTGCTGATAAACCATCGACACCTTTCGCTTCTGCACGGGCACCCCGGTCACATTCTGGCCATTGAACCAGATTTCACCGGAAGTGGGTCTTTCCAGACCGGCCATCAGCCTCAACAGGGTGGTCTTCCCAGACAGCGTCGTACCCAGCAGGATATTAAACCCGCCATCCCGGAGTTTCAGGTCCGTCGGGTAGATGTGGGTATCGGCCCCGACACGTTTGGTTACAGTCCTCAGTTCAATAGCCATTCAACTTTTCCGAAAGCAAAAAATACAAACGTCCTGACAAACAGATTGACACCCGTTTTACTCAACAGGCAATTGCAAGGGCATCTGCCGGTACCTGTCAATCGCAGGCTCACGACTCCTGTGCCGCCCTTTCGCCGTTCTGATTCGCAACAATGACTGCGACACCATGTTCCTCGCACAGCCTGGAGAAACGCGGTGGCGGTTCCGCATCGGTGATGAAATAGTCCATGTGGGAAATATTCCCGATACGTATGGGGGCATTCCTGCCAAATTTAGTGACATCCGCAACCAGAATCACCGACCGGGCGTTAGCAACAATCTCCTTGGCCACACTCACTTCCCGAGGGTCGTAATCGAGTACAGCACCGTCCTCTTCCAACGATGAGGCACCAATAACCGCGTAGTCGACCCTGAACTGACGGATAAAATCCACTGTTGAATCTCCAACGATGCCTCCATCTTCCTGCCTGACAACCCCCCCTGCTGTCATCACCTGAATGGTCTCACTGGAACGTAGGGTATTGACTACATTGATATTATTGGTAATAACCAGCAAGCCTACATGGTGCGTCAGATGCCGGGCCACCTGCTCGGTGGTCGTACCGATATTCAGAAACAGGGATGTATCATCGGGAATGAGTTTTGCCGCCTCTTCACCGATGCTGGTTTTTTCAGCAGCGGCAAGCCGGCGTCTTGCTTCGTAACCCAGGTTGGCAACACCATCATGGGCGATGGCACCACCATGTACTCTTTGCAGCAAACCCAACTCCCGCAAGTGGTTCAGATCCCTGCGAATGGTTTGCGGTGTCACATTGAATGTTTCAGCCAATGGGTCAACATGCACTTCACCCCGGATTCTGGCGTGATTGAGTATTTCCTTTTGCCTGGCGTTCAGGTTGGATGCTTTTGCTGAAATATTCACTTGGATCGAGAGAATTTCACCCACAAGACTGGAATCAACACTCCGGGATAACCACCTCACCGGCTTCAATCAGCCAGCATGGTATCCGCCAGACCCGACAACCGGTCCGACGATAATCTTCGATCAGGATTCGAGAAACCTGGGGGAATCCGGACAGAGGAGGCAACCCGCCGGGTCAATGACAGATTACCTCCTCCTGGCTTGGAATCAATCCAAATAGGTTTGACTCAGGTCGTTTCCGGCTCAGCCAGCTTTTTGCCACCGTTTAACCAGTTCATCGTAATCGATGGTTTCGCCTTTCGGCTTCTCATTCGCAAGCTTGGCTTTCGGCGATCCCGGCTTGTTCAACCAGTACCCGGGATCTTTCTCTTCGTTCAGTCGCGGACCGCAACCGCCGTATACTTTCGCTTTCTCATCAGCGGCCTGCATGCGGGACATGGTGAGATCCATTTCCGATGCCAGTCGGTCCATGGCCTGCTGGGGCGTAAAAGCACCGGAATTCACATCACCGATCTGCTGCCACCAGATTTGAGCCAGCTTGGGATAATCGGGTACGTTGACACCCGTCGGTGTCCAGCGTACACGATCGGGGGATCGATAGAATTCCACCAGACCACCCAGTTTCGGTGCACGGTCCGTGAAGGAGGCATGCCGGATATCACTGTCACGAATGGGGGTCAGACCAACGTGGGTTTTCTTGAGAGAGACACTCTTGGCCACTGCAAACTGTGCATAGAGCCAGGCGGCCTTGCGACGATCGACCGGGGTTGACTTGAACAGTGTCCAGGAACCGGTGTCCTGATATCCCAGTTTCTGGCCGTCAACCCAATAGGGTCCATGGGGTGAAGGGGCCATACGCCACAGTGGCATACCCTTGTCATCCACCGTGTTGTTACCCTCGCTTTTGGGTGCCACCATGGAAGAGGTGAATGCGGTATACCAGAATATCTGTTGTGCAACGTTGCCCTGGGACAAGGCGGGAAGGGACTGATAAAAATCGTAGCTGGCCGCACCCGGTGGTGCATATTTACGCAGCCACTCATCCCATTTGCGGATGGCGTACACGGCTGCCGGTCCGTTTGCGGCACCACCACGGGTAACCGATGCACCAGAAGGATTACAGGAGCCCTCCTCCATGCGGATACCCCATTCATCGACCGGACGGCCATTGGGCAGCCCCTTGTCTCCGGCGCCTGCCATGGACAGCCAGGCGTCAGTCATACGCCAGCCCAGGTCTGGTGCACGCTTGCCGTAGTCCATGTGGCCATAAATTCGGTTTCCATCGATCTCCTTCACGTGTACCGAGAAGAACTCGGCAATATCTTCGTAAGCCGACCAGTTGACCGGAACACCCAGATCGTAACCGTATATTCCTTTGAACTTTTTCTTGAGGTCATCCCGCTGAAACCAGTCATAGCGAAACCAGTACAGGTTAGCAAACTGCTGGTCAGGAAGTTGATAGATCTTTCCGTCGGGACCCGTTGTAAAGGAGATGCCCATGAAGTCCTCAAGATCCAACATCGGGTTGGTGACATCTTTGCCCTCACCTGCCATCCAATCCGAGAGGTTGACTGCCAGCTGCAATCTGGAATGGGTACCGATCAGATCGGAATCATTGATGTAGGCATCGTAGAGGTTACGCTTGGTCTGCATCTGGGTTTGTACAGCCTGCACCACCTCGCCCTCTCCCAGCAACTGGTGGTTGACCTTGATGCCGGTTATCTCTTCAAATGCCTTGGTCAGTGTCTTGGATTCGTACTCGTGGGTTGGAATAGTCTCGGACAAGACATTGATTTCCATCCCCTTGAAGGGAGCAGCCGCTTTGATGAACCATTCCATCTCAGTCATTTGTTCGGCTTTACTGAGCGTTGAGGGCTGAAATTCACCATCTACCCACTTTTGTGCCTCTGCCTTTCCTGCGAATACCCCGGTTGTTGACAACATCAGGGCAGTAGCTATCGCAACTGCAACTTTCGTTTTCATTCGGTTTTTCCTCCGCACACCATATCGACTTGTCGACTTTCGATACTAGCACAGATATGCTTCGTTTCAACATCAAATACTGATCGTTTGCGCATTTTTTCAACGGAAAACGAAACTATTCAGACTTTATTTAGTGACCAACGCCTTCAGCAACTTGTTTTGAACCACAGATTTCACGACAATCGAACCGCTCTCTGTAAAGTGCGGACTGGGGTATGGCGCTGAAACAAACGGGAAGTGCTGGTGGGCATGACATGGCAATTGTGAGTTTGAAGCATGAAGATGGAGACCCGATATGGCGGATGAACCACTGATAATCAGTATCGACCAGGGAACCACCAGTTCCCGCGCAATTCTGTTTGAAACCAACAGCCGACCCGTGTTTACGGCACAACGGGAATTCAAGCAGATCTACCCCCAGTCAGGCTGGGTGGAGCATGATCCGGAAGAGATCTGGTCCACCACGCTGTCGGTATGCCGGGAAGCTGTCGATACCAGCCAGCAGATGGGGCGAACGATAGCGGCGCTGGGCATCACCAATCAAAGGGAGACCACCATCGTGTGGGACCGACAGACAGGGAAGGCCCTCCATAATGCCATCGTCTGGCAGGATCGACGAACGGCCCGGTACTGCAGCGATCTCAGAGACGCAGGACACGGTCAAGCGGTTACCGACAAGACGGGCCTGTTGCTGGATCCTTATTTTTCGGCCACCAAGATCCGCTGGATTCTAGACCACGTTGAAGGTGCCCGTGCTCTGGCCGAGCAGGGTAGACTCGCTTTTGGCACTACCGATAGCTTTCTGATCTGGCGACTTACGGATGGGAAAGTGCATGCAACGGATGCCACCAATGCCTGTCGAACCATGCTCTACAATATCCATCGGCAGTGCTGGGATTCGGATTTGCTCGACATCCTGGATATCCCCCGGTCCATGCTTCCTGAAGTCAAAGACAGCGCTGCCGATTTCGGCACGACCCATCAAAGCCAGGTGGGAGCCACACTCCCTATTGCCGGCGTGGCGGGAGATCAACAGGCGGCCGCTATCGGCCAGGCCTGCTTCGAGCCGGGAATGATCAAGAGTACCTACGGCACGGGTTGTTTCGTACTCGTCAATACCGGGGAGGAACCGGTTACTTCCAACAACCGGCTGCTCACCACAGTTGCATACCGGATCAACGGTAAAGTCACTTATGCCCTGGAAGGCTCCATCTTTGTGGCGGGTGCGGCTGTGCAGTGGCTCAGAGACGGCATCGGTATCATCAAGTCGGCTTCAGAGACCGAGGCATTGGCAGCGGGACTGGAAGATAACGGCGGCGTCTATCTGGTACCGGCGTTCACCGGCCTGGGGGCTCCCTACTGGGACCCTCATGCACGGGGCGGAATCTTCGGTCTGACCCGGGACTCCGGGGTGAGCGAACTGGTGAGGGCCACCCTGGAATCGGTATGCTACCAGACCCATGATTTGATTCAGGCGATGGCCGCGGATGGGGTCCGACCCTCCTCCCTCAGAGTGGATGGAGGCATGGTCGCCAATGACTGGCTCATGCAGTTTCTGGCCGGCATTATCGATATTCCGGTGGAACGGCCTGCCGTCACCGAAACCACGGCCCTGGGAGCTGCCTATCTGGCGGGGGTGCAGCAACAGGTATTCGATTCCCTGGAGCATGTCCAGAATCAGTGGCAGCACGATTCCCGTTTCGATCCGGAAATGGATTCGAACATCCGCGGCCAGCTGTTGAAAGGCTGGGATGAAGCGGTTGCCCGGGTCAGATCCTGACGTTCATCCCTGACCTTAAAACGGCTGATAGAGATTGCCCCCCCGGGCAGGGGAAGGGCTGATCTCATGATGGGAATCAGAATACCCAGGCCCCTGTCTCTAACACTCCGGGAGATTCACACGGACTTAGGGTCGCGGAAATAAATAGATATCCAGAAATTGCGCAGGGTTTTGGTTCAGATTCAAGGCGTGGAAAGGGGCGCATAGTTGTTCTATGCAACCTTTTCCACAACGCGGAAAAATCTGTCTGGAACAGATTTTCACGCCAGCCCGAAGGGCGAGGCTCAGGATGAGTCGAGTAACCTGGGCCAAAAGACCAGCAAGACTTGATAGTTATTTTTTCCCGCGGCCCTTAAATCCCTGATTGATGTAGATATCGTAGCGGGTATTGGTACTCTGAATCTGAGCGTTCGTCGGCCGATCACTCAACCGTTCGGCGCCGGCCGGGCGTTTCACGACCACCCTGAATCGGGCACAGGCCACAGCCGTCTCCAGCAACTCGGCGCTGTCGGCATCGTCACCGACCAAATGACGAAACAATCTCATCTCTTTTTTAACCAGAGCGGACTTGTGCCGATGGGGGTACATCGGATCGAGATAGACCACATCCGGCAGACAATCCCTGGACAGTTGCCTCAAGTAATCCGAGCCGTCCACACAATGCAGTTCCATGCGTCCGGCAATCGTTCTGATTTCGTCATTTTTCATTGCCCGATCGATACCATCAGACAGCAGCGCAGCAGCAATCGGAGAACGTTCCAGCAACGTCACCGCACAACCCAGGGATGCCAGTACGAACCCATCCTGTCCCAAACCTGCTGTGGCATCCAGTACTCCGGGTAATCTGCCCCGGCGTAAACCCACTGCCCTCGCCAGTGGCTGTCCTCTCCCCCCACCGAAACGCCGTCGATGGGCTGCGCTCCCGGATACGAAATCCACCCGTACCGGGCCGGGTGCTTTCTCTCCTGTCTGTCTGAGTTCCAATCCGGTGGCATCGGTAATCAGCACCAACGCCGGCCATTTATCTGTTGCAGCCAGCAGAGGCAGATCAAGCTCCCTTGCCCAATATGCGGCGCGCTCCCGTTCTGCCTCGACTACCCAGCTTACCGCGACACCCTCTGTTTTCATTTCCAGATATCGACATCCCTGCCCTGCTCCCTTATATGCTCGGCGCGAGCTGACAGGAAGCGCTGGAAATTTGGTTGCCTGAGGTAATGGCCATCCAGGCCGTAGTCCAGAATCGAAGCCGTGTGAAATCGTTTGAATACCGCCTCCGAGCGTATGATTTCAGAGCCATCCGGACCCAGTAAAATAAACGTGGGTGCAAAGATGACACCCAGTTCACCTGCCCATTCCCTTGCAGTCAGTTTCCTGCCATCCGGTGTTTTCAATGCGGTGCCGGACCACATGTCCAGCTGTACTGCATCGTAGCGTTTCAGCAACGCCCCGATTTCCGGATCAGAAAGCACTTCCTGGTGCAAGCGATCGCAGTCAGGGCACTGGGATTGCTCAAACAGCAGGATCAGCGGCCTGCCCCGCCGTGAGCTCAAATCAAAGGGTGGGGACAGGAAAAAGTCCTCCCGGGCCAATGCGCCTTCAGGTTCCGGCGGCCGATTCAGGGCAAGGTACTCCCGATAGGACCCTTTGTTATCCCCATGACTGCTGACATAGTCCAGGGCAACCTTGAACTTCTGGGGTGAAACGTAGCCGTTGAGCCTGAGAACGACCCGCCCCCGTTCATCAAAGAACAACAACGTGGGTGTGAACTGCACTTTCAAGCCCGCTGCAAATGCCTTCTCAGTCAGGAGACGGCCATCGAGCGCCGTCACCTCCCGGTCTCCGAACATATTCAGCTCGATGACAGCGAACTTCTGCTTCATCGTATCCTGGATATCCTTCTGGGAAAGATTACGCTCCACCAGTAGATTGCAATAAGGGCAGCCGTCCTGATGAAAAAATATGACCACCCTGCGACCTTCACTGGCCGCTTCCGCAATATCTTCCCGGAGATCCAGAAAACTCTCTTGGAACCAACCCGGGTAGACCGTTTCCATGGCGCCCAGAAACCTGCCCTGCTCCGCTGCCTGCAAGACGGGTGAGCGACTCGAAACAAACAACAAAAGAATGGGAAGTATGAAGAGCAGGAGCGACCTGCCGGGAGCCCGAACGACCATGCAGCACCTCGGAAAATTCCAATAGGCTGTATAGTATAAACCAGGAATGATCGTCAGGGGCCGGCGTGCCGGGTCCGGAAACTGTCAGGTCTGGGGTTCTGAAGCCCAGGCCCACCCATCAGGGCAGGAAAATCGAAAAACAACCACCCTCCAGGCTGTGGCCATTGGTGAGCGAAATATAGCCTTCCCGGCCCCGATTTCGGTGCATACTGGCAACCATACCGGCGAAATAGAGGCCCAGATGAGTACGCTCGCTAAGAGTGCTGTCAGTATCATCAATATATTGCTGGGCATCGAGCATCTCCTGGGGAAATCCCGCACCATCATCTTCAACCCGTAAAACCAGATAGTCATCTTCCCGGGTCACGGACAGTCTCAGCTTGCTTTGTGTGTATCGCAGACTGTTTCCCAACAGATTGCTGACAACCCCCCGCATGAGTCCCTCATCGAAATAACCGTTCAAATCGGGATCACCAACCCACTCCAGGGTCACTTGCCGGGCTTCAGCCGACGCCTGGTTCTCGATGACCAGCTCTTCCAGAAACTCACCGACATTCCATTCCTCCACTTTGGCCGATATGCCTTGATTTTCGATTTTGTAGAGGGTCAGCAACTCAATGAGATGATTATTGAGCCGCTTGGCTTCCTGCTGTAATGCTGAGATCTTCGTCTGATCAAAGCCGTCATCCTGGATGTCGTCGGTTAACTCTTCCAGGGTATTGATCACCATACCCAGAGAGTTTTTCATATCATGGATGAGGGAGGCCAGAATATCAGCGAATTTCATTGTCGTTACAGTGTCACGCTTGAGATACCAACTGCTGATAGGTTGCCTGAACACGTCTGAAACCCGGGTCCTCATCATTGACCAGGCGAGCCCGATCCAGATACTCCTTGACCTTTTCCAACTGCTGCTTCCCGTCGCCGTTTTTCTGTATATTCATCATCAGAACCCGTGCGGCATTCAGGTTCACCAGCTGATTGGCCGGCATACTCTGCACCGCTTCCTGAAACAGCTCAACCGCTTGGGACAGTTGCCCGGATCTGGCCAGATCAACGCCACGATTGTTGATCTGCACAATCTCTTTGCGAATCTCCTCAATAAAAGCAACTGGATCCGATTCCAGTTCCAGTTCGATCATCAAGCTTTTGACTTTCTGGAGAAACTCCGAGTCGGAGTGATTGTTTCGCACAACGAGACCCAACAGTTCTTTTGCTTTATCGCTATGCCCCAGGGCATCACTGACACGGATCATCTCCAGGGTCACACCGGGATCTGCGCTCTCACTGCACTTTTCATACAGGGCGGCAGATTGTTCGTAGCAGTCATCGGCTGCCGCGCTGTTGCCCTTTTCGGTTTGAATCAGGCATTCGGCCGTGGATGCAAAAAGCTCTGCTTCAGGTTCTCCCTTGAATTCCAGTTTCATGATCTTGAGGATCTTCAGACCTTCCGAAGCCAATCCGGTGCAGGCTTTCAATTTCGCATAACTCGCAGTAACCGCTGGGTTCTTGTAAACTGAAAACTGGCCCATTTTTACGGCTTGTGCCAATGCCCGTCCTGCCGTTTCTTCATCTTCGTTTCTCAATGCCAGCTCCCCCAGTGCCTGCTGACGCAATATGGCCTTGGGGGACAGATCGATCGCTCGTTGCAAAACCGCCTGGGCTTCTACAGACTGACCAAGCAGCTGCAGCGTTCTGGCCAGCCAATCATAGGCGGCGGTAAAGGTCTCATCATCTGACAGTAGGTTTTCGAACAGTGTCCTGGCTTCTGCATACTCTCCGGTGACAAAATGAGCTTTTCCCATGCCGAACCGTGCCCAGGTAACCTCCCGTTCAGCCAGTACCGACTCATAGATCTCCCGGGCCTGCTTATAATCGCCTGAGCGGAAACAGAGTTCTGCCTTGATTTTATTCAGATCGCCCGGGTTCTTCGGTTTCGCGGCAAGCTTCCGATCCAGCAGCGCAATCGCCCTCTCGAAGGCCTTTTTGTCCACCGCCTGCTCCACATCGCTGAGGTTCCTTTTCTTATCGATCAGTTTTTGAAGCCGTGCATTCAGCAAATCTTTGTTGAAGGGTTTGGTGAGATAGGAGTCCGGCTCGTATTCGATGGCTCCCATGACCATATCCACGGTGTTTTCCGCCGTAATCATGACGAAAAGGGAGCCCAGACCAATCAGATCACGGTAACGCCCTTCCTCCAGAACCTGCTGACCGTTTTTTCCGGGTCCCAGGTTATAGTCACACAGTATGATATCGAAGCGCTGGGTCGCCATGGCACTCACTGCATCTTCTCCGTTGGCAACAGTTTTTATTTGAGTGACGCCAAGCCCCTGCAGCATGCTCTTGATCATACTGCGCATATCGCCAAAATCATCGACAATAAGAAAGGTCTTGTTCCGGATTTCACTCGGCCGGAAGTTCACTGGTGCACGCTTTTCCATGGATCAACCCAGGCATTTTTCAGTTTGGACGATAAGGTCAGTATCGGCAGTTCTAGGAAAAAACTGAGTAGTACTGAATAGCGGACAATCAGCCGGAATGATTTCGACACTGGAATAGAAAACAGCAGCGCTGAGACCCCACCCCCACCGTGGGAATACCTTACAGAAAGGGACAATAAAGAATTACCATCCCTATTGTTTTGATACGGTATGGATTCGTCGCCAGCGAAGGCAGTCGGGGATGACACGGCTGCTAAGGGAGAGTCCACGGAACGGGGCGATAAAGAACGGTCTGACGGTGACGCGATGGATCGGGCGCTCGTCCTGATCACCTGTTCCGGAGCCCATTTCAAACCTACCGCCCGGTATGAGCACCAATACAATCCCGGTCTCCGCAGTGACATCCAATCCGCCATCCGCACCTCGCTGCGGGACCTCACCACTCAGCACATGGGCAAACTCCCACAGGCCAGAGCCGGAGTCCAGTCCCAGGGGCAACAATCCGACACGCGGCTTCAGCTTGAGCCCTGCATAGCGGGGGCTCACTGCTATCGACTCAATGGCGCGGGACCAGACTTCATCGCTCACCGCTGCCATGACCCGCTCGATCTTTCGCTCCAGACGCCCCTCCTCAAGAAACGCCGGCAGCCACTCCAGGTCATCGAGGAAGCGATTCAGGTCAGGATGCCTTAAATCGCCCAAGGTCTTTTGCGCATCACGAAACCCTTGCGTAGGCAGACCGCCGATTTTCTTGAAGACGAGCCTGAGGTCGTCCAAAGCCTGCCGGCAAGGAGCCACCTTCGCGTTGATCGGGGGGAACGCCGCTTGTGCCGGAGAGAACAGCAATGCACAGGCCGTCTTGTATCTCGCAACTTCACGGGCAGTGCGAACCGCTTCTGCCAGCCTCTTCAGCGTCTCGATTGAGCCCTCGACATCCTTTCTGAGCAAAGGGACGTCCTCGATACTCTCCAAGTCGTCCACCAGATCCACGACAGTCTGGTGTTGAAAGCTGTCACGTTGATCCTCATTCTCTTCTAAGGAATTGACGGTGTTGCGGTGTTCGTCCAGATTCCCCACCAGTTCACGGACCCCCCGCAACGCCATTGCACAGCGCTCTATCCCAACAGCGACGAGTTGCTCGCCTCCCAGGGTGTCGGGTGCAAACACCAGGGGGCACTCGCCCTTCAGTTGATCGAGCTTGTTGGCGTGAACGAAGGCGGTCACCTGATTCAGGCTGGTCTGCGCCCTGACAAAAAGAAGGAACATCACGACTGCCAGGGCGGCGGTTGTACCCATTCCTGCGAGGACCCAATTACGGGTCTTGCGGCGGGCCTGTCGTGTCGCCTGGTCCGAGGTACCCAGAAACACCATGGCTCAGGTCAGGGTCGCCCCACAACCGCGCGTGCCGCGCCTGGTACAGCACGGCAGTCTCCGCCAGCCGGTGATAGGTGCGGGCCGACTCCGTCTCTTCGGCCACCCACTTTCGCAGGTACTCCAAGACCCGCATCAGACTCTCATGGGAGATGTCACCCACCGTGTCGGGGAGCAACGCCGTGCCCACGGGTGGCATCAGGAAGGAACAGCCGGGGCGGCGGAAGGCCTCCACCACGGACTTGACCTCCTCGAGCGTGGCCTCCATCCCAGCGGCGAGCTGATCCAGCTGCGTCGCCAGGGTGGTGACGAGTTCATCATTCTGCTGGATTCACTCAATGACAGCGATGTCTCGCGTGATGTGGTCGACAAAGTCATGGATACCGTTCGGCAGAATTGTGTCATTGGTGATCACTCACTAAGTGTCGGAATCAGCGTTGGAGTAAGCTGTTATCCTGCAGACGGCACCACTCCGGACCAATCAATCAAAAATGCCGATACGGCGATGTATTACGCCAAGGAATGCGGACGCAACAATGCACGGTTTTTTTAGAAAGGAACTCGGCAAGCGGGTTGCAAAGAGCCTGAACATCGACAGTCGCCTGCGGCGAGCCCTTGAGCAGGACGAGTCCGGCTTACACGCGGAAAGGCTGGCCGTGGAACTGACAGAGAGTGCCTTGATGGGTAGCTTGGACCGAACGATAACCACGCTTAATGAACTTTTAGTCGAATGGGGGTGCGCATTCACGTCGACGATTTCGGGACCGGTTACTCGTCGTTGTCACGTTTGCGCCATTTCCCCATAGACGGGCTGAAGATCGATCGCTCGTTCGTCATAGACATTCCAAACTCCATTGACAATGCGGCTATAACCAACACGATCATTGCAATGGCGCACACGCTCAGGAAAAAGGTTATCGCGGAGGGCGTGGAAACCGAAGAGCAGCTGTCTTTTCTGCAGAAAAATGGCTGCGAGGAAGTGCAGGGTTATTTATTCAGCCGTCCCGTTTCGAACAAGGACATGGCAAAGTTGCTGTCGGAACAGATTCGTCCTAAACAGTCCTGATACTACATCAGTAGTGGACCAGAATAAGCCCAGTATGAGAAAACTACTGACTGGAGAGCTGTATGCAGGAGCAACGCATACACAGGTCGGGGAGAACGGTGGCTCTTCCGACTCTATCTTCAATTCAAATCTGGCCAAAGAAGTCTTTTCGCATTGGGTAATGCTCGGGAAAGTTATGGGATTAATTCTCAGCTCAACCATAGCGCCCATACCAAAACGAAGGGCTATATCGAAGACGTCATAAGGGATACAAGAGCGGACACCTGTAAAATGATCGGGGTCAGAACACAATTCTTGTGAATATCAGTAAAATCTGTGTTCTGACCCCGGTTTCTCCGAAAAAATAGTCGCCGGAGAAGTACCGGCAACGACAGAGAACGGTTACTCCTCAAACAAGATCGTCTTCTGTGCAACAGCGATTGCGCCCGGTCTCTTTTGCCTTATACAACGCCTTATCGGCTCGCTCAAAAAGGGACTCGATGGAATCGGATTTCCTGAACACCGAAAGTCCACAGGAGATCGTAATGGTTACTCTGCTGTCATTGGAGTGGAAAGGTTTCTTCTCAATAGCAAGCCGCAGCTTTTCGGCGACACGAATCGATCCTTCCAAATCGGTTTCGGGCAGGAGGATAACAAACTCTTCACCACCGTATCGTGCCGGGAAATCGGATTCTCTGGTAACCTGCCCCATGAGCATCCCGATCACCTGAAGCACTTTATCTCCGGCCTTGTGCCCATAGTTGTCATTCACCTTCTTGAAATGATCCGCATCCAGCAGCAAGAGACTCAGCGCACTGCCATAGCGTTTGCAGCGGGAAATTTCTTCATCAATACGTTTGTCGAAGGCAAGACGGTTGTAGAGACCTGTCAGTCCGTCCCGATAGGCGGCACTGCGGGCATCGACCACCTGTTGCCGCAGCGTTTCAGATTCCTGCTCCATCTCGACAATGCGTTCCTTGAGCTGGCTGATAGAGCTTTCAAAATCCTTTTCTCTACGCTGGCCCAGCTGGCTCTGCTCCTGCAGCCGATCCTGGAGCTGACCCAGGTAAAGGCTGATCGTCTGCTTCAGATCACCCAGATCACTGGCCATGGCAACCGAATCGTTCAACCCCAGAACCTCCTGGGTCAAGGACTCACCCAGCGCCCTCTGGTCTTCCAGAATCTCATTGCCCTGATCGCCGATACCCTTCAGTGCCTGCCCCAGCTGGGTGAGACGACTGGTCAGCTGGAGTAGAAAACGCTCCACTTCCTGCCTCTCGTCCTCCGCCTGCTTACGCATACCACTGACCAGATCCACGAAATCATCCAGAACGGGTAGTACATCTGCATCCTGCAGTTCGCCCTGTAAACGCCCCCTGAGACTGGCTACTTTTGGCTGTGTATCCCCCGGAAGATCCAGCTTGTCCAGCAAACGAAGCAGAACATCATGGGCCTGTAAATACGAACCACTGTTATCTTCACCTTGCAACAGGGGCAGCAATTCGTCTGCCAGCCTTTTGATCTCATCCTGAGAGCCGGTATCTGCCAGCTGTTCGCGCAATGACTCTATGGATCGGGTATCCGCCTCAAGCCGAACCGCCCGATCGAGCATGTGGTGCAGCAGATCGGCCGCTTCTCCCTCCGTCTGAGCACTTTCCTGAACAGGCTTTACCGACTTATCCCCGCCCAATAGCTGCCCTAACAAACCGGGTTGGCTTTTCTTTTCATTGGAGACCGCACTCAAAGCCTCGACAATCAGCTGACGGTTAGCTGAAAGTACCTCTTTGTTCAGTCCCTTTTTCTTCAGTGTGCGGCGTATGTCTCTGGCCCGGGATTTCAATTCCGAGGGGTAGGGAGCGTCCTCGATCAGCGATATCAGGAATTCAGTCATCAACTCAGCGTCGACTGCGTCTCCGGCCTCCAGGTTGAGTTCCTGCACCCGGCGGTCGATACCTTCGATCATCTCCTGCAGACGCTTCAGGTCTTTTTCACCCCGAACCCGGTTTCTCAGCGCTTCAAGACGCTCGTCCAGCAGGGTATCCCTCCCCTCGCCCACAAAGCTCAAGCGAGAAATACAGCGCTTCAGTGTGGATTCCACTTCTTCCCAGAAAGTCTCCCGCTGCTCCAGTTCTTCGAGATTATCGAAGTATTTCATTTTCCAGTCGGTGCTTGGATCAGCCATAAAAAAACCTTAACCTGCGATTAAACATAATGATGGGGGTAACTACCCCTTCCATAAGCCGATTTAGAAGTCCCATACACAATGCCTACCGGGGCAATTGATTGAAGCCTCGCTGCCAATGACCGCGCGATCCCCACCAGTATGGACCGGTATTTGGATACAGCGCCTGTCAGAAAGACACAAATCAACCCCGGAATTTCATTAACAGCACGGGCTGTCAGCCTGTTTTCCCTGTTACACAGGCACAGCTGAGTTTGACCGGTGTGGAAAAGCTCAGTACCACAACGGCGAAAACTATCGGCTTAGAATCAGTTTTCGGAAGCTTTTGGGCAGGCTTTAGTATTATTTTGCGGCGTTTGTCTGCGACGTGTGATACGGGATAGTGAATAATCTGTGGGATTGCGGGTAAACCACTGGTAGAACCGGGGTTCAAGCAAGCGCGAACCCCAAATACCCCTGCTTCGCACGGGAGACAAAGACGTTCTGGGCATCTCCAGGCAGAGCATCGGGATCCGCCAAGCCAGTCAGTCCTGAACTGTTATAGGACATTTGGGGTATCTGTGTCGGTGCATCCCTGCACCGGTTTTTCCAACATTTCAGGACACGACGGGTGCAGCCACTTTCAGCATCCAGGATTTCCAGACTACTTCCCTCAACCCCACTCATTCACCCGTGGGCACGGTCGATGCTGAGGACTACTCTGCAGCCATGGCGTCAATGGCTTCTGCCATACTCACCAGACGCCGGGCGCTTTCCACATGGAGATTCTCAACGAGTTTTCCATCCACCACCACCACACCCTGGCCCTCTGCCCGGGCGTCCTCATGTGCCTTGATAATTTTCCTGGCCCATTCCACCTCTCCAGTGGAAGGACTGAAAACACTATTGGTCTTCTCAACTGTTTTCGGGTGGATCAGAGTTTTGCCGTCGAAACCTAATTCCTTCCCCTGCTGGCAGGCAAACTCGAATCCGGCGTCATCATTGAGATCCAGATAAACCCCATCGACTAACGCTATATTTGCTGCCCTCCCAGCCAGCAGGCAGAGGCCCAATGACGTGATCATTGGCAAGCGCTCCCGGGTATGGGCACAGTTGAGATCCTTGGCGAGATCGGAGGTCCCCATCACAAAGCACTCCATTCTCGATGAAGCCTCTGCGATGGCCAGTGCTTCCAACATACCCCGCGGAGTCTCCATCATCGCCCATATCGCCATCGAATCCGGCGCCCCACTGGCGGTCATGACATTGTCGAGCTGACGAATCATATCCGCACTTTCCACCTTTGGCAGGAGAATGGCATGTGCGCCACTGGATGACGCGGCTACTACGTCTGCATGTCCCCAGGGGGTGGCCAGTCCATTGACCCGCACGATGATCTCCCGTCTGCCATACCCTCCCCCCTGGACGGTCTCGCATACCTGGCGTCTTGCTGTTTCTTTGGCATCAGGTGCGACGGCATCTTCCAAATCCAGTATCAGGCCATCTGCCGGAAGTGTTTTTCCTTTTTCCAGTGCGCGAGCGTTGGATCCTGGCATGTAAAGTACGCTGCGGCGTGGCCTGACAGTCTTTGGCATTACTCGGGTCTCCTAAGAGTGGTTCTTGAAATCGAAGGCGTGGGGTTTGGAAACAAGATGATCTTCCCACAGGGGCAACGAGCCTGAATTTGCCACCACTGGCTTGACTGAAGGCCGGCCTGCCGGGAAGACAACCAATTTGCGACGCTAAGTTTAGGAAATTAGGCATCGCCTGTCTAACAGTCTGAGCAACAGAAAGGCACGACAAAAGCAGATTACCAGTCTCTATTCTTTTCTCTCCATGGGAAAAAATCCTGTGGAATCAGACCATCCATGCTTGTATTCGCCCGATAAAAGCTATTCAGACCGTAAAACCTGCCTCTAGAGCAGGCAACAGAGTAAAAAAAGGGTGCAAGCCCCGCTTCTCCAAGTGATAAAATGCCCGGCATCGCCTTTCTCAGACAGGCAGAAACGACGGCCGGTTTAACTACCGCAAGGGAAGCAGCTTGTAGTGACGGACACCCGTATGAGAAGGAAGTCCACTGTATAACGACTGGAGATATCAATAGAGATGAAAACCCCCGCAGATTTTTACACCCCCCTTGCTATCGGTGCACCTGACCCTATCCGCGAACTGCCTGTCGCACTGGAGCGCACCATACATTTTCTCCCCCCGCATATCGAGAAAATGCGTGCCAAAGCGGGTCAGATTGCCAAGAACGTGGATGTACTGCTCGGTAATCTGGAGGATGCTATTCCTCTCGAGGCCAAGGAAGCCGCCAGAAAGGGCTTCATCGAAGTGGCACAGGCGGTGGATTTCGGTCAAACCGGTCTCTGGACAAGGGTCAACGCTTTGAACAGCCCCTGGTTTCTGGACGATGTCACAGAAATCGTCTCAGCCGTGGGTTCGAAACTGGATGTGGTCATGGTCCCGAAGGTGGAAGGCCCCTGGGACATCCACTTCGTCGATCAACTCCTTGCACTCCTTGAAGCACGGCACAAGGTCGAAAAGCCGATACTGATTCATGCCATTCTGGAAACGGCTCAGGGGGTGAAGAATGTCAATGAAATCGCTCAAGCCAGCCCACGCATGCATGGCATGAGCCTGGGTCCAGCGGATCTGGCCGCATCCAGAGGCATGAAAACCACCCGTGTGGGTGGTGGTCATCCTTCTTACGGGGTACTGGCTGATCCCAGTGAAAACAGGGAGCGGAATTTCTACCAGCAGGATCTCTGGCACTACACCGTGGCACGCATGGTGGATGCCTGCCTGTCTAATGGCCTTCGGGCATTCTATGGTCCTTTCGGTGATTTTGGCGACAGTGACGCCTGTGAAGCCCAGTTTCGCAACGCCTTTCTGCAGGGTTGTGCAGGCGCCTGGACTCTCCACCCGAACCAGATTGAAATCGCCAAACGGGTCTTCAGCCCGGACGTCGATGAAGTACGCTTCGCCAGGCGTATTCTTGAAGCCATGCCCGATGGATCGGGTGCCGTGATGATCGATGGTAAAATGCAGGACGACGCCACCTGGAAACAGGCCAAGGTTATCGTGGACCTGGCCAGGCTGGTTGCCAGTAAAGATCCGGACAGAGCCTCGGCCTACGGGTTCTGAGGCACTGTGCCCGTGGAAAACCCGGACATCCGTTGGCAAACAAAGGGTGTCCGTTTTCCGCGACTCCTGCAATGCTGCTAATTCGGTCCAGGAAATAAATGCTCGGCACTGCCAGCTTCCGTGTGGTGAAAAAGGTGACATGGAATGGCTATGCACCCCTTGCCACGCCTTGAATCTGAAGCATCCCGGCGCTACGCTGTCTCAGCTTCGCTTGGGCACCGGTCTTGGGCATTCCGCCCAAACCATTCACTGCTGCGCAGTTCATCCAGCGCAATTTCCGGACATTGACTGATTTCCGCGGCCCTAATCCAACCAAAGCACACCGGTTACCAGAGGAAAACGATGAGCACAAAGATCAATCAGGGAAACTTTTTCGAAGACTTTCGCATTGGAATGCGAATCGTACATGCGACTCCCCGCACCATCACAGATGGGGATGTCTCACTCTACACAGCACTCTATGGTTCCAGATTCCCCGTCCAGTCATCCCGTGCATTTGCCCAGGCCATCGGTCTTCCCGGTGCACCGCTGGATGATATGCTCCTGTTTCACGTGGTGTTTGGAAAAACCGTACCTGATATATCTCTCAATGCGGTAGCCAACCTCGGGTATGCTTCCGGCCGTTTTCATGCTCCTGCCTATCCGGGTGACACGGTGAGCACCGTCTCAGAGGTTATCGGCCTCAAAGAGAATTCAAACGGTAAGACCGGTACCGTGTACGTAAAATCCGTGGGCACCAACCAACGGGGTGAAACGGTACTGGAGTACGTGCGCTGGGTGATGGTGCGAAAGAAGGATTTCGGGACTCCGGCCCCCGAAGCGGTGGTGCCCGATCTTCCAAAGACAGTTGCGACAACCGATCTGGTTGCTCCGGAGGGGCTGGACCTTTCCCGCTATGACACGGATCTGGCCGGCAGCCGTTTTTTCTGGGAAGACTACCAGGTGGGTGAAAAAATCGATCATGTGGATGCCATGACCGTGGAGGAGAGCGATCATATGATCGCCACCCGACTTTACCAGAATACCGCCAAGGTACATTTTAATCAGCACACTGAGAAAGATGGCCGGTTTGGAAAACGTATTGTCTACGGCGGGCACGTCATCAGTCTGGCACGGGCCTTCTCATTCAATGGCCTGGCCAATGCCTTTAAAATCGCAGCCATCAATGGGGGACGCCACGTAGCACCGATTTTTGCCGGAGACACCGTCTACGCCTGGTCTGAGGTACTGGGAAAGGATGAATTGCCCGGCAGAAAGGATCTGGGTGCCCTGCGTCTCCGTATGGTGGCCGTCAAGGACAAGGACTGCGCCGCTTTCCCCTACAAGAACGATGAGGGCAAGTATGACCCGGCGGTCGTACTGGATTTTGACTTTACGATTCTGATGCCCCGGAAAGGGTGATCGAATAGCGCCCATGGTAATGGCTGGGGCGTTAACAGATGTCACGCCCGATCCCTGCTGGTGGGATCGGGCCTTCCAATCCCTGAACCGGATCCTGCCGGCACCCAATGGCCGTCATCCCTGGCTTCTCCAGGCTGTATCGATCCGATATTCCAAACGTCCAATCCCAGAGCCCATACATCATGCTACCCACTTCCAGCCATCCATTCTTCATCGGTCTACTCGCTGCAGCCAGCATCAGTTTTTTCGCACTGCTTTTTGGTTTCTGGGAACCGATTTTCTGGGCTGCCGTCATCGGTATACTGTTCCGGCCCGTCTACAACTGGATCGTCACCCGGATGAACGGGCGCCGATCCCTCGCGGCAGTGACCACGGTTATCCTGATTTTCTGTACCGTACTGGTACCTGCCCTCCTGCTGACCTCAGCCGTGGCTGGCGAAGCCGCGGGGGTTTATGCACGCATCCAGTCCGGTGAACTGGATCTCGGAGCGATGGTCAGTTGGATTCAGAACCTTCTGCCTCAGATCACCGAATGGACGGCTCGAATTGGCGTGGATTTGAATGAACTGCAGCAGCAGTTGTCCACTGCCGCGGTAAAAGGAAGCCAGCTGGCTTCCAAACTGGCATTGAGCGCCGGTCAGAACGTCACCACATTCATGGTGATGTTCTTTCTTATGCTTTACCTGTTGTTTTTCATTCTCCGGGACGGCGATCTGATCCTGACACACCTGAAATGCGCCATGCCGCTGCCGGACGAACAGGAGCAACGGCTTTTCAACAAGTTCGCAGAGGTCTCCCGTGCCACCGTCAAGGGCACCATGGTAGTAGGCCTGGTTCAGGGATCCCTGGGTGGATTGATCTTTGCCATTCTAGGTATTCAGGGTGCCATTTTCTGGGCTGTGGTGATGACGGTACTGTCACTTCTGCCCGCCGTCGGGGCGGGACTCGTCTGGTTGCCGACTGCAATATTCCTGATTATTGCCGGAGATCTGGTCAAAGGTGTTATCCTCATTACCTACGGCGTACTGGTAATCGGGCTGGTTGATAACCTTCTGCGCCCGATTCTGGTGGGCCGTGATACAAAAATGCCGGACTACCTGATTTTGTTTTCGACACTGGGGGGATTAAGCCTGGTAGGTATAACCGGTTTTGTACTGGGACCGGTGATTGCAGCGCTGTTTATTGCAGTCTGGCAGATGTACGAGCAGGATAACTCAGCCTATAGAGCGATTGCCGAACCATCCCCCCACCAGAATAAAGAAGTGATATGAGTGATTTTTAACCGCCTTTTCACCGCCAGTCCAAAGACTGAAACAGGAGAGAAGTCTATCCAAATCAACCCATCAGCACTCCCTGGAGGATAGAGATGACCGACCGAGATGAATACATTCAGAACCTGAAGGCCACGCTCGACAATTGGAATAAGGATATCGAGCAGTTGGAAGCCCGAGCACGTACAGCGCAGGGTGAAGTCCGGGAACAATTCGACAAGCAACTCGAAACACTTCGTGAAATGCGCGACGAAGCATTGAAACGCCAGCATGAAATGCAGAATGCAGCCGTAGGAGCCTGGGATGCCATGGTGCAGGGGACCGAGAACGCCTGGCAGGCCTGGTCAGACGCTTTTGATGATGCCCGGTCCAAATTCAATCCCAAGGGTTAACCGCTTGACCCAGTCGCGGGCAGACTGGAATATCTGCCCGGTCGACAGGGATGTGGATCGCTGCCCCGTATAGCGGCAGGTACCGGGCGGTCAATTATCGAACTGCCACAACCTGGATAGAATAAAAGAAGCTTCAGCTGTTATCCCCCACAGAGAGCCCTTGGGATCGCTTGCCGGTTCCTTTCGAACCCGTATCGCCGCTGACGCTCAAACCATAGCATTATTGAATCGATGACAATGAACGAGCATCTTGATACACCCTGGGAGTGGAATATCCCGGAGTTTTTCAATATTGCTGCCGCCTGTACCGATGCCCATTCCGGGACCTCGGTAGCCGAACAGCAGGCCATTATCATCGAAGACGATGAACTGGGCATCAGCAGTGCCACCTACAGTGAATTGGCGGAACTGACCAGTCGGTTTGCACAACTGCTGGATAAGCTTCCTGTACGACCTGGCGAGCGGGTACTGATTCGCCTGCCCAATTCTCTGGATTACCCCACAGCTTTTCTGGGCGCAATGAAAGCAGGCGCCATATCGGTGCCCACATCCACCCTGCTGGTGGCAGAAGAGGTGGTTTTCCTGGCGGAGGATTCAGGTGCTGCGGTTCTGGTCACCCATAAATCTATGTGGTACGAACTGCACCAGGAGCTGGAATACTCGAAAACCCTCCGCCATGTGCTGCTGGCCGGTGAAGGGCCGCTCCCAGCTGACTGCGGGCACCTCAAACTCCATGACCTGGAAATCGGGCTGGCTGCGCCTCTGAATCGATGGACGCCGTTTCCTACCAGAGCCGATGACCCCGCTTACCTGGTTTACACTTCGGGCACCACTGGGCACCCCAAAGGCGTACTGCATGCCCACCGGGCGATGATCGGTCGGCGTCCGGCGACAGAACACTGGTTCGACTTGACAGGGGCTGACCGAATCCTCCACTCCGGGAAATTCAACTGGACCTATGCCCTGGGAACGGCTCTGATGGATCCGATGTTCAACGGTAAAACCGTGATCGTCCATGAGGGAGATAACCGGGCGGACAACTGGCCAAAGCTGATAGCCAGACACCAGTGCACCATATTCATCGGTGTTCCCCGTGTATTCCGACAGATCATCCAGAAAACCGGCTATTGTGCCAGGGACGTGCCCTCATTGAGACACTGCATGAGTGCCGGGGAACACCTTTCGGATGAATTGCGCGTGGCGTGGCGAGAACGCTTTAATCAGGAAATCTATGAAGGATTAGGGATGTCGGAGTGTTCCTACTACATATCCCAGGATGTCAATAAGCCGATCCGGCCGGGGTCTGCCGGATTCATCCAACCCGGACACGAGATCGCCTTGCTCAACGAGCACCGCCAACCGGTTGCCGATGGTGAAGAAGGTATGATCTGTGTTGCGGAGACGGACCCCGGCCTCTTTCTAAGATACTGGAATCGGGAACAGGAGACCCGGGAAACACGTCACGACGGATGGTTCTTTACCGGAGACTACGCATGGAGAGATGTGGATGGATCGATCTGGTTTCAGGGCCGGCGTGATGACATCATCAACACTTTCGGCTACCGGGTATCCCCCCACGAAGTGGAACGGGTGATGAAGCCCCATCCTGATATTGCAGATTGCGTCGCTGTCCCGGAAGCCGTTGATGCAGAAACAACCCTGGTAGCCATCTGTGTGATCATGGAGACCGGGGCCCGGAAAAACACCGACTCGTTGATTGAGTATGGCAGGCACCACCTGGCTTCCTACAAGTGTCCGAAGCGGGTGTACTACATGAACGATTTCCCCCGAACCAGAAATGGTAAAGTGATTCGGAGTGCCCTGAAGCAAAAAATTGAAATATCCAGTGCCTGATATTCCGTTTTGTCAGAGGGTTGCTGAGACCGTCAAACCCCTGCCGATCTCAATCTGCTGACGCTGGAAGAACCCAACCGGTTCAAGGGCCACGGAAATTAATAAGTATCCAGAAATTGCGCTGTATTTTGGTTCGGGTTCAAGGCGTGGAAAGGGGCGCATAGCTTTCCTATGCAACCCTTTTCACAACGTTGAACCCGGGCCAAAAGAC
>JAAELC010000421.1 GCA_024227135.1 Gammaproteobacteria bacterium
CTGATAAGTATTTTTTCCGCGGTCCTTAGGGCCGAAATGCTGCAGGGTTGTGCCAGGGAGAATTGACTTTGCCACGCGGTACAGGGGTCTTGTAAACCTGTAGTAACAAGAACCTCGATTCAAGCTACCTTTCATTGCCGCTTGCTGTTCCAGTACAAATAGTCCGGTGTCAGTTTGAATCCCATGTT
Source organism: Gammaproteobacteria bacterium (assembly GCA_024227135.1). GTDB lineage: Bacteria > Pseudomonadota > Gammaproteobacteria > Chromatiales > Chromatiaceae > JAHEHQ01. Next base: position 189 of record JAAELC010000421.1, read on the forward strand.
GCAGACCCCGTCTGTTTTGATCATGACGGGATCTGTTGGTGCCTGACAGGCGGGAGTCAGTCCGCCGCGAAGTAGTAGAATTTTCCGGCCCCACCGGTTCCCTTCAGAGCGTCCTGGCTGCAGCCCCGACTGGGATGCGCAGAATTCCAGGAAAGATTGCCACCACCGTGACGGTCATGATGATCTACCTGTGCACTCCCTTCATTGCTGCTTGTCCAATTGTTGCAGGTGTGGTCCTTGTCATCAGGAAAGTAGGCTGTACCATCGGCCTGGGTTCCAGTCAGAATGTCATGCTCGTTGGGTTTATCAGAACGATCCTTGATGCGGTTTCCATTTTCATCCAGCGCTGTCTCCAGGGTAATGGTTTTGTTGTAAAGGTGCAGGTCGGTCAGATTGGCCCCGATAAGAATGCCGTGGGCGTTGTACCAGGGGCCATTGCCAATCCGCTGGCGGGCAGATATTCCCCGTTTACCCGACTCCTCGGTACTCAGATAAGCCTTCCAGTCTCTGTTACCTGCACCAGCTGCTGCCAGCTGGTTACAATGGGCGTCAGCACCCTTCAGCCCTCCCAGATTTCCCCCGTTCCCGGATCCAACGCTGGTGACGAAAAAGCCCATTGGTCTCTCTTCAGCGTTGGCCAGCACTGGTCCGGTCAGTGCCGTAAATGCCAAGCACAAAACAATCATTCGGTGTTTCACTCGTGTTGTCTCCTTGTGAGTTCGCTTTCGGCTTTATCCTGGGTTTCAGCGCAGTATTGACGGGTGCAGGTCGAAAAAGGTTGTCCTTTGCATAGCACTGTGACCAACTCAGCAGAGGCCTGGTCAACGCCTCCGCTGCACCTGCTCGGTATCGTTGGATTGGGCCGGGGCTTTCTCCAGGGGGTGTGGTTAGCGAAATGTGCCTTTCGTATCAATGGAGTACTAGTGTAGTTCAAATCCCTGAAGTTTTTAAAGACACTTTCCGACTGAAACGGGCTAATCAGTAAAAACCGTGACTTTCGGTGTTAAAAGCCTAACGGCGTTCGAAAAAATCAGGGTAGTATGTCACTTTATCAGGTCAGGGGCTTGATTACGGTCCTGGAACCTGCTTTGATTTACTCTACCCCCGATGCCCGCAGAGCTGGTACTTGTTATGAAGTTTAAACTGATCATCGCAATAACGAACGAGAAGTGGACATCGGATCTTGTGGAGGCAGCTAAAGGAGCGGGTGCAACCGGCGTCACCATTATTAGTCATGCCAGTGGAGAAGGCGTGCAATCTCTGAAGACTTTCCTGGGCGCTGAGTTAAGAACCAGTACCGATTTACTCTTTTTCCTCGTGGAGGAACACCTCTGCCGCAACATCATCGAATCCATTCATGATGTAGGGAATATGGATGAGAAATTTACCGGTATCGCTTTTCGGGTTGACGTGGAGGATGCCGTGGGCGTGACTCATCAGATTGAAGAATTGACGCCTCTGATAGAAGACCAGCTTTAGCGCTCGGGGAAATTTCGAGGCCAGCGTTAAACAGTTTTCCAAGGATATGCTACACAGGTTCCGTGCCACCAGGGAATATCCAATTATTTATCTTACTGGTGACCTCTCGAGACTAAGGGGCAAGTCTCGTTTTTAAACTACCCTTCCTTGTTTCACCGAATATCCCAGGCAGCATGAACAGCCTGTTCAATTCAGAAGGGAAGTGGCCCCGATACCCTGTACCGGAGCCCCCCGATTACTTATCCGTGTAGCTGAATTTCTGACCGGCGATACTGGCTTCTGCCATCAGGCCGCCCTTGGTGATGGTATAGGTGGCCATACCTTTGTTAAAACCACCGCCTGTAACAGTGGTGTTGTTCTTTCCGCTGCCGGCTGAGGTGCGATTGCCAGCAGTGTTGGCCGTGGCGCCGGCAGCAGCGGTTATTGCCGTCGCCTGGGCTTCTGCACCAAACTCAAAGTTGCCGCCGGTGAACTCATCCAGCGCCCGTTTGTCCTCGAAGAAAATAACCTGGCTGTACCCGGTGCCACCGACCTGGAAGCCGATGCTGGCCTGAGTCATGGAGGTATTGCCCACATGCAGCCCACCCTGATAGACCCGGCCCTTACCGTAGGCTCCACCGACCACGAAGCCACCCTTACCGATGGTGGGAAAGAGAGCATAACCATGCGCCGTCTCGAACATGTTGGAGGCACCGGCTTTTTCGAACATCTGCTTGGTGTCTTCATACTCGTCGGCCAGAGTGGCAGTGAAGGGGAGGGATAGCAACAGCATTAACAGGGTAGCTTGGATTGCGTACTTCATCGTTGGTTTCCTTTGGTATGGGGTCAGGGCGGGGTGCTAAGCACCACCATTATGCAATAAGGATGACTCAAGTTGCCCTAGCATTTCAGAAACGGGACCAAAGCGCGACTATATTCTATCCCTGCCCCTGATAGAAGGCGTCTGCATCTCTGCAAACCCTTGATATAGCTGGCTCTCTATCGTGAATGCAGGTGGCACCCGAACACCGTTGAATCACCACCGGGAGGAACAGGTATGTATATTGTGCTAGCCCATCTTTGGGTTTTCAAAACAATAACTTCTTATAAATCAATAGTATAGTATTTTTGTGGCGTAAATATTCGTCTAACCCACTCTCAATAAAATCATCGGGTTAGCTGCTTTCTGAACTGATGGTATAGTGGATAAAGCCATATGTCTTTGACGGGGACGCTCTGTTTACCGGCCGGTCCAAGTTTTCCGCGTCCCCTGGTTTTCCCGACATAGGTCCAGTTTGCCGCTTTGTAGCAAGCGCCTTTGAAACGCTGCGTATCGACAAACGTCTCCAATAAAACCGGGCGAATGCGGTATTGGCGCTCCCATTCTTCAGGA
>JAAELC010000422.1 GCA_024227135.1 Gammaproteobacteria bacterium
CAATAAGAGAACATCGGGAGCGGAAACATGCCCAAGCCCCGCCAGTCCCTCATCAGCCTGGAGGCCACGCCTTACTACCATTGCGTCTCGCGCTGCGTGCGCCGGGCCTTCCTGTGTGGTGAGGATGCCCTCACCGGCCGGTCCTTCGAACACCGTCGCGGCTGGATAGAGGAAAGACTGCTCGAACTGTCCCGAACTTTTGCAGTAGGGGTCTGCGCCTACGCAGTGATGAGCAACCATACCCATACGGTGCTTTACGTGGATCAGGCGATGGCCGAGTCCTGGAGCCTTGATGAGGTGATTGAACGCTGGCACGGTGTGTTTTCCGGCATCACTATGTCCCATCGCTACCTGCAAGGCGATGTCTTGTGTGAGGCCGAATTGAACAACCTCCGGGAGATGGCCGAGGTTTGGCGCGGACGATTGATGTCGATCAGTTGGTTCATGCGTTGCCTGAACGAACATGTTGCCCGGCTTGCCAACGCCGAGGAGGGCTGTACCGGGCGATTCTGGGAAGGGCGGTTTAAGTCCCAGGCCCTGTTGGACGAAGCGGCCCTGGCCGCTTGTCTGGCTTATGTGGATCTCAATCCCGTCCGTGCCGCTATGGCGGACCTGCCGGAAAGTTCCGATTACACTTCTGTACAACGACGCATCCGGCATCTGCAGACGGCATTGGACAAAGCCGAGCCTGATGCCGTACAGCCCAACGAGTTGTTGCCCTTTGTGGGCAATCCACGCCAGGCGATGCCCAAGGGTCTTCCTTTTGTACTCAGCGAGTATCTGGAGTTGGTCGACTGGACGGGGCGGTCGCTACGCGATGATAAACGCGGTGGCATCCCGGCCCATGTCCCGCCGATACTGCAGCGTCTGCGCATCGAGCCCAATGACTGGCTGCATATGACCAGCCGATTCGAACTCCAGTTCTGTCACCTGATAGGGCGTCCCGAGGCCGTTGAGCAGGCCTGCGCTCAACTCGGGCAGAAATGGGCCTGGGGAAGCTCGCAATGTAAACTGCTGTTCTCCTCCTGAACGGGATTATCCCCGTTCAACACCGCCCTACTTCCCGGCAAAGCCGCTGACGAGCAGGACTGCTTCTGTACACAGCGGATCATCCGTAATCCATTCAGATGTTGGCACAACTGCGTGCTTTTGAGTGCTATTTTCTGCCTGCTTTTCCTGAGATAGAGTGTGTGATTCCCTCATTAGGTGATTGAGGCCAGGCTTGATGACAGGTTTCAAATAGTTGGGTGTCTATTACTCCTCTATCCGACCCGGCACGGTTTGCCAAACGGTTTGCTGACAACACCTACCACTACCTGTTCGAGGTGACGCAGTTCGTGGACCTTATCCGTTGGGTCTCTCCGCGGCCGACAACAAATGAGCAGGGGGTCAGGCCAACACTCCACAAGATCTACCACCCCATTGCCGAGTTCGTGATCGCGATGATGCAGGTCACCCAGGTGTTCTCGGTGCGCCTGGCGATCCTCACTTTGGCAATGCCGGTTTTTTTGATGTTCAGTCTGGTCGCGCTCGTCGACGGGCTGGTGCAGCGGGATCTACGTCGCTGGGGCGGAGGCAGGGAGAGCTCGTTCGTTTACCACTATGCGAAGAAAACAGCGCTGCCCCTGGTGGTGACTTCCTGGGTGGTCTATCTGGCTCTCCCATTCAGTCTGCACCCCGGCTTCATTGTTTTACCCTTTGCCGTGTTGTTCGCACTGAGCGTGGCGGTGACTGCAAGCACGTTCAAAAAATACCTTTAGCCCAGTGGAAATTGATATGGCATGATCATCATTTTATCAAGGTGAAGAGGATGCATTACCAGGAGTTCATGGACAGCCTGGATCGGGATAGTTGCCCGGGCGAGTTTGAGCCCTGTCTGCAGGCATTGTGGTATGACGCGAAGGGTGAGTGGGAAACAGCCCATGAGATCGTACAGCAGATAGACGATGTGACGGCTGCGCGGATACACGCTTACTTGCATCGCAAGGAAGGCGATGACTGGAATGCACGTTATTGGCATCGGAGAGCCGGGACGGTCTTCCCGGAAAATATGAGCCTGCAAGAGGAGTGGAACTCACTGTTGCGGGAG
>JAAELC010000423.1 GCA_024227135.1 Gammaproteobacteria bacterium
ATTGCACCCCAAAGATGGGTTAGATTCATAGGTAATCAGGTAAGTGTTTATCCAGGTTTTCCGATGCTGACATCATGAAAGGAAAACCAAATAGAAGTAAACAGGCCGAGCACGCTATCAGTTGCTTAGACAGTCTGTTGTTACAAAACGATTTGCTCACGATTTCCCGAGTCATTTTTTGTATGGCTCAAACACGCCTGGTTTGCGGGTTGTGTAACTGCTCAGCCCCCCAGAGATTACCCCCCATGGGTGGTCTATGGAGAAAGTGTCTTTGGCAGGGATGCCAAAGCCAAGTCGACAGGGAGGTATTGACGACGTCTTCCGGAACAGATCACCCATGGGGGGTAAATAGATACCTGGTCGTAATAATTAGACGCCATATAGAACGATAGTTCCGAATCAACCGCTATCCGAATTATTCAACTGAGCATCAACCACCGCCACCGCAGTCATGTTAACAATACGCCGCATGGTTGCCGACTTGCTCAGTACATGAGCGGGCTTGCCCAATCCAAGCATGATGGGTCCTACCTCCACACCTTCCGAGGCCAGAATCTTTAACAGGGTTATGGAAATATTGGCAGCATCCAGGCTTGGCATAATCAGCAGATTGGCGGTTCCCTTCAAACGGGAATCGGGGAATACCCGCTCCCGCAGGGATTCCAATAAGGCAGTATCCCCTTTCATCTCACCTTCTACTTCCAACTCTGGCGCCCGCTTCCTTATCAGCTTCAGGGCAGTAGCCATTTTGCGGGCGGGTTTCGTTCTTCTTGAGCCAAAATTTGCGTGAGAAAGCAATGCCACTTTAGGTTCAATGCCGAACTGCCTGACCCCGTCGGCAGCCATCAGGGCAATATCGGCAACCCGCTTGGCATCCGGCTCGACCGCCACATTGGTATCAGCGATGAATACCGTCGCTTTGGAAGTGATCAGCATGCTCATGGCTGCGGCGCTCTTTACCCCTTCACGCTTGCCAAGAACGTTCATGACAAACTTCAGGTGACGATCGTAGCGACCCACAGTGCCGCAGACCATGGCATCGGCGTACCCCAGTTGCAGCAGGATTGCAGCCAGTACCGTGGGTCTTGTATTGACCCTGATACGTGCCACGCTTGGATCGATGCCACGCCGACGTGCCAGCCTGTGGTAGGCTTGCCAGCACTCCTCGTATCGGGGGTTATCGAAGGGATCGATGAGCTCAAAATGCTCGTCCTCCTTAATGGGCAATCCCAATCTCTGGATACCGGCGAGAACCCGGGTCCGACGACCAATCAGAATCGGATGTGCCAACCCCTCGTCCACCACCACTTGAACCGCACGCAATACCCGATCTTCCTCCCCTTCAGCATAGATGACCCGTTTGGGATCAGCCTTGGCGCATTCGAATACCGGACGCATTGCGGTGCCGGTACGAAAAACAATTCTGCCCAATTGTTCACGGTAAGCATCGAAGTCCGCGATCGGGCGGGTCGCCACCCCACTCTTCATGGCCGCCCTGGCCACGGCAACCGGAAGATCCAGAATCAGGCGGGTGTCAAAGGGTTTGGGTATCAGATACTCCGGTCCAAAGCTCAACTCTTCCCCGATATAGGCTTTGGCCACATTCTCAGAAGCCTGTTGCATGGTCATATCCGCCAGCGCTTCCACCGTAGCCATTTTCATTTCCTCGTTGATCGTGGTGGCCCCGACATCCAACGCACCGCGGAACAGATAAGGGAAGCAAAGCACGTTATTGACCTGATTTGGATAATCAGAACGACCGGTGGCCACGATAGCGTCCGGTCGGGCTGCCCGTGCCACATCGGGCATGATCTCCGGATCAGGATTCGCCAATGCCAGTATCAGGGGGGACGCCGCCATCGTCTTGACCATCTCCGGTGTCAGTACCCCGGGTGCAGACAGCCCCAGGAAGATATCGGCACCGGGAATCACCTGGGCCAGTGTCCTTTCCGGTATGTTCCGGGCATACCCTGCCTTTCGCGGGTCCATTTCCTCCTTCCGACCCTCGTACACCACCCCCAGTCTGTCGCAAACGATGATGTTCTCTTTTCCTACCCCCAGCCTGACCAGTTGATCCAGACAGGAGAGCCCTGCCGCCCCAGCACCCGAAGCCACCAGTCTTACCGCATCGATGGGTTTTTTAACCAGCCGAAGGCCATTGAGAACAGCAGCAGCGGCTATAATGGCGGTGCCGTGTTGATCATCATGGAAAACCGGGATATTCATCCTCTCACGTAATCGCTTTTCCACCTCGAAGCATTCCGGGGCTTTGATGTCTTCCAGATTGATACCGCCGAAAGTGGGCTCCAGCCGGGCGATAACCTCCACCAGCATATTCGGATCCTGTTCATCGATTTCGATGTCGAATACATCGATACCCGCAAACTTCTTGAACAACACACCCTTCCCTTCCATCACGGGCTTAGAGGCCAGAGGCCCGATAGCGCCGAGTCCGAGAACAGCAGTACCATTGGTGATTACCGCGACCAGGTTGCTCCGTGCAGTAAGGGATGAGGCCTGCCCGGAATCCTCTACGATTGCGTTACAGGCATGGGCTACCCCTGGAGAATAGGCAAGGGACAAGTCGAACTGGGTGGCCAGCACCTTGGTGGCATTGACCGCAATTTTGCCGGGAACTGGCAATCGGTGATATTGAAGTGACTGTTCTCTGAATTCATCGGACATGGGCAAGCCTCGGATGCCGGGGATTGACCACCCCCGTGTTGTCGATTTACTGGGAGCCAGTCCGAGAATAGCGATAGTAGCGAGGACAAGACTGGTTGAGTCAGATTTTCGATCATTTGAGGCAAATAGTGGGCCTGTTTAATGAAAATGATCGGGAAATTTGGCCAATCAGGCTGGTCCGCAGTAGATCAGTCTATTCTCGGACAGGCTCCTGGTACGCCTTCAATGTGATATTGACTGAACCCGTCACTGTCCCATTGAAGGGGCGCTAAAAAACTGGCCATTCACCGGGGTAACCGAAATTCGCCAGCCTCCCCTGATTCAGAGGTCAGCCGGGCATGGTCTCGAGTTTTTCCGGCCGAATCCTTTCGCAGCAACACTGCCGGTATTTCCATTACTCAACGGGAAGATAGCACATATTCCTCTTTCTTACTCTCCAATAGCCGGACAGGCTCTTAAAAACAGACTCAATCGCGGAGCGGGGGGGAACCGCCTTCGGTAACGGATTCTGGCCTGTCCGATCCTCAGGGGACACAGCCTGCAATGGTTTCGCGTATACTTTACACGTATGGGTCAACAGACACATGAACCCTGATAACAAAGGCGTAACTGCTCCCCCCCCCCGGAGGTTACCCCCCATGGTCGGTCTGTGGAGGAAATGTCTTTGGCATGAATGCCAAAGCCAAGCCTGCAGGGAGGGTTATACGGCGTCTTCCACAACAGATTGCCCGTGCGGTGTGAGTAGCTACACGAAAGCCATCTATACGCCTGGAGAGTAAACAGCCATGTCACCTGACAGAATGATCTTTCTTATCAGTGTTGCTGTTGTCATCAGCATTATTACCGCCCTGTCCCCTGTTGCAGGCAGTGAGGCCATGGAACTATCGCTGATTCGAGAGGCTAAAATCAGCACTCTTTCCCAGGCATTCAGCGATCATGAGGATGGGAATCAGAAGATGGAAGCCAGCGGTGTCATGGTGAACGATGAATTTTTTCTGGTGGTCTTCGATAACACGGATAAAATCGCCAGAATTCACAAATCGCTTTTACCTCATCCAGATAATGGTTTTTTACCTGGAATCCGTCAGGTGACTGTTCCGCTGAATGAAAAGGGATACGAGGGAATTACCTCCTCCGGCGATACACTGTATGCCTTGATCGAGGGTCACGGAAAGAAGCATGGTGCCGTCGTGGCTTATGAAATGAATGGAACATCTGGCCAATTGCAGATTCTGAATATGGGGGATACTCCTCTCGTTGACGCCCGCGACAAAGGTTTCGAGGGATTGGCACACGTCAGCATGGATGGTAATAATTACCTTCTGGCACTTTGCGAGGGCAACCTCTGCAAGCGGGATGGCCCGAAAAACGGTGGTCGGCTGCAGGTATTCGAGCGGTCTCATTCGGGATGGAGAAAGACCCGGACTATAGCTCTCGGTGATGCAGCGGACTTCGAAGACTATTCCGGTATCAGTATTCGGCCTGATGGGCGAATGGCTATCGTATCCCAGGAGGACTCCACTGTCTGGATAGGTTGGTTATTGACTCAAAACGGAGAATGGACCATCACCACCGAAAAAATACTGAATTTCCCCCGTGCCGTTGAAGTGTCCTGTTTTGGTGAAACCTACGCATCCAAAAAAGGTAAACCGATAAAAATCTATCGGTATATCGAAGGTGTTGCCTGGGTGGATGAAAATACACTGGTGACCGTCAGCGACCGTCGAAAAAAGCACAAGAAGAAAAAGAGCCAGCGCTATCGGTGCAAGGATCAATCCATTCAGGTGTTCAGCATTCCCCAGTGAGTTCCTTACAGACAGCAGTGGTTTCCCTTCAGCACAGATCGCAGGGTTGTGGCAAGAACAGGTATCCCTGCATCAACTTTCCCCCGTTTTTGGTTGTCTCCGTCCCTCTTTCCATGAAAACACCGCTAGGACTGCCGCTTACCCTCATTAGTAAGCAGGACATATTTGTTTAAGTAGTGCATGCTTGTTGCATGATCACACAAAACCAAATCAAGCGGACGCTGTCGACGTCCTCGAACATAGACTATAGCAGGCACCTGCTGGAGAACGAAAATATTCCCCATCGAACGGATTTAGCGACG
>JAAELC010000424.1 GCA_024227135.1 Gammaproteobacteria bacterium
ACTACCAGCAGCTCTATAGTTGAGTCTATTTTTTAGCAACCAGCCGTAATCAAGAACAACTTCACCGTGACTGTTCAATTGATTAGCATGACGATAGAAAAAGGGTGTGAGTAAGCTGTATTCCTCCTGATACCAGATGGTTACACGCTTACCTTCAGCAGCTTGGAGCCGTTCGGGTTCATCTGATTTAGTATGTGTTCTATCAAACCAAAGATCCGCCCCATCATCTAAGCGCAATCGGATTCGCCAGCGCTTATGGCGACCTCCACCTTCCCTGACCTTTTCGACCACCCCTGAGGTTTTTGGCATTTGCTCTAGCTCGAGCACCGGTCTAGATAAAAAATCATCTAAAAATAACAATGATGAAATGCTAAAAGTTAATACAAGTACTTGCGTAAAAACCCGCCGCCCCCCACAAACCCAAAACAACCGATAAACAAAAGTCCCTCGCCACCAGACCAGGGCGGGCTTGAGAAAGGCCAGCAGTCGTTTCAGGGGCGTCATGAATAATCCCGGGGTTCAGTATTCGAAAACCTGCCTCGTGGCTGTAAAGCGGGAACACGACAGCATGATGCCGGGCCATGAATAAGCCGGACACGGAGGGAGATGGAAGAGATAGTCGTCAATAGGGTGCGAATTGATCGATTCATCAGCAATTCCTTTTGCTGTCTGGTGAGACGGAGTCTAACGGAACCGGGGATGAGGTTTCAACTCTGAATCCGAGGGAACGAGATACCGGCAGAACAGCCAACACCCCTTTTCTTGCCCCCATCGTGAACGAGGGATTATCCTCCGGCCGCCCCGGGGCTCTCCCGACAGGCCAGTGACGGCAATAGTTTCATACCGGTAGCAAACCGCTGGTATTGTGTTCAGCGGAGGCGGTATAGTTAAGGTCTGATAGCTCAGGCAACACCTGATTTCCCGGGCCACGGTCAACGATCCCTGGGAACACCAGCCTGTTGATGAGTGTCGGCCGTTCCCCGACCCACCCTGACAGCAGGCCGAAGCGCAACCCAAGGTATTCAGTGGTGAACCCACCGGAAAACTCCCCCTTTGATCCCGCTCAAGAGACCCTTTATCAGGCATGGCGGCAGCAGAAACTCCAGGATTATCCCAAGCATCTGGAAGAGCTGACCGTCACCATCGAGGATCCCCTGAATCTATCGAAATCCGAATACGCCGAGATCATGCAACGGCTGCGTAAGACCAACATGGTGGTCTACGCCACGGCCGGTATCGGGGACTCGGACAAAAACCTGGTGCGGAGCCTGGCAGACCGATTCGGCCTGGAGCGGCTGGACCGCAACAGGGGTGCGGATGAGGATGCGATCAGTTCATTGAAGGTGCAACCCGATGCATTTCGTAAGGGGTACATCCCTTATACCACCCGCCCCATCGCCTGGCACACCGACGGCTACTACAATGATCTGAGTCACCAGATTCTGGGCATGGTGCTGCACTGCGTGAAACCCGCATCCAAGGGTGGAGCCAACCAGCTGCTGGACCATGAGATCGCCTACCTGAAGCTGCGGGATCAAAATCCCGCTTACATCGAAAGCCTGATGCACCCCGAAGCGATGACGATTCCTGCCAACACAGTCAACGGCAAGGAGTTGAGACCAGACCGCAGTGGCCCTGTTTTCAGGGTGCTTCCCGGGGGGCAGCTGCACATGCGTTATACCGACAGGAGTCGCAGCATCATCTGGCGGGACGACCCCCTGACCCAGGAGGCGGTCAGCGTACTCAAGCAGTTACTGAGAACCGACACGCCCTACCATTTCGAAGGAAAACTGCAGGCCGGACAGGGAATCATCTGCAACAACGTCCTGCACACCCGCAGTGGTTTCGAGGATGAGGCCAAGGGACGCCTTCTGTTTCGTGCCCGCTACTATGACCGCATCACCGACACCTGACACGGGCAGATTACCGGAGTGCTTGACAAACACCCTGATTGGTGGATCACTACTGACATCCATGTGTAGTTACCCGCCCGTGTCATCATCGGCGAGTATCCGGTTTCGACCCGTCACGACAGATGCAGTTCGCTAAAAAACAGCTCACCACCTCCTGCCAGTCAAACGAACCCGACTGCCACCTGTTTTCTAGTTTCCTATCGATTGCCGGCATACTGTCATCCCATGAACACGAAGACACCCGAAAGAGTACCCGTCGATATCGAACTGCACAGTAAATCCAGGCTGTTGGCAGTGAGCTTCTCCGACGGGGCCAGATTCGAACTGCCCTGTGAATACCTGCGGGTATTTTCCCGGGCCAAAGAAGTTCGCACCATGAACGCTCCGGTGGTCGGAAAGGAAGATGTGAATATCACCCATATCGAGCCCCAGGGGCAGTATGCAGTCAGGTTGATATTCGATGATGGCCATGAAACCGGTATCTATTCCTGGGATACGCTGTACGACCTGGGTGAAAACAGGGAACAGAACTGGAAACGCTATCTGGAACAGACAGCCGGTCTGGGCATCGAACGCCACGATACGGCGGGTGAACCGCGACACCTCCGGCTGCTCTACTTCACCTATCTGGCGCAACAACTGCGCAAGGAGTCGGAGGAAGTCCAGGTGCCCGACTCGGTGGTCGATGTCAGCTCGTTAGTGGAATGGCTGAAACGAGATAAACAGAATCATGCCCACCTGTTCCGGGATGGCAGCTTTCAGGTGGTCGTGAACAAACAGTTCTCCGAACCCTTCACCCGGCTGGACAGCGGAGATGAAGTCGGGTTCGTGCCCACTTCTCCCGTCGCCCCCGTGGCCGGGAAACCGTAGCGCATCAGCGACCGTCCCGTTAGGGCCTCGGAAAAAATGATTCATCCCGTGGCTTGCTTTTTTGCCCAGGTTATTCGGACCACCCTGGACACTGCCGTCAGACCTCCCGGGTGGCTTCGGCTA
>JAAELC010000425.1 GCA_024227135.1 Gammaproteobacteria bacterium
AACTTGAAACTTGAAACTTGAAACTTGAAACTTGAAACTTGAAACTTGAAACTTGAAACTTGAAACTTGAAACTTGTAACTTGCGACTAAACTATCCCATCGATATACCGATCACGGGCTGCTTTGGCACGGCTGAATATCTCCAGCAGAAGCTCAGAATCCCCCTGATCCACTGCCGTGGCCAGCTCCTGCATTTCCCCGATATAGAGTGTCATCATTTTCCCAAGCGCCTGCTTGTTGGCGATACAGATATCACGCCACATCACCGGATTACTGGAGGCGATACGAGTGAAATCCCGGAATCCACCGGCTGCATATCGAAAGATCTCATCGTTCTCTTTCATCCTTGACAGGGTGTCCACAAGACTGAAAGCCAGCAGATGGGGTAGATGAGAAGTGGCGGCCAGCACCTCATCATGGTGCTCCACAGACATCTGTGTCACATCGGAACCACACAACCGCCACATGGTTTCGACTTTTTCCAACGCCTCCGGAGATGTCTCTTCTACCGGTGTCAGGATAACCCGGCGATTATGGTACAACTCGGCAAATGAGGCCTCGACGCCGCTTTCTTCGGTTCCGGCAATAGGATGCCCGGGCACAAATGCCGACGGTAGTTCTCCAAACGCCGCCCGACAGGCCTCAACTACACAGGCTTTGGCGCTGCCACCGTCGGTTATGACCGCATTGGGCTGCAGGTGACCACGCATCGATCTGAATGCACTTTCCATCGCCCCCAGAGGAACCGCGAGAAACACCAGATCGGCGCCCTCCACAGCCTCTTCAACCCGATGGTGGTAACGGTCGATAACACCCAGTTCCATGGCCCGTTCCAGGTTGGGCTTACCTCTCCCGCAGCCAACCACCTCCCCCACTTCCCCGGCCGTTCGCAATGCCCGCACCAGAGATCCGCCGATCAGGCCGACACCTATCACCGCCAGCCGGGAAATCAACATCAGGCAAGCACCTCCCCAAGGGCACTCAGGAACCGCTTATTCTCCTGCTCCAGCCCTACCGTGACCCGCAGATGATCAGGCAACCCGTAATTGGCCACAGGCCGGGCGATGCAGCCTTTCTGAAGCAATTCACGATCCACCGCTTCCACGGGTCGGCCAAGATCAACGGTGACGAAATTACCCACCGAGGGGATGTAGTCCAGGTTCAGATCGCGGAAACCATCGGTAAGCTGCTTCATTCCCAGACGATTGGTTTCAACTGAGCGTTTTATGAACGCCTGGTCGCCCAATGCGGCTTCAGCGGCCGCCAACGCCATACTGTTCACGTTGAAGGGCTGCCTTACCCGATTGAGCAGATCAGCCACATCGGGATGGGAAAGCGAATACCCCACGCGTAACGATGCCAGCCCGTAAGCCTTTGAAAAAGTCCTGGTGACCACGAGATTCGGGTAACTGTCCAACCAGCGGGTAGCATCCGGGTAATCCGCCTCATCCACATACTCGGCATACGCCTCGTCGACGACGACGATAACCTGGGGAGGAAGACTGGCGATAAAGCTTTCGAGCCCGGTACCTCCAAGCCAGGTTCCGGTCGGATTGTTGGGATTGGCGATCCAGACCACCCGGGTACTCTCCCCCACTCTGGACGACATCGCTTCCAGGTCATGACCATAACCGGTAGCGGGGGCAATAGTCAGGGTTGCGCCCACCGCCTGGCTGCTGATGGGGTAGACTGCAAAAGCGTGCTGGGAAAACAGTGATTCCCGCCCCGGGGCAAGAAACACCCGGGCAATCATATCGAGCACGTCGTTGGAGCCGTTACCCAGGGTAATCTGTACCGGGTCGACCCCATGTTTTGCAGCCAGCGCGGCACGAAGCGCGAAGCCTCCTCCATCGGGATAGCGAGCCATTTCCGGGATTTCTCCACCAATGGCGGCCATGGCCCGATCACTGCAGCCGAGTGGGTTTTCATTGGAAGCCAGCTTCACCGAATCGGTGATCCCCAGTTCCCGCTCCAGTTCTGAAATAGGCTTTCCGGGAACGTAGGGTTTCAGATTGGCGATACCGGGAGCGGCTGATTCAATAAATTTATTAGTTTTCATATAATCAGGCTTGTCGTTGAATCAAGGAAATGAGCGGATACAGTGGCATCTTAGTCGCAATGGATTTGGGCTTGGCGGCTTCGCTCAGAGCACCGCCTTAGGGTACGATCCCAGCAGTTTCAACATGCGGGCCTCCGGGCGCAGGGCCTCCAGCGCTTCGGCGATGTGAGGATCGTCCTGATGACCATCGATATCGATAAAAAATACATAGTCCCAATTGCCCTGCCGGGAAGGCCGGGACTCAATACGGGACATACTTATCCCATGCCGGGACAAGGGTAACAGCAGCGCGCTCAACCCCCCGGCCACATTACGGGTGGCACAGAGAAATGTGGTCTTGTCCTCACCACTCGGAAAGGCCTTCTGGCGCCCGATCACCAGAAACCGGGTGGTGTTATCGGGCTCATCTTCGATGTTCCGGGCCAGACCTTTAAGCTGATACAACTCTGCGGCCATTTCCCCGGCAATGGCTGCAGAACCCTTTTCACTGCCCACCAGGCGCGCCGCCTCCGCGTTGCTGCCGACCGTCAACTGCTCAGCCTGTGGCAGGTTCCTGTCCAGCCACAAACGGCACTGAGCCAGTGACTGCTGGTGTGAATACACCTTCGTCACCCCATTCAGTTCCGACTCCAGGCTCAACAGATGGTGGTGTATGCGCAGATTTACCTCGCCACAGATGGACAGGGACGAGCGCATGAATAGATCAAGGGTGTGGTTGATGACCCCTTCCGTTGAGTTTTCGACCGGCACCACCCCATAATGGGCAATGCCGGATTCGACCTCCCGAAACACATCTGAAATAGAGCCCATGGGAACGGTTCGAATGGAGTGGCCGAAGTGTTTCAGGGCTGCGGCCTGGGTAAAGGTGCCCTCAGGCCCCAGAAAGGCGACTTTCATGGGCTGTTCCAGAGCCAGACAGGCGGACATCAACTCCCGGAAGAGACGAGCCATCTCTTCGTCACCCATCGGACCACGGTTACGCTTCTGGATCTGCTTCAGGATCGCCGCTTCCCGTTCCGGACGATAAAAAAAGGCATCCTTGTCCTCTTCCAGTTTTATTCTGGCAACATCTTTGGCAGCCATCGCACGCTGATTGATCAGATCCTGGATCTGAATATCCAGCATATCGATCCGTTCGCGCATCTCCCGAAGTTTTTCCTGGTCACCCATGGAAATACCTTGTCAGTCTTTCCTGGTGCAACCCAGACACCGGACCGATAACACGCCCTCGATGCCGGCTATCCGTTCCATGGTGGCTTGATCAGGCTCCTTATCGGTATCCAGCAAGGTCACGGCAATATTGTCCCGGGACTTATTGAGCATATCCACGATGTTGAGCCCGGCTTCAGCCAGATCAGTAGAGATCTGACCCACCATATTGGGTACATTGGAGTTGATCACCGCGATACGGAATCCGCCATTGCGAGGCAGATTGATCGCCGGGAAGTTCACCGAATTGGTGATATTGCCATCTTCCAGGTAATCACGTATCTGGTCGGCCACCATGATCGCGCAGTTCTCCTCTGCCTCGGCAGTGGAAGCACCCAGATGGGGCAACGTAATGCATCGGTCATGATCTTTCAGGAGGTTGCTGGGAAAATCGCAGATGTAGGCGTATAACTGCCCTGAATCCAGAGCACTCACCGCCACTTCGTCATCGATGATGCCGGAGCGGGAGAAGTTCAGCAGCACCGCACCCTTTTTCATCAACTTGACCCGATCCCCATTGATCATATTGCGGGTGGCATCGATCAGCGGCACATGAAAAGTAACAAAATCCGACTGGCTGAGTAAATCATCCACGCTGATCGCCTGTTTCACTTCAGCGGTTAACTTCCAGGCGCTCTCCACGGTGATGGTCGGGTCGTAGCCGATCACATTCATGCCCATGGCGCGGGCGGCATTGGCCACCTTAACCCCAATCGCACCGAGACCGATCACACCCAGGGTCCGGCCCGGAAGTTCGAACCCGACAAAGTTCTTCTTCCCCTGCTCCACCGCCTTGGTGATCTCGCCGTCTTCCCCATTCAGTTCCCGGGCAAATCCCCAGGCCCGGCCAAGGTTGCGTGCAGCCATCAACATACCCGCCAACACCAGTTCCTTCACCGCATTGGAATTGGCTCCCGGAGCGTTGAATACGGGAACCCCCTTTTCAGTCATACGTTCCACCGGGATATTGTTTACCCCTGCTCCCGCCCTGCCAATGGCCTTGACGGTGACCGGGACAACCATGTCGTGCATCTTGTATGAACGGAGTAGAATCGCATCGGGGCGAGTAATTTCCGAGGCTACCTCGTACTTACCCCGTGGCAAACGATCAAGACCAGCGATAGAAATATTATTTAAAGTCAATACTTTGAACATCTTTTGCAACTTCCTACATTAAGTTATCTAATCAGAACTAAAGGCACTATCCAGCTGAATCCTTTTTTTCAGTGCCAGAGGAGTACCTGAAACCGGTATCCGCTCCAGGCCCCCACACCTCTTGTCCCTTGTATCCTGCTTCTTGTCCCTGAAATACCTATCCCTTTCTTTTCTCGAAATCAGCCATAAAGCTGATCAATGCCTGTACCCCTGCTTCCGGCATCGCATTATAGATGCTGGCCCGCATGCCCCCTACAGAGCGATGACCCTTCAGGGTTACCAGCCCCGCTTCCTTGGCCTCTGCGAGGAAACTGGCATCAAGTTCGGGATCGGCCAGGGTGAAAGGGACATTCATCCAGGAGCGGCACCGGGGATCAACCGGGTTGGCGTAAAAACCGGATCCATCAATGGCGGCGTAGAGCGCACCGGCTTTTCGCTCATTAATCTCCGCGACTGCCTTCAGCCCCCCCTTGCGTTTGAGCCACTGAAAAACCAACCCGGCGATATACCAGGCGTAGGTTGGGGGGGTGTTGTACATTGAGTCAGCACCGGCAAGTGTGCCATACCTGAACATGGCCGGAGTACCGGCCATTGGTTCTGCGATAAGATCTTCCCGGATAACCACCACGGTCAGGCCTGCCGGCCCAATATTCTTCTGGGCACCGGCATAGATGATCCCGTATTGGCTGACATCCACCGGCCTGGACAATATAGTAGAGGAGAAATCAGCCACCAGCGGCACATCTCCGGTCTCGGGTACATAGGGGAATTCTATACCCTGGATCGTCTCATTGGGCGTGTAATGCAGATAGGCTGCGTCGCTGTTCAACTCCAGGGTTTCCGCGGCCGGCACGGTAAACTCCCCTTTGGGTGTAGCCCCTGAGATTTTTACATCGCAGTACTTACCTGCTTCTGCGATCGCTTTTTTCGACCAGGAGCCCGTATTGATGTAATCCGCTGACTTTCTGCCCTGCAACAGGTTCATCGGCACCATGGCGAACTGACTCGATGCCCCCCCCTGAAGAAACAGGACTTTATAGCCAGCGGGAATGCCCATCAACTCACGCAGATCGGCTTCCGCCTGACTGGCAATGGACATGAACTCTTTACCCCGATGGCTCATCTCCATAACGGACATGCCGCTACCCTGCCAATCCAGCATCTCTTCCCCTGCCTGGGCCAAGACCTCTTCCGGCAGTGCTGCCGGACCCGCGCTGAAATTGTAACTTCTGGACATTATTAACTCTCCAGCTTAATGCTTTGTAATTTAATTAAAATTAATCTTCACCTGATGTAGAGTCGAGGGCGACATCAGAATCTTCTTCCCCATCTCCTTCCAGGGACTCCACACGGGCGATCCCCACCAGTTTCTCTTTACCCGACAGCCTGATCATAGTTACGCCCTGGGTATCCCGACCGAGAATCGATATATCGGATACCCGGGTTCGCACCAGGGTCCCGGCATCGCTGATCAACATCACCTCATCATCGTCATCGACCAGCACCGCACCCACCTGATCGCCGTTGCGTTCCGAGGTCTTGATGGAGATGACCCCCTGTCCTCCACGACCTTTCACGGGAAACTGATCCATGCTGGTACGTTTGCCAAAGCCGTTTTCGGTAACCGTCAATACCTTGCTTTCCGGCTGTGTGACGATCAGCGAGATGACCTGCTGCCCCGGCCCGAGTTTGATACCCCGCACACCGCAGGCCGCACGGCCCATCGGTCGTACCTGGCTTTCGTCAAACCGGATTGCCTTCCCGGCCGAGGTGAACAGCATCACGTCCCGGGTACCATCCGTGATGGATACGCCAACCAGTTGATCATCCTCCCTGAGATCCACGGCGATAATGCCGGTGGCCCTGGGCCGGGAAAAATCAGTCAGACGACTTTTCTTCACAGTCCCCGAGCTGGTCGCCATCAACACGTAGTGTTCATCGGAATACTGTCGGATCGGGAGTATGGCGTTGATTCTCTCTTTCGGTTCCAGGGGTAACAGATTGACAATCGGCTTACCCCGGGCAATACGACCGGCCTGGGGCAACTCATAGACCTTGAGCCAATAAACTCGCCCGCGGCTGGAAAAACACAGAATAGTGTCGTGAGTACTGGCCACAAGCAGCTTGTCCACGAAATCCTCGTCCTTGGTGGCCGTGGCGGACTTACCCTTCCCACCCCGTTTCTGGGCACGATAGCTGTCGATGGACTGGGCCTTTGCGTAACCCGCATGGGAGAGCGTCACCACCACTTCTTCGTCGGTGATCAAGTCTTCCAGGGTGAGATCGAGACGGCTCTGAATGATTTCAGTGCGACGTTCGTCCCCATACTGCTCCCGAATGGCGACCAACTCGTCCCGAATCACCTGCATCAAGCGCTCGGGACTCGAAAGAATCTCCAGCAAATAATTAATTTTATCAACTATATCACTGTATTCTTTGAGAATTTTTTCCTGCTCCAACCCCGTAAGACGATGCAGCCTGAGGTCGAGAATGGCCTGGGCCTGTACCGCGCTGAGCCTGTATCCCTGGTCCGTCAGACCATAGGACGGATCCAGGTCCTGGGGCCGGGACGCGTCGGACCCGGCTCGCTCCAGCATCACGTCTACCGTTCCTGATTGCCAGTACCGTGCCAGCAGTGCCTTTTTGGCCTCGGCAGGACTCGGGGCGGATTTAATCAACGCGATGACTTCATCGATGTTGGCCAGTGCCACAGCCAGCCCTTCCAACACATGAGCCCGCTCCCGCGCCTTACGCAACTCGAACAGTGTGCGCCGGGTGACCACATCCCGTCGATGACGGATAAAATACTCAAGAATCTGTTTGAGGTTGAGAAGCCGTGGACGGCCGTCCACCAGCGCTACCATATTGATACCGAATACGGTCTGCATCTGCGTATGCTGATAGAGGTTGTTCAAAACCACCTCAGCCACCTCGCCCCGGCGCAGTTCTATTACGACCCGCATACCGTCCTTATCCGACTCGTCCCGCAGCTCGGTAATACCTTCTATCTTCCGGTCTTTGACCAGTTCAGCGATCTTTTCGAGCATTCTCGCTTTGTTGACCTGGTAGGGCAGTTCGTGAACCAGGATCCTTTGCTTGCCGGTGGCAGAGTCGGTCTCGATTTCACTGCGGGCACGCAGATAGATCCGTCCCCGGCCGGTGGTGTAAGCTTCATGAATACCCCGAGCGCCGTTGATCAGCGCGTAAGTGGGAAAATCCGGGCCTAGGATATGGGCCATCAAACCGTCCACACCCACTGCCGGATCATCGATGAGGGCGACACAGCCGTTGATTACTTCCGTAATGCTGTGGGGGGGGATATTCGTCGCCATGCCCACGGCGATACCCGCGGAGCCGTTTACCAGGAGATTGGGCACCCTGGCCGGGAGCACAACGGGCTCCTTTTCCGATTCGTCGTAGTTATCGGCAAAGTCGACAGTCTCCTTGTCCAGATCGTCCAGCATGCTGTGGGCGATCCGTGCCATACGCACTTCCGTGTAACGCATCGCTGCCGGCGCGTCCCCATCCACGGATCCGAAGTTACCCTGCCCGTCCACCAGCATGTAGCGCATGGAAAAGGGTTGGGCCATGCGCACGATGGTATCGTAAACCGCGGTATCACCGTGGGGGTGGTACTTACCGATAACGTCACCCACGACGCGGGCCGATTTTTTGTAGGGTTTGTTCCAGTCGTTACCCAGAACGCTCATCGCGTAGAGCACGCGTCGGTGAACCGGTTTAAGCCCATCCCTTACATCCGGGAGGGCTCTCCCCACGATAACGCTCATGGCGTAATCGAGGTAGGATTGCTGCATCTCGTCTTCGAGATTGACCGGTAGAACTTCTTTGGCAAATTCGGTCATGAACGGTTTATCATCCTCGCCACCGGCCCGTATGCCCGATTACCGGAAGCATCCCGCCAGCAGCTGAAATCAGCCGATAATAATACCACACT
The DNA here is from genome assembly GCA_024227135.1 of Gammaproteobacteria bacterium. GTDB lineage: Bacteria > Pseudomonadota > Gammaproteobacteria > Chromatiales > Chromatiaceae > JAHEHQ01. Next base: position 8,379 of record JAAELC010000425.1, read on the forward strand.
AATCAGGGTACGACCCTTTAAATATCATCGTTCAGATCGGCTTTCAGCGGCTCTGGGCGTCATACCCCATCATTTCACTCATCTTTTTAGCGTTTGGCGAAAGCACCACACCCCTTTCTGTCACTATCGCATCCACCAAGGTTGCCGGCGTCACATCAAACACCGGATTCCAGGCTTCCACCCCGGGCGTACCCACCCGGGTACCACCGCAATACAGTACTTCCTCAGAGTCCCTGACTTCGATCGGTATTTCAGCGCCACTGGCCATGGACATATCCACCGTCGACGCCGGTGCCGCCACCATCACCTTGACGCCGTGATACCGGGCGGCCACCGCCAGACCATAGGTACCTATTTTGTTGGCCACATCCCCATTGGCCGCGATTCGGTCCGAACCCACTATCACCCAGCCAATCCCCCCGCGGGCCATGCGGCAGGCCGCGGCGCTGTCGGTGAGCAGGGTCACCGGAATACTGTCCCTGGCCAGTTCCCAGGCAGTGAGTCTCGCACCCTGGAGCCAGGGCCGGGTTTCATCCGCAAACACCCTTTTCAGCCTGCCTCTGCCGTGAATACTGCGTATCACGCCCAAGGCCGTGCCATAACCGCCGGTTGCCAGCGCCCCTGCATTACAATGGGTGATGACAGATACCTCTCCCTCTACCAGCCCGGCACCCAGGTCGCCAATCATTCTGTTGGCGGCAATATCCTCTTCGTGAATCTTCCTGGCTTCCGCCAGCAGTGCCCGTTCCGGATTTTCACCCGCCAGGTTATCCATGATTCCCCGCATACGCTGCAGTGCCCAGAACAGATTGCTGGCCGTTGGCCTGGCCCCGGCAAGACAATCCAGGTCCGGCTCAATCCGTTCCCGCCATTGCACCGGGGACTCCCGGTATCTGCTCCGGGCCGCCAGTACCGCACCATAGGCCGCAGTAATTCCAATCGCCGGCGCGCCCCGCACCACCATATCGGTGATCCCACGTGCTGTGTCTGCTGCGGTCTGAAGTTCCAGGTACTCTTCCCTGGCGGGCAGGATTCGTTGATCGAGCAGATAGAGACGATCGTTTTGCCAGACGATGGCGTGATCCGCATCAGCCTGCATGGTGAGTGGTAAGGTATCCATCGGGCATGTTCCCATGATAAAAACGTCCATATTACACATACCCCGAACTATTGTTGAATGGTATCTACTCACCCCGCAATAGTTGCCCCATTGTCACGTTGAAAGGAGTAACCCCATGAATGTCGATACTTTGATTCAAGCCCGATGGGTAATTCCGGTGGAGCCCGAAGGCCAGGTGTTGAATGATCACTGTGTGGCCATTCAGGGAGGACGTATCCTGGAGATTCTGCCGGCTGCAGAGGCCTGGAAGAAGTACCAACCGGTTCATGAGCACGCTCTGCCCAGCCATGCCCTTATTCCGGGGCTGATCAACGCCCATACCCACGCCAGTATGTCATTGTTACGGGGATTGGCCGACGACTTGCCCCTGATGACCTGGCTGAACGAGCATATCTGGCCGGCGGAATCCAGGTGGATAGGCGAGGAATTCGTTGCAGATGGGACCCGACTGGCAGTGGCTGAGATGCTGCGGGGTGGAATCACCTGCTACAACGACATGTATTTCTATCCGGATGTGGCAGGACGTGTCACCTCCCAGGCAGGAATGCGGGCGGTGATGGGATTGATCATGCTGGACTTCCCCTCGGCCTGGGCCGATGGTCCGGACGATTATCTGCAACGGGGCCTGGCGGTACACGACCGATTTCGAGCCGACCGCCTCATCACCACAGCGTTCGCACCCCATGCACCTTATTCAGTCTCCGACGCTCCTCTGGAAAAGATCCGTACCCTGGCCGATGAACTGGATCTGCCCGTTCACATGCACGTGCACGAAACCCGTGACGAAGTTTCACAGGGGCTGAACAAATTCGGCAATCGCCCCCTGGAACGTCTGGAACATCTAGGGCTGGTGTCTCCTGCACTGATCGCAGTGCATATGACACAGCTGGAAGACGAGGAATTAGAGCGGTTCAGTCAAAAAGGTGCCAGTGTGGTGCACTGCCCGGAGTCCAACCTGAAACTGGCATCCGGCTTCTGTCCAGTTACCCGGCTTCTGGATGCCGGGGTGAACGTGGCAATGGGTACTGACGGTGCGGCCAGCAACAATGACCTCAACATGTTCAGCGAAATGCGCACCGCGGCACTCCTGGCCAAAGGGCTGTCAAATGACGCAAGTGCCCTGCCGGCGGCCCAGGCACTGCGCATGGCCACGTTAAACGGAGCAATCGCACTGGGCCTGGGCAAAGAGACCGGATCACTGGAAGCTGGTAAGGCGGCCGATCTCACGGCTGTCGACCTTGGGGATCCGGAAACCCAGCCGGTTTATAACCCTGTATCACAACTCGTTTATGCCACCGGCAGAGATAAAGTCAGCGATGTCTGGGTGGCGGGTAAACAACTGCTCAGAAACAAATCCCTGACCACACTCGATACCACGGAATTACTGACTCGCGCAGGGGAGTGGCGCAATAAAATCGCAGAAGCCGACCACATTTGAAAGCAGGCCAGCCAGTGGTTTCTGACGGGTTCAGTAAAAGACAGAACCGGATGCGCCACCTGGCAGCGTGCCTGCAAACCCGTTATCGACCAGCTACCCACCAGCTTCCAGGGCTAGTATCATTCCAGACACTGACCACCGATACTGATCGATAATCCCACCAGAGGAGCCCAAGATGCTCAGATCCGTCCTCGCTTTACTGCTGCTCATCACCACTTTGCCGCTGGCAGCTCAACTGGTAACACCCGCGGATTCTCCCATCAGGGTCTACAAAACCGATCTGGATTACGAAGACACCAAATCGGGGATAGAAATGGCGATAACCGGCCAGGGAATGCTGATCACCAGTACCCTGCATATCAGTGAGATGCTGGAGCGTACTGCTGCCGATACGGGACTGGAGCAGAAACTCTACGAGCAGGCAGAATCCCTCGAGTTCTGCAGCATTTTGATGTCCCACAAAATGTCAGTGGCACACCCGGCGAACATGGCCACCTGCCCCCTGACTATCAGCGTCTACCAGAAAGCCGGTGACAGCAGGAATACTTATGTGGCCTTCCGCAAACCCAGCATGCTCGGTGACGCATCCGGGGTTGAAGAGGCATTGATGCAACTCCTCGATGACATCGTCCGGGAAGCCATCGAATAACTCAGCCGGAGGAGTGCACCTACCTCCGGTCTGTACTGCTCTGATTAACCATGTAAGTAACCATGAAAGAGACGTATATCCTGCCAGATCAATACAGACCGGGACGCTGACTAATTCCCCAGGCACTTGGAAGCGATTTCGTAAACGTCCCTGGAGATTCCTTCGACAGAGACGACTCTTTCAAGCTGTTGCTGCATCAACCGCTGGCGGTGAGGGTCGTAACGCTTCCAGCGTGCCAGAGCACGCATCAAACGGGCGGCTACTTGGGGGTTCAGAGCATCCAGCTCGAGCACCCGGTTGGCTAGAAACTGGTATCCCTCCCCTTCCGAATCATGGAATCTGACTGGATTGGCGGTACAGAAAGCAGCGATCAGACTTCGCACCTTGTTGGGGTTTTTGATGGAGAACGCGGGATGCCCCAATAATGAACGGACCTGATCCAGGGTGTCCATCCTTCGAGAAACAGCCTGAACCGTAAACCATTTGTCCAATACCAGGGTGTCATCCTTCCAACGCCCGTAGAATGAATCAAGCAGCTCCTCACGCTGGGGCGCTTTGCTGTCAGCCATGAACATGAGTGCTCCAAGCACATCGGTCATGTTCTGACCACCGACACACTGAGTGGCACAGAGCCGATAGATATCGTCTTCCTCCAGGTCCATCAGATAGCCAAGACAGAGATTCTTCAAGCGCCGCCGGGCAATGGATGCAGGACTGATGTCGTAGTCACCCGGGGTACAGTTGTTCTGATATACGACAAGAAACTCTTCACGCAACCCCTGGGCCAGCTCCAGCCGCAACCCCATACGGACCCTATGGATGCCCTCCACATCCACCTGCTCCATCTGATCACCCAGGTAGGACTCAGAAGGCAGCGTCAGAATCTCTGCCAACAACGCCTGGTCGATCACGTTGTCTTTCAAGGTACTGCTGAATGCCTGAAAAAATGCCTCTGGAACAGTGCACCCAGGCTCTTCAATACGTCTGAAGAGTACACGCTGTAACAGTACCTGAGCAGCATCCCAGCGGTTGAAACCGTCGCTGTCACGAGCCATCAGGAACATCAGATCCTCGTCACTGTAGTCGAACACCAGTTTCACCGGTGCGGAAAACCCCCGTAACATCGAGGGCAGCGGCCTGGTGGGCAACCCGGTAAACCGGAAAACCTCTTTAGCCTTGCGAAGCTCCAACACCCGTGTTCGGGAGTTCGCTGGGGAGGCTTCACCCTGCAACTGCAGGGGCAGATCATTACCCTGCCCGTCGAGCAGACCAACCGCAAAGGGTATATGGAAGGGCTGTTTCCGGTTCTGCCCCGGCGTTGGGGGACAGCTCTGAGCTACCGTCAGCGTGTACACGCCGGCGGCAGAATCATGGTCATCGCTGATCTCCAGCAACGGTGTCCCGGCCTGGCTGTACCAGTGCTTGAACTGCTCCAGATCCAGTTCTCCGGCATCGGCCATGCACCGGGTGAAATCTTCGGTGGTTACCGCCTGGCCATCATGCCGCTCAAAGTAAAGATCTGTCCCACGGCGATAGGCCCCGGCCCCCAGAAGCGTTCGCTGCATGCGCACGACTTCCGCACCCTTCTCGTACACCGTCACCGTATAAAAGTTATTGATCTCCATATAGGAGTCCGGCCGCACCGGATGAGCCATGGGGCCCGCATCCTCAGCAAACTGATGCGCCCTGAGCAGACGTACGTCTTCGATACGTTTCACTCCCCGGGAGCCCATATCAGCCGAGAACTCCTGATCTCTGAACACCGTCAGCCCTTCCTTGAGACTGAGCTGAAACCAGTCCCGGCAGGTGATACGGTTCCCGGTCCAGTTGTGGAAGTACTCATGGGCAATCACTCCCTGGATCCCCATGAAGTCATCATCCGTGGCTGTTGTGGGGTCTGCCAGCACATATTTGGCGTTGAATATGTTCAGGCCTTTGTTCTCCATGGCACCGGCGTTAAAGTCGTTGATGGCTACGATCTGATAAAGATCCAGGTCATATTCAAGACCGAACCGCTCCTCATCCCAGCGCATGGACTGTTTCAGGGAGGTCATGGCATGGTCACACTGGCTGATATTTTCCTTTTCAGAGTAAATCCTTAGATCAATGCTGCGGCCGGACATGGTGGTAAAGCTGTCCTTGAGTTGTGCCAGGTTTCCGGCCACCAGGGCAAAAAGATAGGACGGCTTCTTATGGGGATCTTCCCAGCGTACCCAGTGGCGGTTTTTGTCAAACTCCCCCGAGGCAACCAAATTGCCGTTGGACAGCAGA